>NZ_DLJD01000060.1:24352-85554 GCF_002484085.1 Sphingobacterium sp. UBA7625
GGCATCAAAATAAATTCAAAAAGTCGATCTTTTTTCAAATATTTCCCCGCGACATCCTGTACAGATTTCGGCGTGACTTTATTCAGGTTTTCCGTGCGACGTGTATATCTACTGATATCCAGATCATTTTGGTAAGAACTGGAGATATAATTCAGCCAATAGCCGTTCTCCCGCAGGTTTAATTCGTTCTGTCTTCTTTGTTCAGCCACAAATTTCTCAATATCCACCTTCTCCGGCCCTTCGTCCTGAATCTTTTTCACCTCGTCCAAAGCAGAGCTGATCAATGGGTCCGCCTTATCCACTGCTGAACCAAAACCAATTGAAAAGGCGTAACGTGCTTTAGGAAGTTTATTGAAACCGGCACGGGCACCGACGCCATACACACCGCCTTCTTTCTCCCGCAATCGTTCAAGTAATTTGATCGTCAATACACTTTCTAAAGCTTCCATATTGACATTTTCATTTTCATTATAGCTATAGTCGCCATAATAAGCCAATTGTGTACTTGCCTTCTGCTCCTTGCCTTTGTGCACGACAACACGCTCCCCTTTAGCTGGCTCCAGAATATTTAAATCTTTATAGTTCTCTCCCCGTTTGACCGCAGGCAGAGCGGCAAGATAAGTCTCAATATATGGCTTAATCTGGTTTTCATCAAATGATCCCACAATAGTAAAGACGAAATCCGAAGCATCTGCAAATCGCTCTTTATAAATTGCCAATGCACGATTAGGATCAATCTTTGTAAGCGTTTCGACTGTCGGGTTTTGTCTCCGTACATTATTACCATAGAGCACCTCTTTTACTTTATCTGAAAAGACATTATTGGGGTCGCTCAGCCTGTTCTCCAATGCGCCTTTTGCTCTGGTCATGGTGCTCTGAAAGACATCACTATCCAGCCGTGGTTCCGTAAAATAACCATAGATCAACTCAAAGGCATTTTTCAGGCCTTCCTTATCTGTGCGACCAGAGATACCCTCATAGCGCTCGGAAATATACGGAGAAATCGATACCTCCTTCCCGGCAAGGTATTTCGTTAATTCGACATTACTCATTTGTCCGACACCGCTCGCATCGACTAATGAAGAGGCATTTGAAGCGGAGAAGTAATCAGCATCAGCATACAACGACGTTCCTCCAGGACTATAGGCCATAATCTGGATTTCGTCATTTTTAAAATCTGTAGGTTTTAAAATCACCTTCACGCCATTGCTCAAAACCAATTCTTTAGCTTGGACCGCTGTGACATCCTTTGAGGACACGATTGAACCCTTAGTAGGTTCTTTGGAAAGCAAGGGAAGATTGGAGACCTTATCCTCATAAGCAGAAACCGGAGCATCTTCGACCGCCTTCACCCATCCCAAAACAGCTTGTTCTGTAGGCAGGTTCGCATTTTCCTTTTCTGGCCCCATAATTAATATATCACGATTTAAATCGGTATAATATTTTTTGACCAGGGCATTTACCTCTTCCAGTTTTAAAGTGGGCAATAATTGTTTTGTTAAGTTATAGGAAGCCTCGTTACTCAAGGCAGGCTCGTTGTCGATAAAGTAGTTCAGGTAACGGTTGACATAGCTATCGGATTTTTTCTTATCCCGCTCGATATAGGCCATTTCATTGCCCTTCTTCATATCAGCAAGTGCCCGATCAAGCTCAGTCTGTGTAAAGCCGTATTTTTGGATACGCTCAAATTCGGTCAACATCGCTTTAAACCCTGATTCCAGTTCTCCCGGTTTAGGTACCACCACTAGGGAGAACGTATTTAGGTTAGCCACTAAATCGCCGATACTACCTCCTGCTTGCATAAAAGGTGGATTAGGTTGCTGCATCAGCTCAGAAAAACGGCCAGCAATCATCTGATTGAAAATGCTTTTGAGCAATTCATTGCGGTAATCTCCAACGGTAACCACCTTTTCCTTTTCGTTCTTGATCAGGATCTGAGCCACGGTATAAGGAAGTTCTGGGTCCGAGATCGTCAAAAATTGATTTTTATTCAATAGATCGACCCGAAACTCTTTACGTGGAAGAACCTTCTTCGGCATCGTCATATCCGAAAATAACACCTTCACTTTTTCTTCGATTGCTTTAGGATCAATATCACCGACGATAATGAGCGCCTGCAGATCTGGGCGATACCAGTCCTGGTGAAACTTACGTATTTCGGTATATGGAAAGGTCTTTAAAATTTCTTCCGTACCAATCGGCAAACGTTTTGAGTAAAGAGATCCGTTGAGTACCATCGGAAAATACTGGTCTTGTAGACGTTGTTGCACGCCTCTTCCCCCGCGTTTCTCTTCCAAAATTACCCCACGTTCTTTATCAATTTCCTCACCATCCAATAGAGCATCCTGCGCCCAGTCGCGCATGACCTGCATTCCATTTTTTAACAATTCCGGATCATCCGACGGTATAGGTAATTGATAGACCGTCTGATCAAAACTGGTATAAGCATTCAGATCTGAGCCAAACCGGACACCTGCTTTTTGGAGGTAATTGACAAGTTCATTTTTTGGAAAATGCTTCAGACCATTAAAGTTCATGTGTTCCAAAAAATGCGCCAAACCGAGCTGCTTTTCATTTTCCAGGATCGAACCGGCTTTCATGCCCAAATACATGGTAACACGGCCCTTGGGCTCTGTATTTTTACGGATAAAATATGTAAATCCATTTTTTAGTTTACCGGTAACAACTTCATTGTCGAAAGGTAATTTTTGATTTAAGGCCAAACTATCCTGTGACAGAATAGCTCTGGCTTCCGCCCTCAAGGTGGTTGGCATTTTTGCTTCTACTCCATAGAAAGTCGCGGGTAGTAAAAAGGCTAATGCGAGTGGTTTAATGAATTTCATACAAAAAAATCTCTTTTTTAGTTATTTTTTGCTAATTGTTTGTATTAAGGTAAACGGGATTGGAGACCAATTCTCCCGATAGATAGTAAAATACGGATAAAATACTTTTAATATCCCTTATGGGATGGAGCTTCTCATTGCTATTGCTCATGTTTTGTAAAAAATACGCTTAAAAATACAGAATATCTTTCGAAAAGAACAATAGTTAATTGTAATTTTGTTGCAAATGGATTTTAGCAACTGGCAGGTCATTAAAAAAGAATTCGAACAATTTCTAAAGTTCGAGCGGGGTTTAAGCATCAACTCGATTGACGCTTACCTGAACGATGTTTCTAAATTCCAGATCTATTGTGAGGACAATAACCTCGGTTTAAATCAGGTTGCCCGCAAAGATATTCAGCATTTCCTACAGTGGTTGCAGGAATTTAACATCTCGCCGTTCACGCAATCACGCCTGATATCCGGACTAAAAACATTTTTTAGTTTTTTGATTATCGAACATGAACTGGACAACAACCCGACAGAACTGCTGCAGGCACCACGGCTGAGCAGAAAACTGCCGAGTGTATTGAGCATTCATGAGATTGACCAATTAATTGCAGCCATAGATCTATCTAGCCCTGAGGGTGAGCGCAACAAAACAATTATTGAAGTATTATATGGCTGTGGACTGCGGGTATCCGAACTCGTCAACCTCAAGATTTCCAATTTGTTTCTCGATGTAGAATTTATCAAAGTGGAAGGCAAGGGCAGTAAAGAACGGCTGATTCCCATCGGTCAGCAGGCGATCAAACATTTAAGGCTCTATTTGGATTCCGTTAGACCACATATTAAAATCAAAGATGGGAATGAGGACATTGTATTTCTGAACAGAAGAGGTTCGGCTTTATCCAGGGTGATGATCTTTCTGATCATTAAGGAGCTTGCTCAAAAAATTGGATTGCAAAAGACGATTAGCCCCCATACATTTAGACATAGCTTTGCCTCTCACCTCGTTGAAGGCGGTGCTGATCTAAGGGCTGTACAAGATATGCTGGGGCATGAAAGTATTACAACAACTGAAATATATACACATATTGATCGGGATTACCTCCATTCCATCATCACACAATACCATCCCAGATCTTAATTTGTTATCGGTTGGGCAAATCAATAGGTAAGTTTAAAATGTTTGTTGAGCCACATGCAATGATTTTTTTTTGCTGACCTAAACCCATTGGAATTTGCAGTCTGTGTAAAGCATCCGAGTAAACAGTGCAGCACAGCTTAAACACAACCTTGAATACATGTTACTAATAGACAAAAAGTTAGACCAGAAAACCGGAATGGCATAAATTATAAAAGCTGGGCGACTAAAACAAGGATGGCCATGCTCCTGAAATCCCCCGTTCAAAAGTTTAAATTTTATCGCAAAGATTATTTGTAAGATCTGGAAAATAGTATATCTTTGCGACACGTTCCCGTAGTTCAATGGATAGAATTTCAGATTCCGGTTCTGACGATGTGGGTTCGACCCCCGCCGGGAACACATCCTATTTAACACTAAAAAAGACGATCTATTGATCGTCTTTTTTAGTGTTAACATAAATGAAAAATGTACGCAACAATCTTCATTTTTTATCAGATCGTAGTTGCTACCTCCCCCCCTATCAAGCCTACAAAAACCCTTTTTGCAGCAATTTATGCTGAGATGCCGTAAATATATTCCGAAACAAAATATTGATTTCATTGTCAGTGGCTGCGCCCGAAATCCCCGTATGGGGATAGAGTTTAATGACATTGGACAGAATAGTTTCCACAAAGTCTCTACTTTCTATCGCTATACGCTCATATAACGCGGTATTATCAGCTTCGTCCTTGAGATTATCCCAAGATCGAACAGCAAGCTCCATGATACTATTTTCCCTAGCTGTATAGTCCTGCTGCATTTCATCCAATTTCCGAAAAGCAGCTTTACTTTCCATTTGCTCCCATTTCCCCTGATTGGACCTCAATACAAATAACTTCTCGATCAAATCTAAAAACCGATGATACATCCCCATAAAGTTTACCAGTAAGGTCAACTCGGCAAACGGCACAAAAGGGTATTGATAGAGCAGCTCAGTCCGTGTACTTTTTGACGCATCGATAAAAAATGACTGATTCTCATCCACCCGTATACTGTCCAGCGAAAAGGAATGCGATGCTGTCGCCTCCAGGCCAAATGTATCCCAATCATAATGAATCAATACAAATTCACGCGCCACAAAGAAAGATTTTACAAGTGGATTTCCACCCGCATCCAATAGCGGCCTGCCATCCTCCTGAATATAGGCGTTCAACGTAAAGTGTGTCAAGTGGGGAGCTCCGGTAGCATATTTCCAAAGCCCTTTCAGACGATAAGATTCACCCTCACGTTCAGCGACACCAGCAACCTGCCCACTGCCGCCAAAACATACCGTTTTTGAGTTGAAAATATCCTGCCCGACCGCTGGATCAATAAAGCCAACAAAAAGATTCGCGCCGGCACATAAAGTTACTGTCCACGCCAATCCGCCATCCTGGTAGGCCAGCTCCTTCAACAAAGAAAGCCCGCTGACCAAATCCAGCCCCAAGCCATCCAAAGATTGTGGTACCCAGATTTTAAACCACTTGTTCCGGTATATTAGCTCAAGCTGTTCATCAGACAAACTCTTTTGCTGAATTCCTTTACGTTGCTGATCTTTTAGAACAGCGATAGCTGCATCAGTCAGTTGCATATTTCTTTTCATCACTTAATATTCTCCGCCAATTAAAATAGCCACTAAAAGCCATCACAAATAAAAATAAGGTTAAAGCAGCATACAGAAATAAACCCTTGTGCATAAGCAAAGGAATTGCCATCAGGTTACTGATGTTCAATAAAATCCAATTTTCAAGTTTACGTTTCGCCAGCAGCCACATCCCCGCCCAGGCTGTGCAGGAAACAAAGGAGTCCCATAGCGGAACATCCGAATCAGTTAAATGCACCAGACCAAAATAGAACGATAGAAAACCTGCCACACAGATAAAACCAACAATCTGCCAATCTCGGGTTGTACTACGACTGATCGGCACAATAATATCACTGCTATATTTCCAGTAGATCCAGCCATAAACGCTCATGACAAGATAATACAGGTGCAACAGTATTTCGGCATATAATTTTGCATGGAATAAGACATATACCGAGATGATGATACCAATAATCCCAAAGAGGTAATTAACCGATTTATTCTGTCGTGAAAACCAAACCTGCAAGATACCAAAACAGACCCCCAGCCATTCGGCTATGGAGGCTTGTTGTATTTGTTTAATAAAAGCTTCGAAAATTGTCTCAGAAGTCATTCAATTGTTTATTATTCTGTGTAATTACATAATAAACTTATGAGCGGAAAAAACGAATGTTTTTATTGAAATTAAAATCCCTACGCCAGCATTATCCGGATCAGGTATATAAAAGCGATTGTACAAGGCCGTACAATCGCTTTTATTGGGTATAATCTCAGCCCGGATAACATTGTCATTTCCGAGCACCCCATAAGTATATTGTTTATTGAAATTAATCTATAGCAATTAATTTCAATGCTTTATGCGTACGGATACGAGTTTCACGACAAAGCTCAGCATCATCATTTAATGACTTACCGTGTGAAGGAATCATCTCGCGCAGTTTTTTGCGGTATTCATCTGATTTAGCACGCTCAGGGAAACATTTCTTCAAGAGACTGATCATGATCGCCACCGAAGTAGATGCACCCGGCGACGCGCCCAATAAGGCAGCGATAGAACCATCTGCACTCGATACCACTTCAGTACCAAACTCTAAAATCCCTCCTTTTTTCTCATCCTTTTTAATCACCTGTACACGCTGGCCAGCTTTTTCAATAACCCAATCTTCTAATTTAGCGGTTGGCATAAATTGTTTCAGCGACTCCAATTTATCTTTAGGAGATTTCATAACCTCTGTAATGAGATACTTGGTCAATGGCAAATTATCAAGTCCTGCGGATAACATCGGACGGATATTGGATAATTTGATTGATGCCGGCAAATCAAAATAAGAACCCTGTTTCAAAAATTTGGTTGAGAAACCAGCGTAAGGACCGAAAAGTAAGGCTTGTTTACCATCGATATAACGGGTATCCAAGTGTGGTACAGACATCGGTGGCGCGCCAACAGATGCTTTACCATAGACTTTAGCGTGATGCGTATTGATAATTTCCTCGTTTACGCATCTCAACCATTGGCCCCCTACAGGGAATCCACCATAACCTTTTGCTTCTGGAATACCGGATTTTTCAAGCAATAACAATGAGTGACCTCCAGCGCCTATAAAAACAAACTTCGCTTTTAGCTCTCTCTTCACCCCTGTTTTTAGATCTTTCACTTCGATTTCCCAACGGCCATCATCCTCACGATCGATGTCCACAACTTCATGGTTTAAGGAAATTGAGATATTCTCTTTGTTTGCCAGGTTGTTAATCAAATCACGTGTTAATGAACCGAAATTCACGTCGGTACCTAAATCCATCTTGGTAGCAGCAATTTTCTCGCTTGCATCCCGTCCTTCCATCATCAAAGGAATCCATGATTTCAAGAGTTCTGCATCTTCGGTATATTCCATGCCCTTGAACAAAGTTTGGGTATTCATCGTCTCCCATCTTGTCTTCAGGAATTTCACATCTTTTTCACCAAAAACCGCACTCATGTGTGGAATGCTGCGGATAAAATTCTCCGGTTGGGCAATAATGCCTTTATCAACCAGGTACGACCAAAACTGCTTCGATACTTCAAATTGCTCCGCAATTTTAACAGCTTTATCAACTTTTACCGAACCATCTTTTTGTTCCGGTGTATAATTCAATTCGCACAAGGCCGAGTGGCCTGTGCCAGCATTATTCCAAGCGTCAGAGCTCTCAGCCGCCACAACATCCAAACGCTCAAGAATTTCAATATTAACGTCTGGGCTTAATTCATTGATTAGNNGTACCCAAAGTAGCACTCATAATACCGGCGCCGATTAGAACAACGTCAACTTCTTTATTTGATTTTTTGCTCATGTTTTTGTGATTGATGCAAATTTAATATAGTTTTTGGTAAACGCCCAAGTCTTTTGTCAAAAAACTGTACTTTTTAGGAACACTTATTCAAAAATACCATTGATTTATTAAAATAATCCTAAGTGTTGGCAAAATTCCACTTTTCTGGTTTCCGCACACCATACACATGATATCGCCTATTCTGCCGGCCATGAATAGCCGCAAATCACACCAATACTTGGCGCGTTTTAAATCCTTATTTATCGAAAGATTTTGTGTTATAATATAGTTTTAACATTTTTGCAAAAACATCAACGAATAACATTACACTCTTATATGAAACTACTTGAAGGAAAAATTGCTTTGGTAACTGGAGCATCAAAAGGAATTGGAAGAAAAATTGCCGAAGTGTTTGCACAACACGGTGCCAATGTCGCTTTCACTTACCTTTCGTCTGTAGAAAAGGGACAAGCGCTGGAAAAAGAGCTTCAAGCCTACGGAACAAAAGTAATCGGCTACCGTTCTGATGCTTCAAAATTTGAAGAAGCAGAACAACTGGTCAATGCGATCGTTGCAGATTTCGGAAGCCTGGATATCGTAGTCAATAATGCCGGCATCACAAAGGATGGTCTGCTGATGCGTATGACAGAAGAAAACTGGGACGATGTATTGAACGTTAACTTGAAATCCGTATTTAATGTAACAAAAGCGGCCTCAAAAATAATGATGAAAAACCGTAAAGGCTCTTTCATCAATATGTCTTCCGTTGTTGGCGTTCAAGGAAATGCCGGTCAAGCAAATTATGCGGCTTCCAAAGCAGGTATTATAGGATTCACCAAATCCATTGCGAAAGAATTAGGTTCTCGCAATATTCGCGCGAACGTGGTTGCTCCAGGATTTATCCGTACGGAAATGACAGATATATTAGACCCTAAAGTGATCGCAACATGGGAAGCCGGAATTCCATTGAAACGCGCCGGATCGCCAGAAGATGTTGCCAATGCATGCCTATACCTTGCATCTGATTTATCCGCATATGTCACTGGACAGGTTCTTCCTGTTGACGGTGGTATGCTGTAACATATAGCTTTCAACATAAAAGCGCCTGCTGCTGAAATTCAGCAGCNNTTATGTTATTCCTACTGCCGGCTCCGGCTTCGCTACTCAATATTTCTAAATTTTAGCTAATTTTGTCCAACAAATTTAAATGCTATGACGAATTGGACGGATTTTCTTGAAATTCAAACGGAAGACGATTTTAATCAACATTGTTTAGAAACTTATCACTTCCAGCTGCAGCATTGTCAAGTTTACCGCGACTATGTTTCGCTAATAGGCAAAGAAAAAAATCAAGTCCAGCATTATAAGGACATCCCCTTCCTCCCAATCGAATTTTTTAAAACACAAAAAGTACTGGCTGCCGGAATGATTCCTCAAATTGTATTTTCAAGTTCAGGAACAACGGGCATGGTCACTTCTAAGCATCTTGTTGCTGATGTATCCATCTATGAGCGTACTTTTCGCCGTATATTTGAAGATTTTTACGGACCAACTACAGACATCGCTATTTTAGCCCTGCTGCCGTCCTATCTGGAAAGAAGTGGTTCCTCCTTGATCTATATGATCGATGACTTGATGAAACAAAGTAAACAAGTGCAGAGCAATTATTTCCTCTACAATCATCAGGAACTATATGATACACTTGTCCAATTAAAAGATAACGGAACCAAAACCATCCTTTTCGGCGTTACCTATGCCCTGCTTGATTTTATTGAGCAATATGCCTTTGACTTTCCGGAGCTCATTATCATGGAAACTGGCGGAATGAAAGGTAAACGTAAAGAGATGGTCAAACAGGAGATCCATCAGCTCCTCGAAGATGCCTTCAAGGTCAGTGGCATCCACTCAGAATATGGCATGACCGAATTGCTGTCACAGGGCTACTCTTCGGGTCAGGGAATTTTCCACTTACCTAAATGGATGAAAGTACTAATACGTGATACAAATGATCCACTGAGTTTAATCTCCTCCGATAGCACAGGCGGCATTAATGTCATCGACCTGGCCAATCGGTATTCCTGCTCATTTATTGCAACGCAGGATTTAGGAAAAGTGTATCAAGATGGCTCATTTGAGATATTGGGCCGCTTTGACCAAAGCGATATTCGGGGCTGCAATTTATTAGTTCAATAAAAACACCCTACAAGTTTTGTCCAACTTGTAGGGTGCAGTTCAATATAATGCTTCTCTTATTTATAGATACGACTATCCGGCAACCTGTTCTTTATTATCTCAGGCTTGGATCTTCAAATGTATTTCCAGCACGCATATCGCCAGAGTCATATCCTTTCTTAAACCAGGCCATACGTTGTGCTGAGGTTCCATGGGTAAATGACTCTGGCACGGCATACCCCTGTGCGGCTGTCTGCAACTTATCATCACCTACTGCCTCTGCCGCTTTCATCCCATCCATAATATCGTTATAATCTATTTTTATATCCGTATATTCATTGAGATAATGTGCCCACACGCCGGCATAGAAATCGGCTTGAAGTTCTGTCATAACCGATATCTTGTTATTTTCACTCTCACTGAGTTTACCCCGGGCTTGATTCGTTTTAGGTAACAATCCCACCAGTTGCTGAATATGATGCCCTACTTCATGCGCAATCACATAAGCCATGGCAAATTCGCCCTTCGCCCCGAACTTATCAGAAAGTTCACGGTTAAAAGTCAGGTCCAGATAGATTTTCTGATCTCCGGGGCAATAAAACGGCCCATATGAAGCCTGTCCCATTCCACAACCATCTGTTTGTGTACCACCATCGTAAAAAACCAAGGTAGTGGGCGTATAATTTTGCTGCATTTGTTCCTTAAATAATTTGGCCCAGACATCCTCTGTACTCTGAAGTACGGTCAGGGAAAACTCTGTCAGTCTCTTTTCTTCAGGATTTAGTTCGCGCGGCTGTCCGGACTGCTCCGTCTGTGTACCCATATTTTGCGCCTGCTGCAACAACTGCATGGGATCTCCCCCCATCAGAAAACCAATGACCAATACGATGATCCCCCCAATACCTCCCAATGCAATCTTTCCACCCCCCGACATCCCCCTACGATCCTCAAAATTGCCACTTTGTTTACCTCCTTGCCATTTCATATGCTATATTCTTATTTCAGTTAATAATCTTTTCCAATCTCGTTAGTGTACAAATTCAATACCAATATAGCGGTATGTCCTTATTTTTTTTGCAAAAAACCAGCTTTATTTTAACAGTTAGAACTTACTACAATTTATATTCTTATTTTTGGGCTTTTATAGAAACAGATATGAAATTAGAAGAACAATTACTCGCGCGGGCTGGAGGGAAATGTGAGCTAACAGGCGCTGAAACGGATGTAGTAACCTATATCTTACCACCGGAAACCAGTTCTACTTTGGATAACACCCTACTGATTTCAGCAACCTTGGCCAATCAGCTCAACAAAACGGAGCAATTAAATCCAGAAGACTGGAAATTCTTGCCTAACGCCATGTGGTCAGAAATACCTGCCATACAAATTGTCTGCTGGCGTATGTTAAGCCGTCTGAAAAATGAAGGCTGGGCTTCCGAAGCACTCGATATCCTTTATCTTGATGATGAAACGTTAACGGAAGCAAAGAAAACCGGTGATCATGAAAACGATGGTTATGTTTCCTTTCATGAAGATAGTATTGGTCAAAGACTATTGGAAGGCGATACCGTTGTATTGACAAAAACACTGGATGTAAAAGGTTCTTCACTCAAGGCAACCTTAGGTACCGTGGTTAAAAATATCCGTCTAGTAGCTGATAATATTGAGCAGATCGAAGGAAAAATAGAAGGCCAGACCATCGTCATATTGACAAAATACCTGCGCAAACAAAATTAAGAAAAAACAGCCTTCCATTTATAAATTTAGCCCCAAACTAGTTTCGAAAGACAATTAGTTTGGGGCTAAATAATATTAAATAGCACAAATGCCCTATTTTGGATAATTACGCATAAACTCAAAACGATAGTTTGGATGCTGTTTTAAGCTGTCAATCAAATCTGACAATAATTTTTGTCCCTTTTTTGTTTGGTACATATTATCGTGCGTCAAAAGTACCACATTATTTTTTGTATAAGACGTACCTTTCCGAAGTAAGTTTTTCATCTGCGTATACAGCTGATTGACCGTTAAATCTGGTTTACCGGTCACCCCATTAATTTTCCATTCACAGTCCCAGCCCATAACTTTATAACCATTTTGATGTAAAAGCTCGGCAGTAGAAGCACCGCTTTTTAGATCAACCTTTTTACGGTCACCCACATACCAGATATTTCGCCCCGGAAGTCTAACGATTTTATGTTGCAAACCCAGAGACTGTTCTGCCAATTCGAAATCTTCAAATGCCGTCTGTGGATTTGAGTAAAATGTAGTATACTTATCATGTGCATGCCAGTAACTATGATTATAGCAATCGACCAACGGATTATTTTTATAACGCTCCGTAAAACCATGCAGTTTTTTACTCATCTTGTCATGAGCTCCAATCAAAAACGCATTGATTTTAATGCCCTTAGCTGTAGCGATAGAATCCAAATATTGGCTACCATTAAGGGGACCGTCATCAAAAGTAAGGTAAACGTAACGCGGTGAAATCGAGTCCGTGAGTAGAACCGTAGTATCCTTAACGCCAGTATAAGAGGTATTTTCCTCCATTTTGGTAATAGAATCTTTACGTAATGAATCCACTTTCGTAATGGAATCCTGCACGACAACCAGACTATCTTTCTTTTGTTGTACAGAATCAACAGAAACACTTTTCTCTTCTTTTTTACCGCTATTTTGATTACAAGACACTAGTCCCAAAGCGGTCATTCCCAAGCTCATCCATACGAGGCTTGATTTAAATATTTTTCCCATCACAAAAATTAACTTACAGGTCACATGCTACCTCAAACATGCAAAATCCGCCCTTTTAAAAGTTGCTTAGCATGTTCGTGTCGCAAAATTAAGATTATTTTCATGAATCAACGTGTTATATCTTTCAATTTATTCTCCACATTATATTTTATTGAACATAATATTATAAAATTTTAGCATAGGCGAAGGCATGCGGAGCTGAGCGAATGCCATGTTTTATCAAAATAATAACAAAAAAAGAACCTACCACAAGGTAGGCTCTTTCTTATTAAACGATTAAGATACTTAAAATGGGCACTTTCTTCATCCAACTAATCTCTGTGCCTTCCTCCATGCCCGTGATCGTGTCCACGTCCATGCCCTCTACCTCTATCATGATCTCTTCGATTTTCTTTCCAAGAATGATTACGGCTGACCCTACGCTCGCTTGCAAAAGAATAGCTGCCGTGTCTATGATGACTATCACGGATAGACACCTGTCTACCACGTGAGTGACCGTATCTACTTCTATAACGGTCATGATGACGCCAAGGATTACGATCATTGATCACAACTTTATGTGCTCTGTAAAAATCATAATGTCGATATCTTCTCGGCAAGCTTGCTCTTCGTATCCAGCCACCATTATCGTAATAAACGTAACATCTTGCAGGCACATCATAATACATATTATATTCAGGAATATAATAATAACGGGCATAATCATAACCTACCGGTCCCCAGCTTGGCTGACTTCCGATATTTACGCTAATGCTGACCTGTGCATCGGCCTCCCCTGTCACGAAAAGTCCTGCAACAATAACAGCGGTGTACAACAATTTTTTCATAAGTAGCTCCTCCCTTAGTTTTGTAATTTCTTCTTTACATTACGACACAAACTGTATGCAAAAGATTAAAAGATAAATGTTAATTTTTGTTAACAAAAACTTAACCTATTCAGCATAAACAGCTTAGTTTTAACTTCATCTTACTTTACAGGGAAACTTTTTGGGATACGAATTGTTCAACCAATAATACTTTTCATACATTAACTGGACTTTGGAATGAATACTTACAACATTGGAATCATCGTCGGCAGCTTAAGGAAACAATCCTATAATAAAAAAATAGCAGCGTTTATCTGTGAACAACCGGCCAATAAGTTTAACTATCGCGTGATCGAAATTGGGGATCTCCCCTTATATAATCAGGATTTTGATGATGAAGGCAACCCACCTGAAAGTTATGTCCGCTTTCGAAAAGAAATCGCTACACTCGATGCGGTTCTTTTCATAACACCTGAATATAATCGCTCCGTCCCCGCCGTCTTAAAAAACGCCATAGATGTGGGATCCCGACCTTATGGTAAAAATAAATGGGACGGCAAACCCGGCGCTATTATCTCCTCTTCGACGGGAGCTTACGGGGCGTTCGGAGCAAATCATCATATCCGGCAGTCATTGGTATTTGTTAATATTTATCCCATGCAGCAGCCGGAAGCCTATCTCGGAAATATAAAAGACTGTATCGGTGAAAATGGAAAAATCGAACTCCAGAGAACAAAAGATTTTCTACTCAGCTTTAAAAAAGCTTTTGAACATTGGATCATCCGGATCGTACACACAAAAGGCCAAGATTAATCTTGGCCTTTTGTCTTTGTTATTTATTTGTGCAAGCTTAATTTTGCTCCTCGTTTGCATCGTAATTCCAACTTAACAGTTTGTCCTGCAATATACGTGAGATCTTATTGAAATAGCGTTTTTGTTTATATCCCATGACCCATTGCACCCCTTGTACCGCGTTTGTACAAAAAATTTCATCTGCCCTTTTCATGATCTCGGGGCTAATCTGCGCCTCCACTACTTCAATCCCTTCAGCTCTCGCCATATCCATCACAACACGACGCATGACCCCTTCAATACAACCTTCAGAAAGCGCAGGCGTATAAAGTATTTTCTCATAATACACAAAGATATTGGAGGTCAGAGACTCACAAAGGTAGCCCTCCTGATTTAAAATCAATACATCATCAAAGGCCATTTTTTTCTTGTATATACCCGCCAGCACATAAATTTGCGAATTGAGTGATTTTAATCTTGACAAGTCACTATAAGGTTTTTTGAACTCATTATATAAGCCCACAATCAGACCGACTTTCTTATCCCTCAGATTGGGCTCAATACGTTGTACTTGCAAAACAAATCCAGGTTTGTTTGTCGTTGGGCTATAGAGCCCCCCACCCATTCGGAATACAATCAGCCGAATGCGAACCTGCTGTCCCAACATATTATTCTTGCGAATCAGCTCCTCTGATCTTGAACGAATAAAAAATTCATCGAAAAGATTTGCATCATCAAGATGTATCAATTCCATTCCCTGCTGTAAGCGCACTACATGAAAATTCAGAAAACGGATATCACCATCCTTATACAACATGGTTTCAAACAATCCATCACCATAGCGAAAGCCTCTATTTTCAATGCTAAATATTTCCTGTTCTTCCGGCACTACATTGCCATTAAAATTGATATAGTTTGTCGGCATCTTTGTTTATTTTCTAAATTTTAATCATTTTCTACAGCCATGGAATTTGCGGCGTAACCGCGCCACTTTTCTAATGCTAAACGAAAATCTTCGGGATATGGTACCTCAAAATACATATTTTCTTTTGTAGTTGGATGAATAAATCCCAATACCTGCGCATGGAGCGCCTGACGTGGAAGCAGGGCGAAGCAATTGTCCACAAATTGCTTATACTTTGAGAATACAGTACCTTTTAATATCTTATCGCCACCATACATTGCGTCATTAAACAATGGATGGCCAATAGACTGCATGTGGGTCCGGATTTGATGCGTACGGCCTGTCTCCAGCTGACATTCGATCAAGGTCACATAACCCAATCGTTCCAGCACTTTGTAATGCGTCACAGACCACCTTCCCTTATCTTCGCTATCGTACATAGCCATAATACGTCTATCTTTCAAATGACGACCAATATATCCCGTAATCGTTCCGTCTTCCTTCAGATCTCCCCATACCAGCGCAATGTATTTGCGGGTGATACTATGGTCAAAAAACTGTTTGGCCAAAAATGCCATCGATTTTTCATTCTTGGCAATCACCAATAATCCTGAAGTATCTTTGTCTATACGGTGTACCAGCCCCGGACGGTCTGAATTTCCAGGCAATTGCGGCAGCTGCTGTATATGGTAAGTCAATGCATTGACCAAAGTACCCGTATAATTATTATAGCCCGGATGCACAACCATACCGGCTTCTTTATTGACAATTAATACATCATCATCTTCATATTTTATGTCCAGGGGAATATCTTCGGGATAAACTTCATTGTCACGTGGTGGATCGGGCAATACCAAAGTAATGACATCATCCGGTCTGACTTTATAACTCGCCTTGATCTCTTTACCATTGACCATGACAGAACCCGCTTCAATGGCATGCTGAATTTTACTTCTTGTCGCATTTTCCACCCTATTCATCAGATATTTATCAATACGGAGTAAAGCTTGTCCCTTATCCACTTCAATTCGTAGATGTTCAAATAACTCCTGTTCTTCTTGATCTTGCGATCCCATTTGTTCGGTCATGCTACAAAAATAAACCAAATGAAACAATTTTCGTTAACTTTGTTTTCATTTAATGTTATGTTGCCATTCAAAATCCATAGCCCCGAAACAGAAATCACGTTACCTCTATGGGAAAAAAAGCACATTAAGGTGACGCTGAAGCGGGATGATCTGATCCATCCCTTCATTTCAGGCAATAAATGGAGAAAATTGAAATACAATCTTCAGGAAGCTTTACAGCTTCAGAAAAATCATCTCGTTACTTTTGGAGGTGCATGGAGCAACCATCTACTGGCGACTGCTTGCGCAGGAGCTACTTTCCGGTTCAAAACAACAGCTTTTGTCAGAGGTGATGAACAGGCGAACAACCCTGTTCTAACCATGTGTCAATTATTTGGCATGCGACTTATTTATGTGGACCGCGATTCCTATCGAGACAAAGAGCAGCTCTATCGTATGCATTTCGATCAGGATCCAACAACTTTCTATATCCACGAAGGTGGCTACGGACTCCTAGGCGCCAAAGGATGTGCCGAACTTGTCGATGAACTCCAACAGGATTACCAACATATCTTTACCGCCTGTGGTACCGGAACCACTCTGGCCGGAATTGCCAACGCAATTGATAAAAAAGATCTTTTCACACAGATACATGGTGTACCTGTATTAAAGAATGGCGGTTTTATCAATGACGAGGTCGCTCAGCTTTACCCTCAACTTCCACCCCCTATTTTGCATCTGGACTATCATTTTGGCGGTTATGCCAAAACAACAGCGGATCTCCTCGCATTCACCCAGCATTTTATGAGCAGCACGGGAATTATGATCGAACCCACCTATACCGGAAAATTGCTCTACGCCGTGGATGATCTGATCAGAAAGGATTATTTCACACCCGCGGATCAACTGCTGGTAGTACACACAGGCGGACTCACCGGGCTGCTCGGAATGTACCAACGGTTTGTTTTTAATTGACCTAGATCAATAAATGTGGTATTATGCCCTCAGCAGACATTCGACTGACATTTTTTTTATGATTATGTTGTAAGTTTGGCCAGTTTAAAAATTAAAAACTTATACACAGATGAAAATATTAGCATTTGCAGGAACAAGTAATAAAAACTCCATCAACAAAATCTTTGTAACGAGTACCTCGAAATATTATAAAGAAGCGGATGACAGCATAGAGCTCCTTGATCTCAATCATTTCGAAATGCCTATTTATTCTTATGATAAGGAAGTAGAATTGGGTATTCCACAGTTGGCCCATGATTTTGCCGCAAAGATGGATGCTGCAGATTTCCTACTCATTTCATTGGCAGAACACAACGGATCCTACACTTCAGCTTACAAAAATATTGTAGACTGGGTTTCCCGCATCCCAAATCGCAAAACGTTCAATGGCAAACCAGTTTTCTTATTGGCAACCGCTCCCGGACCAATGGGTGGATCTACTGTATTAAATGCTGCAGTCAATAGAATCACGTGGGACGGTGCTGAAATCCTGGATTCATTCTCCCTTCCTGAATTCCATAAAAACTTTGAAGAAGGAAAAGGTATTATCAATCCAACTTTAAGAAGCCAGCTCGAAGCGAAAGTACGTAAGACTAAACGTGTGCTTGCAGAGAAATTGGCTGTCCAAGGTTAACAAAAGATTAACAAATAATCATTGTGAAAACCTCTTTTAATACGTAAATTCAAAACCTATTAAAAGAGGTTTTTGATATGGCAAAAAAAATATTATTACTGGTTGGAGACTTTGTAGAAGACTACGAAGCAATGGTTCCATTTCAAGCAATGGGATCAATAGGAATAACAGTTGATGCCATCGCCCCCGATCGAAAAAAGGGTGATGTCGTACCCACTGCTGTACATGATTTTACTGGCGACCAAACGTATAAGGAACTACGGGGACATAATTTTGTGATCAATAAGGATTTTGACCAGGTTAATCCCGAAGAATATGATGGACTCTATATCGCCGGTGGCCGTTCGGCGGAATATATCCGCCTTAATCAACGCGTATTGGAGATTACTAGACATTTCTTTGAAAAGAATAAGCCTGTCGCTGCAATCTGTCATGGAATTCAGGTATTGACAGCGGCAAAGGTTTTGACAGGACGTACGTTGACTGCCTATGTAGCGGTAGGACCAGATATTGAATTGGCTGGCGGAACTTGGAAAAATATTCCAGCTGACCAAGCGATTGTGGATGGAAATCTGGTGACCTCTCCTGCTTGGCCGGGACATCAGGCTATCCTAAAAGAATTTTATAAATTATTGGCTATAAACATTACTATTTAAGCGTATTTTAATGAAGAAGAATAAAAAGGTATGGCTTTTGGTCATTCCGATTTTAGTGTTGTTGGGTTTTATTTTAAAAGATACTTTCAATCAGAAAAGTATAGAAGATCTTCCCGGCGGGTTTAAAGAAGTTGCTTTTGTCAGGAATGAACAAAATAAAGGTGGAATTATCCGCATCTATGCCGTGACAGTAGGTGATGTGTTGAATGCAGATTACACGGGCTGCCTGGAGCTGCTACCGGTAAATGATTATGGTAGTACAACAACTGTATATTTTTTCGATCGTACGGCTCCTTATCCAACAAGTCTGACAATTGATGCCCCACATTTTGACAGCAGCAAATATAAAGCGATTCAGATCTCCAAAAAATACGGAAAAAAGTAATCGTCAGGTACAAGATTGCTGTTTACCCCAAAACGTTTCGCACTTTTTGGGGTATTTTTTTTAGACAAGATGAAGAAAAAATAAATTAATAATTCTTTAACACGAAAAAGTTCGTTTATCGCACCCATAGCTCTAGTTTTGCATCTTAAATTTATGTATATTTAGCTATGGCGAAAAAATTTATTCCTAGAGATATCAGTTGGTTAAGCTTTAATGGCAGGGTATTGCAAGAAGCTGCAGATGAGTCTGTTCCTTTACCCTTAAGGATCAAATTTTTAGGTATATTTTCCAATAACCTCGATGAATTTTTCCGGGTTCGGGTTGCCGGACTCAAACGTGCTATTGACCTCAAAGACAAAAGTGCCAATCAATCTTTTTATGAAGATCCGCAGTTGATTTTGGAAGAACTTAATGTCCGGGTAATCAAACAGCAAAAGAAATTTGACAATACCTGGAACCGAATCCAAAAGGATATGGCCAAGCAAAATGTCTTTATCAAAACGAGTGAAGAACTAAGTCCGGAACAACAAAAATTTGTCAGCGAGTATTATCAGGATGATGTGGAATCAAATGTCATCCCTCTGATCCTCGATGATGTCCGTCCAATGCCTTATATCCGTGATAAGAGCCTCTATCTGGGTATTGCCATGGGTAAAAGTGAATGGCAATATGAAACTAAGTTTGCTTTAATTGAAATCCCTACGAGCCAAAATGGACGCTTCGTCCAGTTGCCTGCACCAAAGGATGAAAAACATATTATCCTTCTCGAAGATGTCATCAAGTTCAATCTTCCATTGATATTCTCCTATTTTGGCTTTGATGTTTTCCATGCACATGTGTTTAAAGTCACAAAAGATGCTGAATTTGATATCGACAACGACATCAATACAACCTTGGTCGAAAAGATAAGTAAAGGGGTTAAGAATAGACGTAAAGGTAAACCGACGCGTTTTATTTTTGATCAGGAGATGAATCCAAAACTCGTGGAGTTTCTGATCAAAAAGCTCAACCTATCAAAAAAAGACAGTATCATACCCGGACAGAAGATCCATAATTTTAAACATTTTATGGACTTTCCGAACGTATTTAAGTCCTATCATCAACCACAGGAACGAACTTCATTCCCACACCCCTATTTTCAAAATTATGAGCGGGTCACCGATACCGTATTAAAAAAGGATGTGCTGCTGTCTTTTCCCTACCATGAGTTTAGGCCAATCATCGATTTATTACGCGAAGCAGCAATGGATCCGGATGTAAAAACAATACAGATTACCGCCTACCGCTTGGCTTCAAATTCCAAGGTCGCCAATGCATTGATCAATGCTGCACGAAATGGAAAGGAAGTAACGGTCATGCTTGAACTGCGCGCACGATTTGATGAAGAGAATAACCTGGACTGGAAAGAGAAGCTAGAACTTGAAGGAATCAAGGTACTTACAGGTATTCCCAATAAAAAAGTACACGCCAAATTATGTGTCATCAAAAAACGGACAGGTGCAAAAACCATTCAGTATGGTTTTGTCAGTACAGGAAATATCAATGAGAAAACCGCTAAATTATATGGAGATTATTGCCTCTTGACCAGTAATAGGGATGTCATCGCCGACATCAATAAAGTATTCAATTACCTCAGACGGCCCAAATCCAACCCAGCTGACATGATCAAAAACTGTAAAAGTTTATTGATCTGTCCCATAGATATGCGTAGGGAACTGCTGCATTTTATCGATCTGGAAATAGCAGAGGCTAAAGCTGGCCGAAAAGCATCCATCATTATCAAAGTAAACTCGCTGAGCGACAAAGATATGATTAAAAAGCTCTATGATGCGGCAACCGCCGGAGTTAAAATAGATCTGATTATTCGGGGAATTTATTGTGCGACGAACCAGAAAACATTTAAATTACCCATGAATGCGATTTCAATCGTGGATGAATATCTCGAACATGCAAGGGTCATGTATTTTTACAATGCCGGTAAAGAGCTGATGTATATCTCCTCAGCAGATTGGATGACCCGAAATCTAGATCACCGTATTGAAGCCGCCGTAAAAATCACGAGTAAGAAGATCAAGGAAGACCTAAAGGAAATGCTTTACATACAGCTCAGTGATAACATCAAGGCGCGTATGCTGAACAATTCCTTAAGCAATCATTATGTTGAAAATAAAAAAGACCCCTGCCGCTCACAGATTGAGATCTACAAATACTTAAAAAAGAAAATAACGGATCATTAAGATAAGTTCAGACAAACCTCAGGCCTTCATTGCCTGAGGTTTTGCGTATTTACCATCCTTATTATCAGCTATAAGGGCTATGTAGCTCACATCTCGATGCTGGAATTGAGCATCTAAAGTTGTATCTTCAACCCATGAAACTCAATTTTTGTCTATCCATTAGTCTTGTATTTTTTGCCTTCCAATTGAAAGCCCAGCAAGAAATGCCGCAAAACTTCGCCTATGTAAAAGAATTTATTCCAACAATTAGCCTGGATATGCGTTACTTTGGAAGCCATAACTTTACGGGCCGCCCTGTTAACGGCTATGAAAAACCAGTTGCCATCCTGACCAAGCGTGCCGCATTGGCCCTACAACAAGTTGAAAAACATCTGAACAAACAAGGTTTGGCATTAAAAATATTCGACGCCTATCGTCCACAACGGGCTGTTGATCATTTCAAAGCTTGGTCACTGGTCACCAAAGATACCATTGCTAAACGTGAGTTCTATCCACAGTTAGATAAAAAAAACTTATTTAAACTGGGCTTTATTGCCGGCAAGTCTGGCCATAGTCGAGGTAGTACTGTCGACTTAACCCTAATCGATCTCACTAATAATAAAGAACTCGATATGGGAGCACCTTTTGATTTCTTTGGTGATATCTCCCACCACAACTATTCAAAACTAACAACAAAACAAAAAGAAAATCGTAAAATACTTCGCGAAGCCATGGCTAAATTTGGCTTTAAAGCCTACGACAAAGAATGGTGGCATTACACCCTAAAGGATGAACCTTATCGTAAAACCTATTTTGATTTTATTGTAAAATAATATGCCTGTCATCGATCAACATCTCAACAACAAAGATTTTTTTGCTTTTCATATCAAAGGAAACAGATCCAAGCCAGTATTCAGTCCGCAGCAGCAGCTTATATTGGCGAACAAGAATCTTTATTCACTCTGTTTAATAAAAAAGGGGGAAACATCTTTCATGATTAATGATGAGCGGGTACAGGTTGGGCAGCATCACCTGCTATTGACCAGTCCATCCTCGAAAGTTAACGGTGCATCTGTTGCCAAATCTTGGGACTGCGAAGTTTATCTGATTTTCTTCAGTATAGATTTTATCTTCAAATTGGACTTTCGAAAGGATTTTTTTGATCTCACAAAAAAATCACTCGCCTTGGATAATAGTCATGTGTTCGCTCTTTCGGTGCAGGATGCCACCAACCTGTCCAATCTATTTAAACAGTTTATCCATTACGAGAAACAGGGGCATGATTATATTTTCAAACCAAAGATTATCAAATCTCTGGCCGAAGTGCTGTTCTGTGAAATTGCGCGCCTGGCAAGTCAAAATTTCAAAAATATCCCCATCGTACCCTCACGAAAAAGAGAAATATTGGCCAATTTCTACCTCCTGCTAAAACAGTCTTTTCGTCAGGACCATACCGTGCAGTTTTATGCTTCAGAACTTGGTATCACCCCAAAACATCTCTCGGTGATCACAAAAGAACTTACTGGAAAATCAGCGATAGAATTAATACAGAATGTATTGGTGGAAGAGGCTAAATGCTTACTCCGCCAGGGGCTTTCGATAGGCGAAATCGCGAAGCAACTGCATTTTTCAGATCAGTCTTTTTTTGGGAAATTCTTTAAGCGAAATGTAGGCATATCGCCTAAAGAATTTCGTCAAAAAGCCTGATTAAACGAAATCACGGAGATCAAAAATTGTATTAAATTGCCTATTCGCAGCAGAAGTATCCTGCAACTTATCTTCTCCCCAGGTCTGTCCTTTCAACCATAGTGTCTGACAACCTACAGCCTTAGCTGGAGCCATATCTTTACTATAGGAATCACCAACGACCAAAATCTCCGCAGCAGGTAAACCCATTGCTTCGACACCGAGCGCATAAATCGCGGGGTCTGGTTTACGTACGCCCACGACAGCTGACTCAACAACCGCTTTAAAATAAGATAAAATACCAAAATCAGCCAGCACAGCCTTTAGATTGCCATAGAAGTTGGAAACCATTACAATAGGATACTCTTCGCCTAGCGCAACCAATAATGGCTTTACCCGGGCTACCGTATCCTTGGCAAGAGAATAACCATCAAATGCAATTTTATCGGCCAGTTGCCTATCCAGGTCATAGCCAGCAGCAATAAGGTACTCAAACTGCACTTTCAATTTTGCTTTAAGTACCTCCAAGAAGTTAAACTCCGGTTTGATGATCGGCTGAATCGCCATCTGCCTTTCGGCATAAGCATATGCTTCTTGAAATGAACTTAGGTTGACCGGAACTTGATACTTTTCGTAGCCGGCCCATATTACCGCCCCCCAGTGTCCCCCATTTGTATCCAACGTACCACCGTAATCAAAAATAATTCCCTTAATTATAAACTTATCCATTGTTATTTCTTTTTAACTAAACTCATCCAGCCCAAACCGATAATGATCCAAACGATTTCCCGGATTCTGGTTACAATTCCCATAAAAATACCGACAGAAGCCGGTAGGCCGATGCTCATTACTGCCATCGCCAACCCACCTTCACGTGTCCCCAATTGCATCGGGAAGAAAAATACCAAATTGGCGAATAAAGAAGATCCAGAACTAATGATCATGGCATCAATAAAATCTATATTGATATCCAAAGCCAGACCGATAAAATAAATCTCCAGACAGCCGACTACCCGAGCAACAAATTCCCAGAAAAGAGCCGTATAAAATCGGCCCCTACGGTTTTGAAATAAATTCTTGACTTGTTGATCAACATCATTCAGTGTCTCGAACTTCGCCTCCAGTAGATTATTGATTTTCTTTCCGACCAAAGGCAAACCTGACAAAGCTCTCAATAACGAAACCGTGATTCCCTTTTTATAGAATTTGGTAAACAACCAGGTACATACGATGGCCATCACAAAAATTACGGCGCAGGCGACATCGACTAATGTACTGGCCGGTACAAACCAGAGAATCAGAAAAACAGACACTACCCAAAATAAAATATGGGATAGAATATGCATAACACCGTATAAAAGAACAGATGAACCTGCTTTTGAACCACCAACATAATTTTTAAGCTCAATAATTCGGTAAGGCTCCCCCCCTAGTGCGACAAATGGTGTAATGTAATTAATCGCATACCCCGATACGGTCAATTGCAATACTTTCCAAAAAGGAACATCGGTCTGCGGCAATTGCGGTTCCTGAATAATCGCTTTAAAAGCGATGGCATTCATCCAGTAGAGGACAGCCCAGCTACCCAGTACCGGCAAAAACCACCAACCGATTTTCTCCAGATTAGTCCAAATCTCCTCAACTCCCATCGCACGAATCATATAAGCCAAGGTGCCTATACCAATCAGCATAAAAAGGACCTTATAGATTTTACTCCCCATAGGTTGGATCGTTTGTTAACTTATCTACAAAATAACCACTTACCTTTTCCTGTCTGTTGCACATATAGATTAAGATTGGATTTAATACAAACATGTCAAAGAAAAAGTAAATCCATGGTTGCCCGATAAACAACCAAACGAAGAGAAAGATTACCCGGGTATTGAACTGTACAATATTGGTGTACTTCATCAATGGTTTATTTTTCATTCTGAAATCAACCATCAATTGTTTTGGCAAGTCGTCTTTATATCGCGATTTTACGATATGTAGCAATTTCTGCAATTTTGGCGATAATTTTTCCTGATTTCGGGTATACCCCATGTAACCGTTCAACACAAATTTGCTGAAAAAGTTTTTCTTCCAGGAAAGCGCATCGTAATCAACTTTCAAATCGCGTGTATTATCCAACTCACTACCAGCTTTACCCTTAATAAAAAATAGGTGGACATTACGATAATAGTCGGCCATTGCAGATTGTATCATATGGGATACTCCGGCAAGGATACAGAACACCCATAGCCAATCCGTCCAGCCTTCGTTGATACTGCGCAAACAAATAGCGATATGAATGGATGCAAACCAAAAATCACCTGCAAAACCATCCAAAATACGACCAAAACGACTCTTATTATCTGTCATTCGTGCCAATTGTCCATCTGCGCTATCCAAGGAGTTCGCGAAGATCAGCAGCAACATCCCGATCACATTTATCCATAAATCGCCATAATAAAATAGAATACCCGCAGCAACACCAAAGAAAATACTTATAATAGTCACTGCATTGGGTGTAATCCCGATTTTAGCGCATATCTGTGCAATACGAAATCCAATAGGCCTATAAAACCAGATATCTATTTTTTCTTCGGTATCGTTGGATTTTAAAGATTGTTCGAATGCACTCAAATTCTGTTCTTCGACTACATTAACTTGTTCTCTCTGCATTTTGGTTCTTTTCAGTAAATTTATGGTAAACCATTTGCGCAATGGCTTCAGCGGCTTCGGCTCGACAAGGGGCAAAGCTTGGCCAATCATTTAGATCAATAATATGAAAATCTCCGTTTGGATCGATTATTACATCACCGCCATAGATATGGACATCCAACACTTCTGCTGCGCGGTTGGCTACTTGCTTTAAATCAGCCAAATCAAACGGAAAATGCACAACTTCATCATTAATTTGCTCATACAAATCATATTTATGATGATTGTGCTCGTAGGGATAAAAATAGAAAAAGAAATCGGTGTCCCTCACTGCATAAAACTTGAGTAAATCCCCAGCCAAATGTTCAGATATTACCGCTTCTTTAATTCCCCGAAGGGCGTATTCGTTCAAGATATGCTGTGCTTCTTTGAGGCTAGCAGCAAAGGTAACGTCCTCTTTATGGATGGCATGGAAATCGCCGCGTTTGATCCAGACGCCTTTCCCCTTCAACTTTTCAAAAATTGACTGCATATCTGCGACGGTAGAGATAACAATACTTTTAGGGTATGGAATCCCACCTTCCAACAATTTGAGTGTCATGTTTTTTCGAAAGCAGTTTTCAATACCAAAACCTGAATTCAATACATGAACACCATTATTTTGAAGTGATTGCAGCTTCTTAACCAAGGTTTTTGTTCTTCCCATCGTCAGGATATTTCCCTGTTTGACGGAATCAGAAGCTAAAAATTCATCCTCATTGCAAATTTCAACGGCTGCACCTTTTTCGGTTAATTTTAGCACAACTTCGTTAAATATTGCAGCATCATTCCCCACGTGATTGGGTGAAAAGCGATTTTTACGCGTCACGCCTAAAATAGAAATCATTTCGCTCATTTTATTAACTAACTTCCTCACTCAAAAACCGTTCCGCTACAATGCGATCCTTTAAGTGATCGATATCCACCACCTTCTCGAATACAAAAGCGTCAACGTTCAAATCGTTTTCTAAAAGCGCACGTTGAAAATTACGCATCCTGGAATTTCCGGCGGCGACAGAGCGGAGTGCGCAGTCCATCGCAGCCTTGCGAAAGCAATAAATCCCTCCTGAAACAAATTTTGTCCCGGCTGTGGCCTTGTCCAAAAATGCTTCCACATGTAATTCATCGTCTGTATTCACATAAAGTGGGCTCTCGTCATCCACAAATGGTGTCACAGCCATAAAGGCGTCTGCATCTGACTTCTGATGGAAAGCGGTGAGGTATTCGTGAAATTCGTGGGGTCTAAAAACAGTATCTGTAGTCGTCAGACAGCAGGAAGTCCAAGCAGGATTGTTTTTGACCAACAAAGCAAAACTATGCAAAGAACTGGGGGTGTCCTCCTCGATCAGGATGATAGGTAGTTCAAATGCTGTATGTGTTAAAAACGTCTTCAATTCAGGTGATTGTCTATTGATAATAACATGCACTTGCTGCGCACCTTCTTTAGCAAAAACGCGAATCAATCGTTCAATCAATGGAACTCCATGTAAGGGTAGCAAGGGCTTAGGTAAATTAAACCCCTCTTTTCGCAATCGAGATCCTTCTCCCGCCGCAATAATAGCAAATTCCATTCCTTCTAATTGCAAAATAAAATCATTCATTAAAAAAGTAAAACCCCTGTCACCATGCTAGCGTTTGCAAACGCAAAAGTTTACAGCGGGTTATTGGTGGGTAATTATTTGGTAGCATCCCTATCCTATTTTTTAATAGTGCAAATCTTGAGGGCACGATATAATTATCCCGAAGAAAAAGGGGAAGAATCACCCGAAGTAATTGTTCCCCTTTTTATAAAGGTAATCTATTGAATACTATCTACTAATTCTTGGTAATAATCCAGTCCCAAGTGAGTAATCAAGTCCTCGCCCATAATATGACGCAAGGTATTTTGTAATTTCATCAACTGTTTGAAGATATCATGTTCAGGAGGTAAACCCGGTGCCGTTTGTGGTGATTTCAAATAGAAAGACAACCATTCCTGGATACCTGACATACCAGCACGTTGCGCCAGATCAATAAACAATGCCAAATCCAAAGCAACTGGGGCTGCCAAAATTGAATCTCGGCACAAGAAGTTGATCTTGATTTGCATTTTGTAACCCAACCAGCCAAAGATATCGATGTTATCCCAAGACTCTTTGTTGTCTCCGTGTGGAGGGTAGTAATTGATCCGTACCTTGTGGTATAAATCACCGTATAATTCTGGGTTCTTTTTCGCATCAAGAATTTCTTCCAATACGGATAATTTAGAAACTTCTTTTGTTTTGAAGTTTTCTGGATCATCCAATACCAAGCCATCGCGGTTACCCAAGATATTTGTAGAGAACCATCCTTCTACCCCTAGCGCTCTTGCCTGAAGACCAGGAGCAACAATTGTTTTCATCAATGTTTGACCTGTTTTGAAGTCTTTTCCAGCAATTGCAACGCCATGTTCATGAGCTAATTCTACAATAGCAGGAACATCACACGTTAAGTTAGGCGCACCGTTAACATAAGGAGCACCCTCTTTTATAGCCGCATAACAATAGATCATGCTCGGTGGAATACGTTGATCATCATTATCCAAAGCCTCTTCTAACTTTGCAATTGTTGAGAAGGCTTCATTTGTCTCAATATAGCGTTCAGTAGAACCACACCATACCAATACGACACGGTCTAAGCCGTTTTTTTCTTTAAATTCACGGATATCACGTTGTACGGCATCAGCCAACTCACGACGTGTCTTTTCCGTTTTAATGTGCGTACCGTCTAAATTCTTTACAAAATTGCGATCAAAGACAGCTTTCATCGGCTGAATAGCTTCCAGTTCAGCTTTTACGGCATCAAGTTGACCTTGTTCCAATACCTGTGCTTTTGAAGCTGCTTCATAGACGTTATCTTCATAAACATCCCAACCACCAAAAACTACATCTTCCAACTTTGCCAAAGGGACGAAATCCTTTATTAATGGATTTCTATTCTCCGTGCGCTTACCTAAACGGATTCTGCTCAACTGCGAAACAGATCCTATCGGTTTTGAAAAACCCTTGTTTATAGATGCCACACCAGCGATCAATGTTGTAGCCACAGCACCCAATCCCGGAATAAGAATACCCAATTTGCCATTGGCATCTTTCACTTGTTGTCCCATATTAATTCTATATACTTAATTTGTTATTTAATTGATGTTTTATGATAAAATAATTCCTAAAATTAGCTTAAAAAAACATATTTCACACCCATTGTCACTTTATTTATAAAATCGTGACAATTGCTTTTTCAAGGCCTATTCGAATACAAAAGAACTACAATAAAATACGATTCCGACCGAAGTCGTCATCACTCATCTCATTGAAATTTAAGTCATTTGAACATACCTTGAAAAATAAAATATAATCATAACTAATTTTACTCAATATATTAACATTAAAAAACTAATCCAAATACAATTCAAAAAAAGTTATTCTTTCTAAAAAATTGGTCAATTTTTCTTTTTGTAATCCATATAAATATGACAATAAAATTGGAAAATGATTTCGGGAGCATTACCTTTAGGCTTAAATTAATGCAACCATCGTGAGCTCAAATCAGCTAACAAAACCGAAAATAATTTCGCTCATGATAGCTACATTTCCATTAAGAAAACAAACCGAGTGTAAAGAATCCATGTAAAACATGATAAATCGACATTCCTAAATCATTATTTAAATGAAAACTACAATTTCGTTTCTGGCTTTAACACTTGTTACGGGAAGCCAGCTACATGCACAGACGACCACAGATTCCGCTTATGTCAGGGATCATTATGAAAAAACCGAAGTAAAGGTTCCGATGAGAGATGGTAAGAAATTGTTTACTGTGATCTACAGCCCCAAAGACAAATCCAAGAAATACCCTGTTTTATTGAATCGAACACCCTACACGGTAGGCCCTTATGGCCAAAACGAATACAAAAAGAGTTTAGGCAACTTCCCTGCAATGATGCGGGACGGTTATATCTTCGTCTATCAGGATGTGCGTGGAAAATGGATGAGTGAAGGTGATTTTGAAGACGTTCGTCCCACAAACCTCAGTAAGGATAAAAAAGCGATTGATGAAAGCACGGACACTTATGACGCATTGGAATGGTTACAAAAAAACCTGAAGAATTATAGTGGCAAAGCGGGGCTTTATGGTATCTCTTATCCGGGATTTTATTCTACGGTCGGACTGATCAAAACGCATCCGAGCCTCAAAGCTGTTTCGCCACAGGCTCCGGTAACAGATTGGTTTATCGGTGATGATTTCCATCACAATGGTGTTCTATTCTTGCAGGACGCTTTCACATTTATGTCGACCTTTGGCGTTCCGCGCCCTAAACCAATTACGCCGGATCAATTTAACAGTAAGATTCAGATCAACGAAGTGGATAAATACAATTTTTTCCTTGAAGCCGGAACCGCCAGAGAACTCAAAGAAAAATATTTTGGCGATTCTGTCCTATTCTGGAATAACCTCTTTAAGCATCCGAATTACGATGACTTCTGGAAAAGCCGTGTCGTCACCAATTATCTACAGGACGTGAAACCGGCAGTCATGGTCGTTGGTGGCTTTTTCGATGCCGAGGATGCTTACGGAACATTTAAAACCTATCAATCCATTGAAGAAAAGAGCAAAAAAAACAATTCAATTCTGGTTGCAGGCCCTTGGTATCATGGTGGCTGGGTACGTGCAACAGGAGATTACTTAGGTGACATCCAATTTGAGAAAAAAACAAGCGTCACCTACCAGGAAAAATTTGAACAACCATTTTTCAGTCATCATTTGAAACAAGAAGGAAGCTTCTCTCCCGCCGAGGCCAATATCTTTATTTCCGGAAGCAATGAATGGAAGCAATTTGAACAATGGCCACCAAAGAATGTCGAAACAAAAAAGCTCTATTTTCAGCCACAGGGTAAACTTGGTTTTGAGAAAGTTCAACGCACAGATTCATGGGATGAATACGTAACTGATCCTAACAAACCGGTTCCGCACCAAGGCGGATTAATCCAGAACCGTACCCGCGAGTATATGGTCGATGATCAGCGTTTTGCAGCCAGCCGTCCAGATGTCATGGTCTATCAGACAGCACCATTGACGGAAGACATCACGATTGTCGGACCGATCAAGAATTTTCTAAAAGTAGCATCAACTGGTACCGATGCGGATTATATTGTTAAACTCATCGATGTCTATCCCAACGATGCGCCGAATTTTGATGGAAAACCAATGGCGGGATACCAGATGATGGTCAGAGGAGAGATCATGGCGGGCAAATATCGAAATGGCTTTGACAAACCGCAACCATTGACACCGGGCATGGTGGAAAAAGTAGACTTCGTTATGCCTGATGTTGCCCATACCTTTAAAAAAGGACATCGTATCATGGTTCAGGTGCAAAACTCATGGTTCCCATTGGCTGAACGAAATCCGCAAGTATTTATGGAACCCTATACAGCGACCAAAGCCGATTTCCGTAAGGCTACACAACGCATTTTTCATGATGTCAACAATGCGACCTATATCGAATTTGATATCTTAAAAGATTAAGGCTAACTGATCACTGGATACCTGGTAGCGAAAATCAACCAGTCGCAAAACAGATTCGGGCCNNCCGCCCCGAATCTGTTTTATGAAGCACTGTTTTTACTGTTTCAAGATTCTTCCACGAATTTGTTTTCCGCTGCTTTTATTCCTGTAAGCAACAGGAGGATAATGCTACCGGCAAGAAAATAAAAAGAGTAATTCCAAGAGGGATCAACCTCGTGCAGTTTTCCAAAAATTGGTGGACCAAATGCAGCTATCAGATAACCGACCGACTGTGCCATTCCCGAAATTTTAATTGCATTTGCAGTGGTTTTTGCCCTTAAGCTAAAAAAGAGAATAGAAAGGCTAAAAGACAATCCATTGGAAAGTCCGAGCAATACGGCCGCAACATAAATCCCCTCAAGCTTAAACAGAAAGAAAATCAGTATACTGCCCAACATGCCAGCCGCAACAGCAACAGCCATTAACCGCTGATCTTTCATCCGGTGTGCAATAATAGGTCCGAAAAACATAATGGGAATCATCGCAATCTGAATCAGAAATAACAACCATCCCGTATCTTTAGCCGCCATTCCATAGTCGACCAATACCTTAGGTAACCAAGAAATCAAGCTATAATAAACCAATGATTGAATACCCATAAATATACTGATATACCAAGCCAATCTGGATCTAAAAATATGGCCAATACTGCTCTTAGATTGTTGCTTTTGGCCGGGAGCAGTATCTTTCGGTCCAGCGAATTGATCAAAAAAGACAGCGATAATTGTGAATATGGCCAATATGCCCCACAGCCCTAAAGAACCTTGCCATCCCAATCCTGTCCATTCCCCAATACGTAGGCTAAAGCCCGATGCAAATGCCGCGGTCAGATTCATTGCTACGGCAAAAATTCCCGTCATCAGTCCGATATGATGGGGGAAACTGGTTTTAATATAACCCGGTGCCACCACATTACCCACACATATTCCTAATCCGATCATAACAGAACCTACAAATAAAGAGCCTGTATCACCCCATACCCTGACAATGATCCCAACAGCGAGAATGATCAGCCCAAACAACAAAAAGCGATGCATTCCCAGAACATGAGAATACTTACTAACAGCAACCGAGCAAGTCGCAAACATAAAAAGAGGAATGGCGGTCAATAGACTGCTTTGAAAACTGTCCAATGTGAGGACCTCGCTGATCTGTCCCAAAACAGGTCCCACTGCTGTAATCGGCGACCTTAGGTTCGTGGACACCAAAATAATGACAAATACAGATAACCAGCTCCAGGTGACAGTATTTGATTTGTGTAAATTGCTATTCATAGAAATTAATTGTTTCTTGTGCATAATGCACACTGAATCCATTCCGCTGTGAAGCGGCAATATATCTTTATGGATTTCCCTACCATGATGATTTGCTGCAAAGATATGTTCAGTCATTTAATTAAATTTGCCATTGATTTAATTTATAACGACATGAGCTGTTCGAATCATATTGAAACTATTGAAGGGATCGAGAAATCTAATTTTGTCTGGTTTGAAGAAAATTGGATTCACGACAATGCCTTGCATACCCATCGGAAGGCACAGCTGATTTATGTCGAGCAAGGTTTCCAATACCTTACTGTGGCAGGAAAAATGTACCTACTCCCCCAAAATCATGTTGCATGGGTTCCCTCGAATGCGTTACATAAGACCAATTCGCATTCGGAAAGCATCAAGTTAATGATCCTTTTTTTCGATATCGAACAAGACGATCCATTTTTCGAAAACGTTCAGATATTCGCTGCCCCGAAAGTATTACGGGAAATGATCCGCTATGCTGAAAAGTGGTCAAAATTAACGGAAGAAAATGAAAACGAAAAAATCTTCCTGCGCGCGCTTCTCAATGAGCTTCCTGCATTCGGAGCGCGGTTATTACATTTGGAAATTACGCTGCCCAATGAAAATAGACTGCAGACAGTTTTAAGTCACTTGCATGACCACTATACCCATCCCATCAAAATGGAAGAGATTGCCCTGTTATCCAACCTTTCCTTACGTACCATCGAACGATTGTTTAAAAAAGAAACAGGAATGACACTTGTCAAGTACCAACAATTGCTTCGGATCATTAAAAGCCTTGAGCTTTTAAGTATGGGCGAACTGACCATATCTCAAATCGCTTATAAAGTGGGCTATCAAAGCATACAAGCTTTCACCAATAGCTTTTATACCGTTATGGGCTATCGCCCATCTGCATTTATTCAGCGTTGATCACCGGTTGCACGCTCTCGGCAGCGCGTCTTATATCATTTTAATTTCATCTGCTTTTTTTCAAACTTCTGCGACCATGACCTGCTCCATTGCGAAACCTTCCGTACCATATTTGGTAAAGGAAAATACCTGATTGATACCAACCTTTATAGTAACCTAGTAATTACTGGGGTTTTACAGGGGGTTTACAGGGGTATAACAGGGGTAGATCCCTTTTATACCCCTATTAATATGGTTTAAATATAGTGTTATTTCGATTTTAAATACGGTTTTGGCCTTATCTTGATATAAAGTTGGATCACGGTAATTATTAAGTTTATAAATGTGGTTTCGAATTAAAATCTGGAACGATGGTCAATTTTTACCTAAGATCATATACCGGCAATACGGATAGCGAACCTCAGATGATCGCTATTTTTGAAATCAGGATAGCAAACGGAGTCTGTAGTTTTTTAGCCACAAAAATAATTGCTCAATAAAAAAAAATTAAACAATACTTGCATAAGTGTGAAAAACACACTATCTTTGTATCATCATAATTTAGGTTTATAATTGGTTATTTAAGGTTTTCATTCTCCCCGTTTGAAAACCTTTTTTTGTTCCTACGCTTCTTCCTATTAAGCGCTATTTGATGTTCCTATTCCGATGCTCTTGTTATCATATTATTCATAAAAGAGGATAGGAAATCTTTCAAAATAGTGTCCCTCAGAAAATCATCACTCAAATTAAATTTTTAAAAAATTCAATAATTCTTCAACAATAACGTATTTTTAACCGTATGTTCAAAAAATAGGAAAATCCTATTGGTGGCGTACACATAATAATACATCGAAATATAATTAAACATATATGGCAGAACATGGGGATTTACAAATCGCAATATTAATCGATGCGGATAATGTTTCTTATCGAAAGATCGAAGAAATTCTGAACGAAGTCAAACGCTACGGTATTCCTACTATCAAACGGATCTACGGTGACTGGACAAATCCCTATGTCGAAAAATGGAAGGATAAGCTCCTCACCCATGCGATCACCCCTATCCAACAATACAGTTACACTCAGGGCAAAAACTCCACGGACTCGGCACTCATTATTGATGCGATGGACATCCTGCATTCCGACAGGGTTGATGGGTTCTGTATTGTATCAAGTGACAGTGACTTTACTAGGCTGGCGACACGGTTAAGAGAATCCGGCAAATTGGTGATCGGTATCGGAGAGAAAAAGACGCCGAAGCCTTTCATCGCTTCTTGCGACAAATTTATTTATGTTGAGATCTTTGAAAAGAATCCAAAGAAAGAACCTAACACAAAGAAAAAACAGCAAAATCAGCCCAAACCTGTCCCTGTAGACAATCCAACCAGTATAGCTGTGCTTGATGAAGAGACGCTGGAATTATTAAAAGATACTGTTGATGACACCGCAGATGAAAATGGCTGGGCATTTTTAGGGGAAATTGGCAGCCTTTTCAATAAAAGAAAACCAGATTTTGATGCGCGAAACTATGGTTACGATAAAATGTCCCACCTTTTTAAAGCCTATACAGAAGATTTTGAAATCGAAGAACGTAATACGGACAAATCGCGTATAAAACATTATTATATTCGAAATATTATCAAAAGACCTTTATCTGCCGCCGCCCCTTCACCAACCGCTGAAGACAAAAAAACAGTATCGACTACTGATGCAAAATCGCAGGAAGTTTCGGCAAAACCTGCCAATCAAAATGCAAGAAAAAAAGGCCGCCAAAATAAAAAGCCTCAAGATACAGTAACAACGGAAAATCCTCCGAAAGAGGTTGCAGCAGTTCAACAGAAAGATGAACAACAAGTAGTAGAAAACATAGCTCAAAATGATTCTCCCAATCGTATGTTATTTCCAGCAGCAGGAAATAAAATTACAGCGGATGATGCAAAAAAATCGCAAATCAGAATTACGAAAGATTTTAAGCCTTTATTTCCAGCAAAATCACAAAAGCTCCGGATCGTGATCGATTCCAATGAGTATGAATGCAATTTCACTTACCGTGGTCGTGGATTCCATGTCCTTAAACTAGGGAAAGAAGCAGCTACACAGCTTGGACTTGCAGAAGGAATTCAACTGGAAATAACGAAACTCAACGAGCATACCTATGCGCTCCAAAATCAACCCAGCTAGGATGACTTTTTATTGAGTAAAAAAAGACATGATTGCTGATCGAAGGAAAAGATAATCGTTCGGTCAGCAGTCAATATAGATTCTCCTTCCCTTCTCGCTCGCTATAAAATTCCCTGAAAACTGCTAGAATATCCTTCCTATTTCCAGTTATATTTGTAACTATCCGAGAGGCTCCAATTTTTTGGGGAAATAATCTACGGTCTAAAAAGAATTCTTTACGTGCTAGATGGTTGGTCTGATTGCCGAAATGTAAATCTTCGATGATGAAAATGAGTCTATATTTTGTAATAACAATGTTTTTATCTATTCTCCTGTTGCTAGCCTGTGATCCTGTACGAACGATCCAGATTGAAGCAAAGAAAAAGGATACACATATTTTAGTATACCTGAAATCAACTGACAGCAAGCACGTCGGAATTTCTTCGAAAACAAATCCCATTGATGTATCGCTGCATACGAATCCGCAATTCAGGCAGCATTTTTCAATTGGAAAATGGGATGGAACCTCGATTAAATACTTATTGGTCGATCAAATTGATTCGATAGTCATGCTAAACAGACAGCAAAAACAAGCTTATACAACGCCGATATCTATTCAGCAATATTTAATATCTAAACGAAAGATGTTTTCAAAGCATGTAATCCAGATAAAATAATCTGTTTATGTCCAATAAAATCGTCTATCTCGCACATGGACAAGCTGATTCGCTGATAAATTTCCAACTAAACCAGCGTTAGGAAAACGGTGACCATCAAGCCTGCTAACTGCTAAAAAGCTATCTTCCACCAGCAAATTCCATTGTAAAATGGTAGTTTTCATCGATCGGAACAACTTTTCTATCAACCTTCCGAAAATCGCGGGCCTGTTCCGTCCACAAAAAAGGATAAAATGAAAATACTTGATTGCCATCCAATTTTTGCACATCATCGGCCCAATCCTTCCATTTAAATGTTTCATAAAATTGACGGATATCCCCCTTCAGTGTCCAATAAATAAAATCAGAATAGCCGCACTCTAAGCTTTCCCATTCCAAGGTATCCTGTGCAAAATAATAGACCTGTCCTATGCCCTCGCCCAAAGCCCCCGCATTAATCGCAAAATAGCCACCCAAAACATCATCGGCAATTAATAGAAAACCACCTTTCTCTCCTTCTTTGTCAAAACTCTTTCCTTTGTTCCACTCCATAATACCCCGATTCAATTTAACTGAACCCGAACCCAATATCCGTAGCCACCCATTGTCAATCAGTATTCCTCCGGTTTGATGAATTATAGCGCCCATAGGTGATTTTGTAGTGATCTGAGCTCTTAGCAGCTCCTCATCTGCACGTTTTGCATTTCTGGGCAGTACCTCATAAGGATTGCTAGCTCCCTTCATCCATTCTTCGACCAGGCTCCATCCTGAATCTGTCGGATTAATCAACTCATTTAAACTCTTCATTCCTTGTGCTTTATATCCAAAACAAACCGTCCTTACCTATTTTCCTAACTCATCGATTATAGAAAAAAAATAAAGTGATGCATCTCGCATTGCCGAAATTACTATAATTCTTCCTGTCATCCAAATCACATAGGTAGGTTTGTTAAAGTCCAAAAGATGATCTGACCGTTACTTTACACATAAAACATACGAACCTTCAAGCAATTTTCGTTAAATTTAAACCATGCAACATGAATTAGAAAAACTTCGGTATCCCATAGGCCGCTTTGCCGTACCAGATCAGATTAACAAGCAATTATTGAGCGATTGGATAAAAACAATTGCAGACTTCCCGACCCGCCTAAAATCGGAAGTCAGTGACCTACCGGATAGTGCATTGGAAAAACGATATCGCCCAGATGGCTGGACGATCAGACAGGTGGTGCATCATTGCGCAGATAGCCATATGAATAGCTTTGTCCGTTTCAAATTGGCCCTGACAGAAGATGACCCTACGATAAAACTCTATGAAGAAAACCTATGGGCCGAACTTCCGGATGCAAAACACAATCCGATAGAAAGCTCGCTGCGTCTATTGGAAGGTTTGCATCAACGTTGGGAGATTCTTTTGAAAAGTCTAAGTGATGAGCAACTTGAACGAGCCTTTATTCATCCGGTTACCAAACGATATATTTCACTTAAAGTAAATATTGGTCTATATGCCTGGCATTGTAATCACCATTTGATGCATATTGTCAACGCAAAAAATAGATCAGTCTAACGATAAAGTCCTATTTTCAGGAGCAGAGTATTGGATATACCCCTGCTCCTGAAACAAGTTATATGGAAACTACAACGATCGTGCCCACATCATAACGATTAAAGCGCCCAATGCAAGACCTATAATCCCCGAAATCAAAAATGTCCGTAGATAGTAGCCAAACGTTTGGGTCTTTTTCTGAAAGCATAAAGGCTAGGTCGATCAGCATACCTGTGAAATCTAAATTTGCAGAAGATAACATCGAGCAAGTTATTTTTTCTTTTTAAACAGTTTACTAAAAAAGGATGAACTACTATTTCCTTTAGGTTCGTCCTTTGCTTCTACTCTCCCACTTTTCTCATTCGCCCAAATCAACAATTCGGGTTCAATATCCAATTCGTGTTGTCGGGCAAAGTTCGACCAGTAGTCATGTTTTTCCTGATCCATAAAGTCGGGATCATTTTTATAATAACCCAATAAGCTCTCTGTAGCAGACTCATAGACACTATAATGATTTGCCCGCTCAAAATAATGAATGGCTTTTTTGCTGTCCTTTTTAAATTTTAAACCCGCATCATACATCAAACCGTAATAAATATTGGAATAGCTATCCGCTTTATCTTTCTTCAGATAAACAAGCAGACGGTCATAGTCATCTAAACTATAATAAATCGAAGCGATATTGCCATTATTTTCAACCAGTTTCAATTCCGCTTTTTTGTAGTAATCCAATGCTTTTTCAAGATCTTCTTCCACATAGGTCCCACTAAAATAGAAATAACCCAGATTGGATAATGCATAGCCATCCCCAAGATCAGCCGCTTCGGTATAAGCCTCAAAAGCTTTTTTTAGATCCGACGGATAGCCTATTCCATGCTGGTAAAGATAACCGATGCTATTCCAAGAAGCTGCATACCCCTTTCCGGCGGACCGCTCATAGTATGCAATTCCTTTTTTCAGGTCCAGAAAACGCTTATCTTCATTATCGATATCCGTATAGATATTACCGAGCTCATACATACTGCTTTCATTGTCCTGATCAGCTGAAAATGTAAAGTAACGGATAGCATTTTCGACGTCTCCATTTCTACAGTAATCCATGGCCATGTGATACAATGTATAACTATCATAGGCAGATTCAAAATCTACGCCCCGATCCGATTTCCACTGCGTAAAAAAATGGTCAAAAACCTCAAGTTCCTTTCCTTCCAGCTTGTCCAATGCCTTGATATAATATCCATACTGATCTTGGGGCACCTCTTCCAATCCTTCATATCCCTTATTAAACAGTTTGCCGTCGCGCAACATCATTAGATCTTGATAATGTCTTACACTACCACAGATAAAATCGAAGGATTCACTCAGTTCTTTGCTATCAGTATCGTAATAATAATATCCGCCCATCTGATCTTGCAGGATAAAATAGTCCATCAGCGCGTAGCTGATTGTGGCATAATGTCCTGACAATGGAAGCAGCCAGCTTTTAGTCTCTGTGTGATAGATTCCTCTTTCCGATTCGGTTTCAATGACATAACAATTATAGGCACCATTACCAAAATCTGCACCTCCCTGTATAGATTTAATCGTCAGATCTTGCAGAAGAAAATCCCGGCTGGCGAGGTCATACAGAAAATATTTGTCCGCTGTAAGGTAATACAATGCACTGAGCCCATTCATGGCATTTAGCACAGCCACATCTTTTACCAAAAGGGAACCGTCTGCCGCATGGACTGATTTCTTTTTTTTATTGTTTAAATTGACCGCGTAGAAATCAAACAACAATTCGTTTAAAACTCCTTCTGGATACTCGCCCAATAGAGCACCCTGATTGGAATAATATTTACGTAGTTTGCTGTTCGCTATCGGTTGGTAAATAAAGCCCTCGTAGTCTATTTCAAAAGGCTCATCGGAGCTCGTCGTATTCAAGCCCTTACCTTCAGCATCGATAATGTCATATTTTCCATCCAGCTGTCCCTGGTAGAATCCATAAGCAAAATCGTCCAAAACCGCATAGTTCAAGGGAATAATTGTAGCTCCAGTCTCCACGTCTACCAAGCCATATTTGCCCGCTAAACTCATTTTTCCTACAATATAACCATGGCCGCTCTGTACAGGCTCTGCAGAGGTGTACATACAAGGGATGGTCTCTTCGCCCTTTCTATTTATATAGCCAAACAAGCCTTCTTTCTCAACAACTGCAAAGCCATTGTAATCAAAGTCTCCGATCTCGTCATAACAGGGTTCGACTTTCACCTCACCCTTCGCATTTCGGATCCCCCAACATCCGTTTTCTTCAAAAAACTGGTTATCAAGACTATCAATCGCCTCCCTATTCCACCAGCCCAATCCATAGTTGCTCCACTCAGCTTCTAACATCGCTAAAAAGGAATCATAACCTGAGCGGCTCAAAATAGGATAAAGCGCTGATAACGACTGCTTCTCTATTGCTTTTTCGTAATACAGGTTCTTCTCCTGAATTTCAAATGCAAAATCCTTTGTTTGTTGGCTATGTTTGACCTCAGACATATTAAAAACATCACGCGCATTGATCTGGAAGCATTCAAATGGAAGTCCATGCAGAAAATCGAACATTTTTTCGATGGTCAACAGGACAGCAGCATTGGATATCAAGTTATACTCCTGCATAAGCAGATCGTAGAATTTCCTTAATTTTAAAATACCCGCTTCTTTTTCAGCATATACCAAGGTACCTTGCGCTTTTGGATTTGCGGCAAACAAAGGCAGCAACAAATCTGGAATGACATAGTTCCATTCACCCAAATAAGCATGAAAATACTCCTGATCTTTTTTATCTGTGTTATAAATATAAATTCGATGTGCCATATTCTTTTTTTATTCTTCAATATCAACCGCATTGTTTTTGGCAAAATCCAACCAAAAGTTGTATTTAGCGGAATCTGCAAACGCTCCATTTTTATAGTAATACAAGAGACGATTGACGGCATAAGCATAGGTCGCATTTTCGTTTGCCTGTTCATAGTAACGCAGTGCCTTCACCATACTCTGTTTTACGCCCCAGCCTTCTTCATACAAAATACCATAATAAATCGCAGCATATTGTCCGTCTTTATCCTTTTTAAGATAGCGTAATAAATTGGCGTAATCTTTCTGTTGGTAATAAATTTCGGCTACCTGCGCATCGTTATTGATACCTTCTTTTTCAGCCTGTTTAAAATAGTGTAAGGCCTGCACAAAATCCTGTTCCAGATATTCCCCTTCATAATACCAATTGCCAAGATTGCTCATCGCCTGCGTTTCCCCCAATGCCGCAGCTTTTTGGTAGGCCTCTAAGGCTTTGGGAATATCAAGCGGAAGGCCGAGGCCCGTAGCATATATGAACCCTAAGTTCGTCCAAGCCTGCGCATGATCCTGCGCTATGGCCTGTTCGTAGAAGCGAATCGCTTTAGGAATATCCAGAAAATCTTCATGATCTGTATCGCAATAGATATTGCCGAGAAGGTATTGGCAGTCAGCGCTACCTCGGGAGGCACCGATGGTCAACAAATGTATCGCCTCGTTTTTCTTACCGGCCCAATTTAGTTTCTGTGCTTTTTCGTATAGCGTCTCATTATCGAGATAAGATTCGTAGCCCGCCCCCTTTCGTTTGGTCCATGCTTGATAAAATTGTACAAAGTAATTCTGGTCAGCTCCCTGCAAATTATATTTTTCGGCATACAAACGGCCAAATGCTGTTTCAGGAAATTCCACAACATTTCGTTTTAGATCTACATAAAACAGCCTTTCTCCTTTAAATAAGAGTAAGAATTCACCTTCGCTTCGTTCCGGATGAGGATCATGAATCGGCGCACTGACATAATCATAAAGTTCGCTGCAGAAATTTACTTTTGTATCAAAATAGCGCATGCCTTCGGATTGCTGGATACGCATAAAGTCCATATAGCAATATTCGATTTTCTGATAAGCCCGATCAGGTTCGAGCAACCATTGATCAAGATGAGCTTCATATATTCCTTGCCCTTCAGCACAGGCGACAACAAAGACATCTTTTCGAAAGTTTTTAATGCTATCGACCAAGACTTTGTCAATGGTCCGATCGCCTAGGCGGAATAGGTCATGCGCAAGTGCGTAAATCTGCCATTGTTTATTTTTCAGGTAAGCGATACTGCGATAATCATCCAGAACGATGATCCGATCAATCTCTTCATCAAGCACGTTACCATCGGGCTTGATGACTGAAATCTTCCGCTGTAACTTGTTGGGTTTGATCCAAAAATAGGCGTTGGGAAGAGCCTGTAGGCTATCTTCCAGAAAACTGCCCAAATAGTGACCATCCATACGAAAGTATTTCCGCTTCATTGTACCTTTTTGCCGCTTATAAAAAAGCTTACTGTAATCGTATCCAAAAGGTTCATCCGCTGATTCGTCAATAACCTGTACCCCATCAGCAGCAAAAAGAAAATAGTCAGCGTCTTGCTTTGCGTTCAAAAAACCGTGGACAAACCAGTCCAATTTGTCATAAGCAGCAGGTAGGGAAAGTTGTTTGCTTGCAATGTGCAATACACCACGCTTGCCTTCGATTTCAACTTCCGCGTAATTAACACCATCGATAACACGCGCGTCAAATGCTTCAACGTACTGACAAGGTATAATTTCCTCTCCTTGCTCATTGATATAACCAAATAGGTTATCCAGCTGAACCACAGCAATCCCGGCTTCGTTGAACTCAAATATTTCATTATATTTTGCAACAGCCAGGATATTCCCAAGTCTGTCTTTCAATCCCTGTTTTCCATTTTCATCAAAGACTTCGGCCCCCGCCTGCTGAAAAGCATGTTCTTCCCAAAGACCCAAGCCATAGTTAATCCAGTCTGTCTCGAACATTTCCAGGAAAGTATGGTAGCCAGACAATCGCAAGATCTTCTGTAAAGGATCCAAACTTTGTTGCTCAAACGCCTGTGTATATACTGCTCCCGTCGTCCTGATCTCATCGACCCAGTCACTCGCCTGTTCCGTATGTTTTTCCACATTCATGTTGAAGACATCCCGTGCATCAATCCGAAAAGTATCGAACGGTAAACTTTCCAAAAACTCAAACATCTTATTGACGGGTTCCGTATATTTCCTTTTGTAATGCAATTGATAAACATCGGCAAGCAGCGCATAAAAATAGCGCAGTCTTGCAATACCATCTTCCTTATTGGCATAGAGCTGTGTACCCCTGGCATGGATACCCGAAGAAAATAGCGGGAGCATCAGGGCTGGAATTTCATAATTCCATTCGGCCAGATATGTTTCAAATGTTTCTTTTGTTTTGGAATTGACGTTATATATGTAAATGCGATGTGCCATAATCTGATTGTGCAATAGTCTTAAAATAGATGTATACTGTTTATCTCAATAGGATGAAAACGGTAAACACCACATCTAAAGCAGTAAAAATACAGCTATTATCAAATATTCCATTTAGCGGAAAACAGGGATTTTTTAAATAGGTACGGAAGGTGGTTTTACAGAAGCCCGAGCGATTGATAGACACCTTCATGGTGACGCTATCAATCTTCGGAAATAATATCTAGCCTATAAAAACCAGCTCGTTTGTCATGTGGTGCTCCATAGAAAAAATTCCGAAAGTACACCTGCTGATCGCCTTTCCAAAAGATCTCTTTTAATGTACATAGCTCAAAGTTGTCGTTCCAGTCCAGGGGAATCTGCGCGTAAGTCAGATAGCCTCCATTTTCCTTTTTTTGCAAAAAGTAACTGGAACATTCCTGCCCGTTAAACATGCCGTTCAACCTATATTTCTTATGTTTCGAAAAATAGACATAATCCAAATTACCGATCTCCTCGACGTCCCATTTTCCCTGACGCAAATCAAGTGCTTGATCTGTCGTATGACCACCTTCAAGCAGCATAACCTCCTCTGAAGGAAAATATTTCACAAACATATTCTCCAACAGATCAATGGCACCTTCTGTTTTTCCGGCCGATAGCAATCGACCATCATTAAATCGTACCAGAGCAATTAAATTTCCCTCCACAAGGGTGTCGACTTCCATGTCCTTACCCGGCGTATAACCTCCAAATTTGACACGTCCCTGCAACATCTTCTTTACGACATTTATGTCACTGACTGAAGCAATGGTATCTCTCCGGTAATCGGCCTGTTGTTGCTCCTTAAAAAAGCTGATGGAATCTATCTTATAAATTCTGATCATTTTATCCTGAAAGACAAGCGAGTCCACAGGTGTTTTCTTCGTTGGCGCAAGCTTTTCGGCGGAAATGTTCGTGGAAATGTTCGCAGCATTTTTTACCTGATTTCTTTGACATGCCATACACAACGTTAAAATAATGGCAGCGCAATAAAGTACTTTCTTCATAACTAAGTTACCCATAAGATATTTTGTCTAATATCGTATTTTAGCCACACAATACTAAAGATAACTCAATTTACGGGCCGTGACAATCAATATTCGACTTGTAAAGATTAAATAGTTAAATGTATATTAGGCTATTGATATTTAATAGACGATCATTGGTATGAAATTATATCCGACAATACTCTCCTTGCTGGTCTTGCTTTCTATATTCAGCTGTCATCCGGAAAAAAGAGGAGACAACGTTGTCCGCAAGCCTAGCGCAGCAGTCAAAGATACGCTCGTACAAAAGGAAACAGTAAAGGCGAAAGAAAAACCCTTATTGACCGCTACTGATCCTTTGAAAATTTTTCACAAACTCTATCCGATTGACATGCTAAAGCCCGAAAGCAAAGATACATTTAAAAAATATGGCATCGAATTTTCGGGTATCTGCTATTCCTGTGATCTAGCGGAGATCAAGGTCGAAAAAGATCTGGTCCAGTTTGTGAATGTCTGTGATTCGAATGAAATCTATCAACTCAGGAATTTCAGCTATACTGCCAACGACTCTACACTCCGTATAAAAACCGAGCGTTCCGAGTTTATCCTGAGGAAAGTTGAAAAAGAGCCAATTTTTGAACTAAAGATTATTGGCGAACCATTTCTTCTGAAAAACAAGAGAATCGCCAAATTCTACACACAGGATGGATTAATTAGCCAATTTGAAGTACATGACTGTGGCGACTTTCAAGGGTAACTGTGCCCTTCAATGGATATATCCACCAAGCATCATATTGACACGCATATGAGCATGGTGGATCGTTAACTGCGATCAGATTTCAAAGTAAAATCCGCTTTCCTTCAGTTCCTCGTATTTTACTTTGTCAAAACTATAGATTTTTGCTGCTCTAGCATGTCTATCCTTCTGCATGTCGCTATGGTCAATTAGCAAGCCCATGCTTAGCATCTTTTTACGAAAATTGCCTCGATCTATTGAACGCTGGAGGATTGTTTCATACAAGTTGTGTAGCTCAGGTAACGTAAATTGCGCTGGCAGCAGTTCAAATCCGATCGGTTGGTAACGGATTTTACCTTTCAGCCGTTCGACCGCAACAGACAAGATCTGCTGATGATCAAATGCCAGGTCAGCCACCTCTTCTAAACTAAACCATTGCACCGCATCGATGTCAAGTCCCGCCTCTAGCGTATATTCGGTCGGCTTGACCAAGGCAAAATAAGCTACACTGATGACCCGTCCCCGTGGGTCGCGGTTCAGCTCTGAGAAAGTATAAAGTTGCTCAAGAAAGATATTACTTAGCCCGGCTTCTTCGGACAGTTTACGCAGCGCACATTCATCCGCAGTTTCATCTTCCCGGATAAAACCACCGGGAAATGCCCATTTCCCTAAATAAGGTTCTATCGCCCGTTTGGTCAATAACAGTTTAAGCTGATTTTTCTCAAAACCAAAGATCACACAATCGACTGTAACTGCAGGCCTTGGATAATCGTAGGTGTATTTTTTTTGAGCGGTAGCCATCGTCTTATAAAATTATGTCAGTGGACTTTTTAATTTGTATACCATACTTTTCATGTAGTGACTCAAAGGCTTGTCGCGTAGACTCTTCGAAACCCGCAATAGGTGACATACAGTCAATCAGTAAGGTAATGCGGGAGGTAATCGCTTTGTCCTTCGCAAAATATTCCAATATCTGCATTGCAGAGGCCAATACACAGTGACTTGATGCCTGCCCAGCAATATAAATTGCATCATAAGCCCGAATAGCTTCAAGTACAGCGTGATTGACAAATTTATTGTTATCATATTCAGCCTTGATAATGCCATACATTTCAGTATAGGGATCCTGTCCTTTATAGACTAAGAGAGGTTTGGACTGGCGCAGGGCACTGTGAAAATAGAGCATATTGGCAAACTGGCTTTCCAGTTGCCCTCCGTAGCTACCCTCCAGGCAATGATATGGCCAGATGCACAGTTCTTTTTTCCCTTCGGTTTCCAAATTTTTAAGATAAGCCAATGAACGTTCCAGTGTATCCGCATTGGAAACAGTCCAGGTCCCACCCACAAGATCCCGATAACGGATGACTGTAAATGGTTTAGGCTGATTTCCTTTCTTATCCACCCACCAGTCTGCATGAAAGATCTGTAGTAGCGAATGACAGTCGAGGCTGCACATAACCTGGGTCAGAGAAGCCATATTGTTGTACATCCATTGGGTCAGCCGGTGTACATCAGCACGCGAACCAGCTACTGGTAGACTGCCAATGGATTCCATAAAATCGTTTTGTATGTCAATAGCCAAAAGCAGTGTCCGTTTTTTATCGGTAGAAGCGGGCAGGATTTGCTCCTGCCCTACCAATGACAATATGGACGGAATATGATCCCTTTTTTCGGATGCTATATGTCTTACATCAACGATCTGTTCGTATCTTGTTTTCATCTGTCAGTAATTCAATATTTATGTATTGTATGTGTTCAATTTCACATTCTTTTAGGTGATAAAATTTTAAACCTAACTGATTTCCAGCTTTAATTTTTTTATCAGCCCTTAAATGTTGGAATTGCAGCAAACTTATGGGCAGACTGTTGTTGACGTCTATGGATCAGTTCATCTATCGCTGGTTCTCCGGATGTTCCGGTCAGAATAAATGCGTCAATCTGTGCATAGCTCATTCCCAGCTCCTCTTCATCCGTCTGTCCTTCCCATAGCCCTGCTGAAGGACTCTTATCTTGAATGGATTCGGGGACACCCAGATATTTTGCTAGTGTATATACTTCTTGTTTGGTCACCATGGCCAGGGGGTTAAGATCATAAGCACCATCTCCCCATTTGGTAAAGTAACCCACAGTCGCTTCGGCCATATTACCGGTACCGATCACAAAACGGCTTCCCAATTGTGCAAATTGATAGAGATAAGTCATGCGGACCCGCGGCCGGATATTGGCCAAACTCAAGACACGGTTGGATTCACTAGAAGCTGCAATATAAGCTTCATTATTGATGGTCAGCGCATCGACCGCAGGCTTGATATCAAAGATATGGTAAGGGAAATTAAATTTTTCGATAAGCTCCATGCCATGTGCATGGCTCTTGCTATTATTCATGTCACTACCATAGGGCATCATGATCAAATGGACATCCACGTTGGCCAAATGACATAGGCAAGCAACCACACTACAGTCAATACCGCCACTCATGCCAAGCACCAAACCTTGACGGTTTGCCGCATTCACCTGTCCCGCAATCCATGATGCCATTTGTTGTGCATACTGTTCGACGTTTTCATCATTGATGAAAAACGGTTTTCTTAGGTTATTTTCCATATACTCTTATTGATTCTGTTTGTAATCTGTTTCTTATTTCCTTAAAACTAACGGGCCTGACAAATGCTCCGTCCAAAAAGCACTCTTTAAGCAAGTTGCTATCGTTCAATTGTTCGACGGTCGTTGGATTGAGATTATCTATCAAGCGAAAATCATTGTCTTCGAATACGACAGCAACGATGCCCTTTTGGGATTTCTTAAAATTTCCGGTATCTGTGGCCGGTCTTTTCTGAATAGCTTTAAACTGACCGTCAACAATTTCGGCCGTTCCCTTTAAGGCAAATCCAAAGGTATCTCTTGTCAAATACTGATAGGTATAAGATCCTATTCCAAGCGCCGTATTGGTCGAGGCAAAACCTTTAGCCATCAAACCTTCGCAGATCTTAGCTGCCCGTTCCACGGTGATGGAATCGCCATACACAACACCGATATGCGGATCAAGTTCTTTGAAACCTTTCGCATTAACTGTCCCGCCAAAGAGTTCAAATAATCGCTCGACAATCCCCTTTTGAACTGTTTCATGGTCTGCCAGCGGATCACCACAGATAATCTTAACAGGGTCGCCACTATCCGGCCGAATGATAACTTTACCTTCCCGCCCCATGATCAAATCTTTCAATTGTGGCAATACATGATCCACAACATGCCATAGGTCATAGGTATCGGACACAATCGAAATGTTACCACTCGGATAGACCTCCGTAATCAAATGGCGGAAGGCCTCTACTTCGTGTTCACCGTAAGAACACATTACACTATGTTCTGTGGATGGTGTATACATCATGACGTCGTCTGTTGCACCATAATAGGTTTTGAGGTATTCCCGAACCGAGAGTGTTGCCGAAACACCAAAACTCAGTAAATGGCCGCCCGCAGTGCGATAAGCTGTTTCCGGTGATCCCATACCGCGCATGGAGAAGTCTCCGGCCTGTGTAAATACCTTATTGACATCGCCTGTTTTTTCTGCAAAGCCCATCAACAATCTTTTGTATTGATCGGCAATAGTTGCAGCAGTCATCGGGGACCAGATATAGGCAGAGAGTTGCGTTTCGAGGTAACCCGGTAACCAGAAGAAATCCGGGTGGGTATTCTCGATCGTAAACATAGGCACCCCTATAGGCACGAGACTCCCTTCCTTCAAAGCTTTCACCTTGATCGGAAGGTAACCCAAGCGGTGTAAATCGCGTATATGTTGTGACTGATGTGTGTCCGCAAAATTACGGTTGGTCATCGCGAACACTTCGCGGATGGCTTCTTCGTATTGTGCGACAACAGCATCCTCCGGCTGAGCGAAGAAATATTCATCGAAAGAATTGCTGATCTCGGCCAGGGCACCCTGCAAGCCGAAGAAGACAACATGGCTTACTCCTGGGATCCGTGACATCCGGGGAGTCCAGGTTTCGTAAACCCACGCTGTATGTGCCGGATACTGATCTTTGTGACACAATTTGTAACCGTCCGTCCAGAGAATCGGATTTTTGCTCATCGATCTAAACATAGCTTTCAGTTGTTAAGTTGATATAATTTAATTTTGGATGCATGGTGTTCATCATCGAATCTGTCGTGAAAACAAGGTCGATTGGTGAATCTTCATCCAGTAAAGCCCCCTTGAAAACCCTTGGCTCACAGTGTGTCACCAACAGATAGATTTCACTTGCTCCCATCTCCTTTAGAATTTTTCCCGCCCAAAGAAACGTTCCTCCCGCAGAACATAAGTCATCGACAATAATGCATTTCGCCCCCTTTTCAATGTTTCCTATTTTCAATTCCATCGCTTCGATACGCCCCGTTTGCGGATTGCGTTGTTTTTCAAAGACACAGGCATCGTCGTAACCGCTATTTAGATAGCGTGCCGCCGCCCCTTTATCCGGAAATACTATGCGGTCATTGTCCGAGAATTTCAGTTTTTCCATCAGTTTCGGCAGCCAATCCAAAGCAGGATAGATCGCTATGCTATTTTCCAATAATGTGAGGGTTGTTTCGGAATGTGGCTCAACAACATAAACCTTATCAAAATGTAAACTATTGATAAATGCAGCGACATATTTTAGCGTAAATAGGTCCCCCTCAATTTTACGGTCCATACGACTGTAAGGCATATAACGAATCCATAATTGACAGCTTGCCCCTGCTTCTTCAAGTCGCTTCCTGACAAAAAACAAACGAATCAAATCGCCATCTTCCTGATAGGTAAATTCAAGCAGGTTTTCCGCTTTGATCAACTGATCGAAATCCTTCACCTTCGTTTCCCCATTGGGAAACTGTTCGGTGATAAGCTGATGTTTATTTAATATAATCATTTTTCATTTTTTACAACCACTCTATTTGAGTACTTTTTACTCAACAAAGATGCGCATTATTTTTATTTCACCAAAGTTTATTGAGTAAAAAATACTCAACAAACCCACACTAAAACATAATTATTTGATTTTCAACTAAATAATTTAAAACCCTAAAACTATTAATTCATTTAAACATAAGGTTATCCTATACTTAAAATGACAATATAGTTCAATTATCGTAGAACGGCGTGAAAGTAAGAAAACAAAAAGATGGAGAAAGTCGCAAAAAATTGGCTGAATATGGGGATAGCATCTTTCATTGAAAAGCTGATCTTTGTCCTTGAGACAAACAGTCAAGCGAATTGATCACAATCGTTGACTGTCAAAAAGGATAAAATATTCGCATGAACACATCAGATTTAATCAATAAGGATATCGAAGCTATTTTACAAATTGAATATCAGGACATCACGCAGCTGGTCAAAGATTATCAGGACGTTCCGATCAGCGAGGAAAATCAGGAAGCTTTATATGCCTATAACCTGCTTTATATGAATATACATTCTTTATCGGAACAGGAGTATTTTGATGCGTTCAATCAATTAGGTGAAAAATATCCCAATTATGGTCTCGCGGGAGAAAATGACCACAGCAGAACAATTGCCGAACTGGAAGGATCGAAACAGGCACTCAGCCAATTAAGTTTACAAACCCAGCAAGGGCAATATTTACTTCAGCTCAAACTCAGCGTTATTGAACTGGATATACAAGTGTATCAAAAATTGATGCAATTGCCGATTACACCTGCCATTCAAGCAGAAATAGACCTACTGGAATCAGATGCCTATAAAATTATAGATGAAATCAACACAATTTTCGCACAATATGATGATGAATAAATTGTCTTTCGTTCGAGCATTTTTCTTGAGAACCTCAGCGTACATTTCCTGTTTACACGTCAGTCTAAGTACACTTTTAATACCACTGGAGGCCTTGGCGACTTCTCCTGATCAACGGAGACAGCAGCCGTTCAGTTCTTATTCCATCACTGACGACGCTTATTTACATTATAATCTACCGGTAAACGATAGCAGCTATCTTGCTATGGCACTGAATCGGCACAACCTGTTCCTGCGCACAAATGTGGAGTCATAACATACTAATAATCGCTTAAATAACGTTATCAAATTATTATCGGACAAGTAAATCCGTCAATTAAGCCGGTACGTTTTACGTCTTGTTGGAATAAACACTTATTGGAGATTTAATCATGCTATCTTAAAGCATTATAACCATGAAAAAAAAAGCTGTATTTGTCCTATTGTTAATTTGCGGCCTCTTGATCGGGCGTGCTTATCTCCGGATCAATGAAACAAGAGCCGAAACTGCTTCTACTGGCAAAAACGTTTCAAACCGTTCAATTTTACCGGAATTAAAAGATGGGGATATGATCTTTCAATCCTCGATCTCCCCCCAATGTAAAGCTGTACAACTAGCGACTCACTCGCCTTATTCCCACTGTGGGTTAATTTTTCATGAACAGGGAAAACCATATGTACTAGAGGCTGTTCAGCCCGTAACAGTTACCAGCTTGACAGATTGGATCGCTCGAGGAAAAAACGAACATTATGTCATCAAACGACTTAAAGAAGCAGACAAAGTACTATCGGCGGAGGTTTTAGCTAAAATGAAAGGGATCGGTGAGGGATTTTTGGGTAAAAATTATGATGCTACATTCGAATGGTCGGATAACAGAATTTATTGTTCGGAACTGATCTGGAAAATATACCAGCGGGGGGCCGGAATTGAAGTAGGCAAACTGGAAAAACTCAAAGATTTTGATCTCAGTAGCGCCGAGGTCAAAAGCAAACTCAAAGAACGTTACGGCAATCAGATCCCTTTGGAGGAAACAGTAATTTCACCGGCATCGATTTTTAATAGCGATCTTTTGACAACAGTAGCAAGCAACTAAACAAGCCTTACACGACATCGGCTTCGAATTAGCCTACCTTTTGCAGTTTAACGGGCGCGCCACCATTCAATTTACTCTGTTCCGCAGCATCAATAAAAGCACAAATTGCTAAGGTTTCCCACTCATCCACAGGACTTTCCCCTGTTTGAAAAAAAGGAAGTATACGATCGAGCAGGGGACCATAACCCATAAATTGTCCCAGATGAACAATCTGATCTCTCAGAAAGACGGTACCACCAAAATCATCCTTCCCTTCCCGGATACCGCGAACCGAGGCAATCCGGCCATCATCCCATTGACCAATGTACATGGAAGTCCCCCTTTCCTGTACCGTTCGCACCGTTATACAACCCGGCCCCATTAAGGCAAACAACATTTCCACTGCATGAATTCCATACCAATACAGATCCTTGTGCGACGGATCCGTGACAGCCGGACTATAGACATCAGCTCCAACAACTTTACTTTTATCAAGCTCCTGCAGGCCTACAATGTAACGTAATGAACTGGAGGAAAAAACAGGGCAACCGTATTTTCGGGCAGCTTCAAATATTTTTAGGGCATCGGTATACGAATTGGCTATAGGTTTATCGATAAACAAGGGTTTTCGAGCCCCGAGAACCTCAAGAGCCTGTTGTAAATGCAGGTTTCCATCGTTCGTCTCCAAAAACACATAATCCACTTGTTTGAGCAGCTGAGCAATACTGGAAACAATCGAGACGCCATATTGCTGAATTTCGGCCGTGATCTTGGGAATACGCTCCGCGCTAAGCGCGATCGTTTTACTACCATAAGGATAAGCCGCAACAACCGAAAATTGCCCATATAAACTATCGGCACTGGCCGTATTGATCGCTTTTGTAAAAGCAATGGAATGCGTACTGTCCAAACCGATAATGCCGATTTTTTTCTTCTTCGGCTTTGGTAATATCAGGTTGAATCCTTCTTTAGAAAAATCTGCCTTTGTTTGAAAAGAAAGCCCCAACGGCAATAAAGAAAGTAAGAAATGTTTTCTATCCATTGGACTCATTCAATAAGGAAACAGCACTATTCACCAAAGCTGAAATCGCCGTCTTAAACGCCTTTTCATCAAGATTGAACTGTGGATTATGAAGCCCATATTGGGTATTGATGCTGTCATTATTCGTGCCCACCAACATAAATAAAGCGGGGTACCGGTATGAGTAATAAGCAAAATCTTCTGCTGCCATCCAGATTTCCAAATCTTGCACGACTTCATTTCCCATGCTTCTTTGTAGGATATCTTTTACTTGCCCAGTCAATTGGGGATCATTGTTCAATGCAGGATACCCATGGCGCACTTCCACATCCGCTGTCGCGCCCAAGGCCTCGGGCAATGTCCGGGCAATTGTCGCTACAGTCTCCAACGCCTCCTTGCGCCAGGTTTCATCCATGGTACGAAAGGTACCAGCCAACTTGACCTCTTCGGGAATGACATTCGCTGCACCATCACCAATAAAACGGCCAAAAGTCAATACAGATGGAATATCGGGGTTTGCCTTACGACTAACCAGCTGCTGTAAAGTGGTCAGCAACTGAGCGGCAATCATAATTGGGTCAACGGCACGATGTGGCTCGGCCGCATGACCGCCACGTCCTTTAATGGTAAAATAAAACTCATCGCTTGAAGCCATAAAGCGCCCCGGGCGTAAGCCTATTTTCCCTAAAGGTACACGTGGACTGACGTGCAAACCCAAAACAGCTTTGATCTTTCCACCGAAAGACTCCAAGATACCAGACTGCAAGATCTGGATCGCACCTCCGGGAATCTTTTCTTCCCCTGGCTGAAACAAGAGCACAATTTTTCCTGAAAACTCGGTTTTATATCCCTTTAAAACAGTAGCGACACCCAATAGATTTGCCGTATGAAAATCGTGACCACAAGCGTGCATAACACCTTCATTTGTGGACTTGTATAGCACATCATTCTGCTCGTGAATAGGTAATGCATCAATATCAGCTCTCAAAACCACGATATCCTCACTTAAGGACTTTTCGCCCTCAAGCACGGCAACCACACCTGTATTGGCAACAACTTTAAACGGAATATCGAGCCCGGTCAACTTCTCTTGGATATATGCGCTGGTCTCATATTCCTGAAAAGACAGTTCAGGGTGCTGATGGATATGCCGACGGATCGCAACAATCTCCGGGAAAATAGCTTCAATTTCAGCGTCTAATTCTTTCAACATAGCATTCTTCATCGATGTATTGGTAAAAAGATATTTCAATTACGATACTTTCATAAGGAATCGTCCAACAAGTTAAGTTAAAAATAGCGCACATAAAAATACAGCACCATCACTGTAATAATGATCCACCAGAGGGTTGGATTCCGAAAGCCACGGTAAGAAGCTCGATCCCCTTTGGGCATCTGAAACGAATCGCGTGTCAATATCAGATTTTTCAAACGCGCTTCCGGAACGGCCGGTGTACATAGACTGACCAGTACACAGGCGATCATACAGGTCCAGAACACAATGCCGGTTCTGTTAAAAAATGGCATGTCAGGAAGTAAATACTCCAAAAGCAACGAAAGTGGAATGGTCAATAAGCCAGCCATTAATGCGCCCTGTGCCGTAGTCCGCTTCCAAAAGACCCCCATCAGAAACATGGTAGCGATACCCGGTGTAAATAAACCATACAGATTCATCAGGTAGAGAAATACAGGTTTGTCGGAATAACTAATCAATACGACAGCACTCATAATACCAAGTACAATGATGACGACTCCTGCACGTTTACCAAAACGAATCGCTTGATCATCAGTGGCGTTCTTATTGATGTATTGACTGTAAATATCCACCGTGAGTATGGTAGTACACGAATTTATAGCGCCTGAAATATGGGACATAATCGCAGAGATGAGACCAGCCATGACCAGCCCGATCAGCCCTTTAGGCAACAGTGTTTCTACGAGCGTCGCAAATAACAGATCCGGCTGATCCAAATGCGGTAAAAATTTGGGTGCTACCAAAGCGGGGATGGTTATGATCAGTGGCACCAGAAATTTAAGGTAATCACCGAAAATAACCCCCATACGGCCATGCCATTCATTTTTTGCTGCCAATACACGCTGAACAATAAATTGATTGGTCGCACAATAGAATACGCTGATACAAAGCAAACCTCCCAGATACATTGTCCAGGGAAAATCGGGATCAGACGCCGGATAGAACATCTTCCAGTCTTTGGATGATTCCACGACGGACTGAAATCCGCCCGCCGCATTAATGGTAGCGAAGGTCAGGACGATACCGCCGAGCACCAGGATAACTAGCTGCACCATTTCGGTCCAGATAACGGCTTTCAGCCCTCCTAATACGGTATACAAGCCCGTCAAAATCGCCATCCCGAAAATACTATATAAAATGGGAATACCAAATAAAGCATGTAAGGAGAGTCCGCCCAGATAGAGCACCGCACCGATCTCCACAAATACGTAGGTAAATAAAATCAAGATTGCATAGAGTACCCGTGTGGCATTTCCATATCTTTTTTCAAGATATTCTGGAATTGTATAAAAACCATTGCGGATGTAGAAAGGCAGAAATATCCAAAGCAGCGCATTAAAACCGATCAATATGGCCCCCCATTCCAAAGTGATGGCCACAAACCCACGGCTATAGGCCGCTCCCATGGCGCCGACAAGATGATGGCTACTGATATTTGCGGCAATAATACTCCCTCCGATCATCCACCAGGGCAACTTATCACCAGCCAAAAAATAGTCCCGTTTGGACGAAGAACTTTTTTTCGAAGCATATAATCCCAATACGACGATACCGACTATGTATACCGCAAAAATAATGACATCAATCCAATCTAGTTTCATCGGTCAGTAATGTTTGAATTCCTAATTTCGTTTGTTCAATAAGTATCTCTAGGCTACCCCGTTCGTAAGGACTCTGCCATACGGCATAGATATCTTTATCATAGAGCTGCGCTGGCGCGAGGTAGCCCACATAACCATTGGCGATATTGATAAAGACAATGGTATGATTGGGAAATTCGGCCCGTATAATTGACTGGTAACAAGAGTATGCTTCATTGGCCTGAGCCACCAAAATCGCGTCCCCCATTTTCCAGAGCCATACCGGAATGTTTGCTTCGCGCTGATCGGCAATGGTTTTGCGGGTATTGTATTTTCGCCAAAGGCGGTCTTTTATAACCCGATCCGAACAGCTTTCGTACTCCTCGAAAATAGACTCAAGGCTCGGTAAGTTTTTGTAGGGTACTTGAACCGTATGCACAAGTTGCTTAAATTCAGTCGATAGCACCTGTTTCTGAAAACTCCAACAAGCCAAAGGTGCTCCCGAAATTAACGCTTTGTCAAACGCCCAACGCTGAGCTGCATGATCCTCCTGAGCCAACGTTGCAAGCACCGCATAGCCCAACTGTCGACCATTGGCTTCGACCAAAGCAGGATCTTTGACATATTGACGCTTGGGAGCCAGATCACCTGATGCGCCCTGTAGGAACAAACAGGGAACTTTCACGACCGCTTCCACCGTATGCCGCATTTCACCAACAAAATCCGGAGAAAGCAGTTCATTTTCGTAGGCAAAGCTCGTCGGATGACAGGCATAATTGCAGATCAACGCTTTCAATTTTTCGGTGTTATCGTATACACGTCCGAGCAATAAGGTATGATCAGATTCTTTTACAGGATTAAACCCAATGAGGTATTTGCCATTAAGTTCCAGATCCCGATTACAGGCCAGATCACATACTCCATAACTCCAATGTAAACTTCCTTCGAACAATTCATCCTTTGCCTGCTGGATACAGCTGATCGCCTGCGCTTTTAAGAATTCCAGATACGGTAGAATCAACTCACCTCCGGGTTGATGTATATCCGTAGAACAGATACTGGGGCCAGCATGCGTATGTGAAAGTGTAAAGACCAGCTGTGATGCTGTCAGATTGAAATGATCAAGCAATGCAAAACGCAATGTCCGTTCGTCTTCCGCATTTTTCCACCAGCCCAGATCGGCTGTCAATATAATGGCAGGTGGAGAATCAATAGGCGCCATATAGAGACAATGCATCAGCAAGGGCTGGTGCACACCAACAGCCCGATCAGCAGTAGCAGCCCCCCAATTGCGTGAGTAGATCCCTAAGGTAGGTGTAATATCGCATTGGGCAAGTCCAATTTTGGCCTGTAAACCACCTGTTGTTTCTTTTCTTGGATCCTTTTGTTCCATGATCTAAGGTCTAATTAATGAGAGTCCCCCATCCAGTACGATACTTGTCCCCGTCATCTGTCTGCAATTGTGGGAGCATATCCAAAGCACCTGTTTGGCGATTTCCTCCGCTTCGAGGATATCCCCCAGCGGCACTACCGCGGCAGCCTTTTTTTGAAGCGCGGCATCCTTGGACCAAACCATTTTACTCAACCCCGCGTTGACATAACCGGGTGCAATTTCGTTGACACGGATTCCATCAACAGCATATTCGAGCGCCATGGCTTGACAAAGCATCCGTAAGCCAGCTTTGGAAACACTGTATGCGGGCAGGTTCTGATGCACGGCATGCCCTGCCCAACTACCCAAAAAGACAATATTCCCGCGAACACCAGTAGCAACAAATGATTTCGCACAGGCGTTGGCCAGAAAAAAAGCACCATCCAGATTGACTGCCATTTCATTTTTCCATGCCGCATTGCTGAGCTCCCGAAAATTTTGAATCGTGACACAGGCCGCATTGGCAATACAGATCGCTATTGTTCCGAGCTCCCGCTGTATACGATCAACCCAAGCCTCTACCTGATCAGCATCTGAGACATCAACCTGATCGTAAAATAAGTTGGTCTGAGATTCATCGAGCAAGGGCCAGCGCTCTTTCGCGAGCGCTGGCACAAAACGATCCGCAATACAGACAATTGCCCCCGACGTCAGGAAAGCCCCGGCTATTGCCCTGCCAATATCACCAAGTCCACCACTGATCAAAACTACTTTGTTTTTATATTCTGCTCTCATATCTACTTAAAATCTACCAGTCACCAACACTGCCATCTTTGTAAAATGTACGCTGTAAAATTTCCTGCTGGAACGGGTGCTTTTTCACTTCTTCTTCATTGATTTCAATACCCAGACCGGCACGTGTATTGGGGAGGACAATACGGCCTTTTTCTTGCACCGTAAATCCTTCACTGACGACATCTTGCCGCCATTCAACATCTTTGTGAACACTTTCACAGATAATGTACGAAGGTGTTGCAAAGCCCAACTCGATAGAGGCAGCTGTGCTTACAGGTCCCTGTGGATTATGCGGCGCCATGGACACGCGATAAGCATCCGCCAAAGCAGCTATTTTACGGGCTTCGGATAATCCACCGCAATGTGTAATATCAGGTTGAATAACACTTACCGCACGTTTTTCAAGCATATCCCGAAAAGCATGCACACCGATCAGGCGTTCGCCGGAAGCGATAGGTGTTGCCACTGCCCGTTGGATCAGGGCGATATCCTCCATGGTTTCGGGCCAGCATGGCTCCTCAAAAAAGTACAGACCATAAGGTTCCAGCGCTTTGGCAAATTGCATGCCCATGCGTGGGCTAGGACGTGCATGACAATCTACCATAATATCGATATCATCACCTACGGCATCGCGCATTGCCTTTACACAGGCTTCAGCATATTTAATCGGACGAAGCCCTTCTAGGGACATCGTTTCCGGAACAGCCATGGATTTAAAAGCCGTAAAACCCTCATCAACGGCTTTTAAGGCAAGATCGCCAAAACGTTTAGCGTCGTCCGGTGCTGTTTCGTAAAAATCTTCCATTCGGCCACCACCCAAATGACAATAGAGACGGATATAATCCCGTACACGACCACCCCACAATTCATGACAGGGCACGTTATGAATTTTACCTAAAATATCCCATAGGGCGATATCAATACCACTGATTGCCGTTCCGCGGACAATTCCGTTCCCATGCCAAAAATGCTGGCGGTACATCATCTGCCACAGATATTCAATGCGCCGTGGATCCTCGCCGACCAACAGCTGAGATATATCTTTAATTGCACCAACGACACTTTGTGTATGCCACTCCAACGTCGCCTCCCCCCAACCCCAAAGTCCGGGCTGATCGGTTACAATTTTAACAAAAATCCAATTTCGCATGCGCGCATGGCATACAAAGGTTTCGATAGCGGTTATTTTCATAGTTAGGGTTACAAAGTTTTTATTACACGTGCTGTCGCTTCTAAGGTCCGGTCAATATCATCTTCCGTATGCGCAAAGGAAATGCTTCCCTGCTTAATTGCAGCCGGGAAATTAAAGATCCCTTCTTTTATGAGATTTTTGCGGTAGCGGATATCCAGTTCGAAATCATGATTATCCAGAATATCGTGAAAATTAAGCGGCGCATGATCCATAAAGTAAGTACAGAAGGCCGAGCCTTGACGAGCGACAAAAAATGGTATGCCTAATTTAGGAAATATTTCCTGATATCCCTGTTCCAAACGTGCGCCCAAACGTTCAACATGCTTATAGACTTGGTGCTCAGGACTAGAAAGTTTCTTCAATGTTGCAATTGCCGCAGCCGTAGTCAACGGAAAAGCATTGAATGTTCCCGCAATCATGACCCGCTTGGCTTTATCTGGATCAACAAAATAATCCATATACTTTTTCTTTCCCGCTATCACGCCCAAAGGATAACCATTCGCTACCGCCTTTCCAAAGGTGGAAAGATCTGGCTGAACACCACAAATGGATTGATAACCACCTAAAGCATGTCTAAATCCGGTCTTTACCTCATCAAAGATCAACAAGAAACCCTGCTCATCTGCGAGCTTACGAAGTCCTTCCAAGTATCCCGGTTGCGGCTTTACGATACCAATATTCTGTAAAATAGGTTCCAATAAAATACAGGCTACCGAATACTTCTGCAGCACATAGCGAACACTATCCAGATCATTGTAATTGATGATATGTACCAGATCACTATGGTTTTTGGGAACCCCGGCACTCAGTGAGTCAAATGGGTATTCACCAGGACTTTGATAAGATCCGATATCAGCTTTTTGACTGATTACATTGCAGGCCACATCATTATGCCAACCATTGTATCCGCCCTGCATGACGATGATATGATCGCGTCCTGTTACCGCTCGGGCGATCCGGATCGCATGATAAGTGGCCTCGGATCCCGTTGTGGTGATCTGCACGCTCTCGGCATTGGGCACCGATGCACAAAACAGTTCCGCAAACTCCCCTTCCAATAAAGTAGGGCCTGCTCCCATCAGCACCTGTTGTTCCTGAAGCGTCTTCAATACCGCAGCATTGACATCTGGATCATTATGACCAAGAAAGGAAGCGGCAAATCCAGCCTGATAATCGATATAACTATTTCCGTCGATATCCTCCACATGGCTACCATTTCCCTTAACGAAGCAGATATTGGGATCCGACTTTCTGTTCAACGATACCACACCTCCTGGTATCCATTTTGCATTCTCGCGCAGTATTGCGGCTGATCTTTCGTTTTCTTGCATGCTTATTAAAAGTTTTGCTTTTATTATTTTTATAATTGGGGTGACTGCTTCGTATCTAATCCGTGATACAGCAATCTTGTATTTAAATACATACTGTTTTATGTATACCAAATTACAATATTTTTGTATACATTTAAAATAAATTTTAAAATAATTCAGATGAACATACTTATTGACGACCTACATTTTCCAGAAGGCCCCGCCTTTGATCATCAAGGCAATATATGGCTGGTAGAAAAAAATGCCGGCAACCTGATTCGTTACCGGGACAACAAGTACGATCGCATACCTGTTGACGGGCATCCCAACGGAATTGCTGTTGCGCCAGACGGAACAATCTGGTTCTGCGATGCATTACAAAACAGCATACGTAGGTATAATCCCACCGACAACAGCTGCGACACCCGCCTTAATAAACTGGACAACAGGGTATTAAAAATGCCCAATGATTTATGTTTTGACAGCAAGGGAAACCTGTTATTTACCTGTCCGGGAAGCGAATTGACAGATGGAACGGGCTACATCTGCTGCCTACGGACCGATGGCACCGCTCAGGCAGTCCATCAGAACATGTACTATCCAAACGGGCTAGCCTTTGCCCCCGACAGCAGCAAACTATACCTTGCTGAAACAGGCAGTAAATGGATCTGGAAAATGAACTGGAATGCCATTTCATGCCAAATGGATTCCATTGAAAAATTTGCACTTGCAGGCGGACAGACCGGACCCGATGGGATCGCATTTGATGAGGAAGGCAATTTATTTGTTGCCATATATGGCTCTTCGCATATCTTAGTACTGGATCAATACGGTACAGCCACTGAAAAAATTCAAACATCAGGACAAAACCCTACCAACTGTGCGCTAGACCCATCCGGGGCGATGGGATTAATTATTACAGAAGCAGAAAAGGGTCAATTACTCCGACTGAATCACATAAAAAAGAGGCTGTCTCAAATTT
>NZ_DLJD01000035.1:0-3984 GCF_002484085.1 Sphingobacterium sp. UBA7625
AAAATAAGTCGTAATATTGCATTCCGATTTTTACAGGATATAAATCGTTAATAATTACTCGAAATCATGGATTTAGTAAAATTTGTAGAAGAACAAGCGGTAGTAAGAAATGAAATTCCCGCTTTCAAAGCCGGAGATACCATCAGCGTTCATTATAAAATTCGCGAAGGAAATAAAGAGCGTGTTCAGGTGTACCAAGGTGTAGTAATCCAATTAAACAGCGAAGGTGCTAACGCTACTTTTACCGTTCGTAAAATCTCAAACGGTGTAGGTGTTGAACGTATTTTCCCTGTAAACTCACCAAACATTGAAAAAATTGTAGTAAACAGCTATGGTAAAGTTCGTCGCGCTAAATTATTCTATTTACGTGGCCTTACCGGTAAAGCTGCTCGTATTAAATCAAAAAGAATCTAATTACGACTACCACGGCATAAAAAAAGGCTTTGATGAAATTCAAAGCCTTTTTTTATTTCCTACCAGATCAACCATCTTCCTACCCGGGACAAATCCACTCCGCTCACCCTACCACTTAGAGAGCAATACGAAACCCCATGTAATAAAATTAAGACAATCGAATCTGATTTCTTAAAAAGAATCACCCCTCTTTGCTTAGCTAAAACATTTTACTTACTTTTAGCACTGCCAATCTTCCATACATAGAAATCAATGGAAATTTTAGGATTTTATAAAAACAGCCCCATTAAGCGCGCTTACATAAATTTCTTGGTAACTAATAGACATACAATATCTTGATGAAAACTGTTTTTTTTATATTAGCTCTTACCCTACAGACGACAACCATTTTTGCACAGCGAAATGTAGGTGATTTTCTCCGATTACAGTCTAAGCCAGAGATTTACTTTGTCCAAAAAGCTCAAACCCCGATCGAAATTGACGGTAAAGATGACGAAATATCTTGGGCAAAGGCAGTATGGACAAATACATTCAAAGACATAGAAGGAAACAGTAAACCAAAACCTGCGCTAGAAACTCGTGTCAAAATGCTCTGGGATAACGAAAATCTCTATCTGTTTGCTAAGTTGGAAGAACCTCACATCAATGCTTACCTCAGACAGAAGGACACCATCATCTATCATGACAATGACTTTGAGGTATTTCTGAAACCTAATCTGCAATCTCCTGAATATATTGAAATTGAAGTTAATGCACTGAATACGATCATGGATCTCCTCATGACCAAACCTTATCGTTTTGGTGGGAAAGCTAACTTAAACTGGGACACCAAAGATATCCAAAGTGCTGTTTATCACGCTGGAACAATAAATAATCCAACCGATAAAGATAATTTTTGGACCGTCGAAATGAAGATTCCGGTCAAAAGTCTAAAATACTTTGGTGAAGGAAATCAAATCAAGGCAAATGAAGTGTGGAAGATAAATTTCTCCCGCGTACAATGGCACTATGATGTCAATGGAAAAGGTTATATCAAAAGAAAGGATAATACTGGCAAGACACTTGCGGAAGAAAACTGGGTATGGTCGCCCATTGGTCTGATTAACATGCATTATCCCGAACGATGGGGACATATCAAATTTGTGGATCAAGACGAACAACAATTCGTAGATGAACAATTTTTGGCATTGGAAAAAACTGTCTGGAATATTTTTTACCTGCAACAAATTTACTGGAATACAAATAAGCGCTATGCAACGTCTCTTGATGAATTGAGCAAATTATACCCTGAAATCATTAATATCAATAAGCATTATCAACTTGTCTTTTCCAATGCCAATAAGTTCTATCGCATTGAGATTAAGTCGAAATCGCAACCCGATTTAAAGGCTACAATCGATAACCAGGGCAACATCTATTTTTAATTTATTTATTCAGTGAATCTTTCAATTATAATATTGAATAAAAAATTGCTATCTTTGTATCCCGTACATAAAGCAACTATTATTGGTCATTTTGACCACATAAAATTGAAAATCCTTTAATTGTTATGACTAAATATATTTTTGTTACGGGCGGCGTTACTTCGTCGTTAGGGAAAGGTATTATTGCAGCCTCCCTTGCTAAACTTCTCCAGGCACGTGGCTACAAAGTGACTATTCAAAAATTCGATCCTTACATTAACATTGACCCAGGAACATTGAATCCTTATGAGCATGGTGAATGTTATGTTACTGAAGATGGAGCCGAAACTGACCTTGACCTTGGCCACTATGAGCGTTTCTTAAACGTCCCTACCTCACAAGCGAATAATGTAACAACAGGTCGTATCTACCAACACGTCATCCAACAAGAGCGTGAAGGGGCATATTTAGGAAAAACCGTTCAAGTCATCCCACATATCACTGATGAGATCAAACGCCGCATGCAGCTTTTGGGTGAATCCGGTGAATATGATATCATTATTACTGAACTCGGTGGAACTGTAGGGGATATCGAATCCCTTCCATTTGTTGAAGCTGTAAGACAGCTACGCTGGGAACTGGGGGCGAATAATTCTTTAGTTATTCATCTAACTTTGGTCCCATATTTAGCTGCAGCCGGCGAACTTAAAACCAAGCCAACACAGCACTCGGTCAAAACATTATTGGAATATGGTGTACAACCAGATATCCTGGTATGCCGTACAGAGCATAAATTATCTCAAGAAATCCGCAAAAAATTAGCACAGTTCTGTAATGTTAACATTAATGCTGTCGTGGAATCTATCGATGCTTCGACCATCTATGATGTTCCATTATTAATGTTAAAAGAAAACCTGGATAAAACAGCCCTAACAAAGCTAAAACTTTCCAATAAAAATGAACCGGATCTAGAAAACTGGAAAAACTTCCTAGGTAAGCTCAAAAATCCAACAAGTGAAGTTTGCATTGCTTTAGTAGGAAAATATGTTGAACTTCCAGACGCTTATAAATCCATCACCGAAGGATTTATCCATGCCGGTGCAACGAATGAATGTAAAGTAAAGGTGAGTTATATCGCTGCCGAAAGTGTTACAAAAGAAAACGTCGCTGAAAAGCTAAAAGGTATGGACGGTGTATTGGTCGCTCCAGGCTTTGGCGAACGTGGTCTGGACGGCAAATTAAACGCGATCAAATATGTACGTGAAAATAACATTCCATTCTTTGGTATTTGTCTTGGTATGCAATGTTCGGTCATTGAGTTTGGCAGAAATGTATTGGGATTAAAAGATGCCAATAGTTTTGAAATGGATGCGAACACCAGCAATCCTGTCATCAACCTGATGGAAGAGCAAAAAAACATCACCAATATGGGTGGCACAATGCGTTTAGGTGCTTACGACTGTGAAATTAAAAAAGGCACCAAAGCCTTTGCCATTTATGGAAAAACAAAAATTTCCGAAAGACACCGTCACCGTTATGAATTTAACAATGACTATTTAAAACAATATGAGGCAGCAGGAATGATCGCTTCGGGCTTCAATCCAGAGACTGGATTAGTTGAAATTGTCGAATTGAAAAACCATCCTTTTTTCGTTGCCGGACAATTTCATCCAGAATTAAAGTCAACTGTTGCAAATCCTCACCCACTTTTTGTTAGCTTTGTAGCCGCTGCTTTGGCCAACAAGAAATCAAAGTAGTATTAGAAGGATAAAATTAATTAAGTTTAGTTATTAAAGATGGATAGAAATACCCTAATTGGTTTGGTCCTGATGTTTGCCATCATCACTGGTTCATTTTACCTGATGAAGCCTTCAGAATCAGAAATCAAACAAGAACAAGCGCGACAGGAGGCTAAAGCTCAGGCTGCAAAAGGACAACCTGCAACAAGTGACTCTACCGCAAAAGCTAAAACAGCGCAAACAGCAGTGATTGCAGATTCAGCTGAACTGAAAAAACCTTTTGGTGCATCAAAATTTGGAACTGAAAAAATCATTACACTTGAAAATGATGCCATCATTGCCAAAATCAGCACAAAAGGTGGTAAAGTGAAATCAGTCGAACTCAAAGGTGAAAAGAATTTCAATGGAAAACCTTTGATGCTTTTTGA
>NZ_DLJD01000034.1:0-49330 GCF_002484085.1 Sphingobacterium sp. UBA7625
TATGGTAAGTATCCCTATAAATACCCACTACAGGCCAGCGATTATAAACCAATATCGTAGCCTAACAAAGTGTGTAATAGTCTAGCTAGTTAATATTGACAAACATATTAATTCAGAATAAATAATGTATATTAGGCTTGGGTATTAACCATGCCTGATTGAAAAGTTTAATCCCATGATAGTAACCACGACCAATTCCATCGAAGGGAGGGAGATTTCAGGATATAATGATCCAATAGCAGCCAATGTTGTCATCGGTACCAATATCTTTAGTGATGCAATCATTTTCCTAAAGTAGGTAGAACCCACCCGGCAACACAAAAATATTGTAAAAAGTTAATGCCATTGGCAATCCTGCCAGTCGGTAATCATATGAAGTAGTAAGCCTACAGCAATGATTCTAGTTTTTGGGAAAAATAGCAGTGTAATGTAGACGGCGATTGCATAATAAGAATGTAGAGGATGAAAACCAATGCTGCATCTCTCAGGGTCGAAAATGGGTGTAGCCAATAGATGGTCAAGATCAACTAGCATAGTTGCAATCATAATAATCCAAGCGCGCTTCCATTGATCTTTAAAAAAAACAAATGCGACGAGCCCTGGGGCTAAGAAATGAAGGCTATAGTGTAATAAAGGTTGTAAAATTTCGATATTCATAAATGATAACAGTAAAAACGTCAAACTCTAATTCAAGATAGCTTCTCCATAAATTTAAGTAACAAAAATAGCAGAAGTCTAAATAAATTAAATTTAAAGACTTCTGCTATTAGTTTTCAATGTTAGTTCTTTTTAATATATTCAATTATTGCAGAAAGTTCTGCGACCAATTTATCGTCACCACCTCCAAAGCCGGTGCCGCGATAACGTATAAAACCTTTTGGGTCTATTATAAATTTAGCAGGTATACCATCTACCCCAAATTGTGAAATGGTATGATTTACACCTGTTTTGTTATCTTTTAGATCCATGTAAAGATCAAATTTGTAGTTTTTCTCTCTCAAGTAACTAGTTGCGTCTTGGACTGGATTTTTCGATCGTTCCCAAGTGTGTATAAATAAGAACTTTACACTTGGGTCGGTTGCAAATTTGTCTACTGCCTTTTGCATTGCAGGAAAAGACTTTTTGCATGGGCCACACCAAGTAGCCCAAAAATCCAGAATGATGTATTTTCCTTTGAAATCTGCTAAACTATAAACTTTTCCCTTCGCATCCGTTATTTTGAAATCAGGAGCTTTTTCTTTGACAATATCTTTTGCGATATCCGTCGCGATCTTCTCGTTCAGCTTTGATTGGATACCATTTAAATATTGATCAAAATCATTTGACGGAAAAAGCTTTTTAAATGATAGCGCAAGTTCAGTTTTTAATTCGTCATTCCCTTGACCCTTACGGATTAAGCTGTCAAAAATAACAAATGATTTTTCATACTGTTGGTTTAAGGATAATAGCTTCGCATATTTATTCAAAAAATCATCACTTTTTTCTTGTCGGAATAAAAAGACACGTTCTATCTCATTTAATGCTTTAGGGTAATCCCGTAATTCCATATGGATATCGGAATATATTTCCAATAAATCGTAATATTCTTTCGGATTATCTTTCTCGATATTAAATTCAGCAAGTTTTTTATCAAAAAGACTCTTCATCCGCCGGGGGGCACTCTTTATTAACATAGGGCCACATAATTTCAAGATCATATCTTTCATCTGTGGATCTTCAATTTTGCCCCAATACTTAATAAAATGTTCTAGGCTTCTACTCTTGGCTGCCCTGTCAGCTACTACCGGGTAAAGATTTATTACCTGCTGTTTATCAAACCTTTTTACAAATTCATCAAATAATCTTTCCACTTCAACCATATCAGATTGCTGATGAAGATGCAAAGTCGCTTGTATCGCTGCAGCTTCCCCGTGGGGATATTTTTTTGATATGATATCTGTAACGTTATTGACATTTGCAATATCCTGTTTGATCCTGTAAAACTGCAATACAGAATTAGCATCCTCTTCAGAGCCATCGAGCAAAGAATCTATGGACCGATCAAGCGCCGCGGGATCCTTTGTAGCCAAAAGATCTGCAGTAGCATGTTTAAGTTGCTGTGCAAAACAACTTTGCTGTATCCAAAGCGTGCAAACAAAGATGATTATAAAATTTTTAATCATCTTCTATAATTTTGATCTGTAGTCAACTAATTTCTTTTTATATTCTTCGATTGTATAATCGAAAACGCGACCTTGAAAGTTAGGATCTTTCAGTTCTTCCTGTCCTTTGCTTATTGCTTTTTCCATTGCATCCACGGCCATCTTATAGTCACCCATTTTGCTATATGTCAGAGCAAGCTTTTCAAATAACATGGATACTTTTTGTTTTTCAGCTTCAAATAATTGTGCTGCTTTTTTGTAAGCTTCTTTTGACAATCCATCCTTATCCGTGATGGTGACAGCAAGCATAGCGGCATAAGAAGAACTGTCTTCTTTTAGCAATTCATCTGCGTATTTCATTGCATCTGCTTCCGCTTTATTATCAAGTAAAATCTTAAACTTCTGAAATTTCAGTGCGTACTTCATAACAGGTAGTTCAATGACCCCTTCATCAATTAGTTTAAAGGCTAAGTCGTAATCTTTTGCTTCAGCTGCGGCGTTGACACCTTTAAAAATTCTACTAATTTTTTCACGTTGTTCCTGTTCTTTTGAATGTTCCTTTTCATGCTTTTTCTGATAGGCGATCGGATCAAAAGAACCACTGATAATATCATTGATCACTTCCTCTATTTTCATAGGATGACCAATCCACTGTATAATGTTGTTTTTAACAATAAAGGTCGTAGGAATTCCTTCTTGTCCTGCAGGAACAAGCCATGTTTTAGATATGTCCTGAGCGTTATTGTCTGCAATAACGTTATACGCCATGCGGTCACCGCTAGAATTTACAAAGCGTTCAACGGCGGGCAGAGATGACTCATAAGGTTTGCTACCTACTTTTTCCCACACATTGGCGCCGATAAATGTGGCTTTTCCTTCATATTTTTTAGCCAGCTCGGAGAGATGTGGCATGGCAGCAACGCATGGACCGCACCAGGTTGCCCAAAATTCAAAAACATAGACATGGTTTTCTTTAAATTCCTTGATTTCCTTACCCTTAATCCATTTGGCATAACGCAGTGGTGGTAATTTAGATCCAACAGCCAGCTTGGCTTTCTCTTGTGCATGTAGACTAGCAAAGAATAGGAGTCCGATCAAAATCATGCTCAATTTCACAATAGTGATTTGTTTTAGATTATTTTTCATATTACTGTTTTTATGTCGTTTAATAGTTTTGTTGTAATGTTGGATTAAAGTTTGTCGCACTTTGTGGGAAAGGAAAGATCCACATTGCAGATGTTGGGGACAAGCTATAGGTTTTCCCGTTTATTGTACGTTGCGTTTGTACCGAATATTTTCCCTCTTTGTTCCAGCGTTTGATATCGGCAAAATTTCTCCAGGTAAATAAGAATTCGATTCGATTTGCTTTTTGTAGCAATTGCATTGCTTGAGCTTCATTTGATGCTGAAATGGGATTGTAAGGAAAGACTCTTCGGATACGGATCTCATTTATAATATCCATTGCCGAAGAAATCTGCTCCATACGGATAAGTGCTTCGGCTTTAATGAGTTTTAAGTCTGAAGTCGTCATTCCAGCGGCATTTTGCTGATAAGCAATAGCGAAAAACATGGGTATACCCGGAAGTCCGGAAAGTATCTGTCCGTAAGTATAATCATATGTAGTTGTATGGTCTTTTATTATATTCCCCGGCTCGTAGTAATTATTTAAGATTTCATAGGTCGGTGAAAAGGTATTTGGCCAAGCTTTACCAAAATAGGCATATAATAAATTATCGGGGGCAGTTAACCCATCACGGGCAACCTCAAGACCAGATCCTCCATTGCTGGTTGGCAAATAAGGACGGTGATCTTCTAATACGTTGTTATATTTTAGTCCAATATCCGCTGCCTCTAAGGCTCCAGCATAATCACGCATTGACAGAAGAATACGTGCTTTCACCGCATAAGCAAATGCTTTGCCCACACGCATATTATTTTTTGGTTTATCGGGTAAAGATTGTAAATCCAGTGCTGCATTTACATCGGCTACCATTTTGTTATAGACTTCCTGCACTGTTTTTTTTGTATTTGTTTCGCTAAGAGCTATATCTTCCACATAGGGAATTCCTCCATCTATGGTCGCTGTGGCTGGATCGTAAGCTTTTGCGTAAATATTGACTAGGATATAATGCATATAAGCTCTGACGATTAAAGCTTCCGCCTTTAGCTGGCGGATTAAATTTGGATCTCCACTTGCTTCATCTGCTTTAGTCAGCACAATATTAGCAACGCGTGAGATAATTTCATACAGTCCTTCATATGCCCCATCAGTTCCCGTTAAGTCAGCTCTATTGATGGATTCATCATAGGTCAATAGGGCGTAATTGAGGTTTTTTACATTGCCATTGATTATATTTGGAACATTAGCGGCTTGTGGATACATGTCGTTTATCAAAACAGACTGATTAAGCGAATTAAATCCGCTACCGGAGTAATTAACGTTCATTAATAAATCTAAATCATTTGCGGTAGATAGCAGGTTTTTACCTTTTGGCGATATATCAGTATATTTTTCACAGCTGCCAAAAAATAACAGCATTGCTGCGGCAGATACGATATTTATGAAACTTTTCATTCTATATATTTTGTTAAAAGTTAGCACTTAGACCCATTACATAAGAGATCGGAACCGGCATGCCCATTGTTTCAGGATCGATTTTCAGACCATTCTTTTTTGTCCATATCGTTGCTGGGTTGTTCAGTTGGAATCTAAATTTAACAGTGTTGGCTTTTATTTTTGAGATCAACGACTGCGGAAGGCTATAACCAAGGACAATATTTCGGATCTTTATGAAATCTGATGGACGTACACCTATATTTGCAAATTGATATTGAGTTGTCGAGGAGATCTCCCGATAATACTCACCACTTCCAGGTACATCTGTGTCCGTGTTTTCAGGTGTCCAACTCCTTAGTAAATAGTTTGGTAATGCCCTGTTATATGGGCCCTGCATCAGCTCTGGAGTAGGGTAAGGTTGTGTTCTGAAAAAATGACCACCGTAGTAAACAGCAAAAACACTTAAGGAGAAGCCTCTGTAATTTAAGTCATTATTTAACCCTAAATTGATTTTCGGATCAGTTCCTCCAGAAAATACCATAGCATCAATATCCGATGCATTTAGTGATTGTGTAGTTGTACCTCCGCTTGCATTAAACCATTGCGGTGCTCCTTGATCATTCAATCCTGCAAAAGGAAAGGAGAAAAGAGATCGTACAGGATAGCCTTCTTTAAATCCTTCTCCCATTGCGAGGGCAATCGGTGCCCTAGTCACTTGATCCACATATGTTATTTTATTACGGTTATATGATGCAATTAAATTTGTAGCCCAAGAGAAATCATCATTTGTTTTGGGTTGGAACCAAGCATACCCCAAGCTTCCCTCAATTCCGTTGTTTACCATACTAGCATTGTTAATGACCATGGATGAAAAGCCTTCTGATGGATCCATTCTTCTATTGGCTAAGAGATCTGTACCACGTCTCCTATACCAATCAATAGTACCTTTTACTTTACTTTTCCATAGGTAAAAATCAATTCCCAAGTTAATAGTCTCTGTTTTTTCCCAACGCAGAAAAGGATTGGGCGGCGTTGAAACGGAGGCATTTGGTAGTCTCGTTTCTTCATTGATTCCAGTGCTTGCAGCTAGTATGGCTGGTGTCGTGGGGTCCATGTTACCGGTGAGTCCAAAGGAAGTTCTAATCTTTAAAAAATCTATAAACGAATATTGGTTAATGAAGTTCTCTTTTGAGGCTATCCAGGAAGCTCCTAGAGACCAAAGTGGTCTTCCACGATATTTTTTATCCCCACCAAATAAGTCAGCATAATCTTTTCGAACAGAACCAAATGCATTATATTTTCCATCGAAAGTGTAAGTTAGGTTTGCATACGCGGATGCGAATTTGTGCCAATCTTCTACAATAATACCTAAATTTTCTGCCAGTGTTGGATAGTCAAACTGTTGCGGATTGTAGCCAGGTGTCAGGAAACTGGAAGTAACATTATACAAGTCGCCAAAATTTACATTAGCTGTACTATGAATCTGTAACTGCTCATCATACCCTAACAAAAGTCCTCTAGTACCACCATATCGTGTTTCACGAAATTCTGCTCCAACTAATGCATTTATTGAATGTTTACCAAATTCTTTAACATAATCCGCCTGCCCTCTAGCAGTATAGCTGCTTTCCTTGGCATTTATAGTTGTGAGCATACCTCCCCGTGGCAATAGATTGGTGTAGGTATATGCCCCTGGAGTCCCCGTCCGTTGGGTATATACATTATGTAACCACCGCATCTGGTAGCTTTCGGTTTCAGCGTAAGACGAATTATCCGTACGGTTGTCTTCATACTGCAGCATTGGACGTATCGTCAGCCCCGGAACTACCTTAATATTGAAATTAATATGGTAGCGTGTGTTTAATTTTGAAATAGTGTTAAAATCGCGACCGAGTTCTTCCAGATGGTTGAAATGTGTTGAAAACAACTCAGGAGTAGTTTCAGTGATATTGTTGTATGCATTATAATAAATCCTTAGATCCGACGGATTTCCATCCGCATCATATAGGCTCATATATGCTGGCGCACTTAGAGGGTCAATAGCAAATCTACTATTGTGCTGTCTCGTTTTACCGATAACGCTGTTCACGCCGTATTCTACATCAAACCAATTGGCAAACTTGTACGAGCCTTTGTAGAAAAGATTGAACTGTCGATCGAAGGCATTTATAATGCCGCCATTGTCTGTTCGATAGTTTATGACTAGATTATTTTGCGATTTCCCCGAATTCGTCCTTATTGCAATATTATGCTGTTGTAAAAATTCATTACGCAGCGCATATTTTTTGTAGTCCTTCAAGAAATCATTTTCTTTATACTTGTTGAGTAATTCATCTAGCTGGGACTGACTGAATTTTGTAGGATCTGATTTAAATCTGTAAAAGGCGTAATGGATGGGTGTAATCATACGACCTTGTGCAACAGAAGATTCAAATGAACCGATGGGATCCTGAATTGTGCCTCCGGCACCATTGAACCACCATTCGCTGTATTTCCTTTCATAATCCACCTGTTCAGACGCTGTCATCATATTCTGATAACTATAGTCGGGCTTGTTCGTGACTGTTAAGTTTGAATTTAATTCAACAATTGTTTTACCAACCTGGTTGGCATTTTTTGTAGTTACTACAATGACACCGTTCGACGCTCGTGCCCCATATATCGCAGCTGCGGCAGCATCCTTTAATATAGTGATATTTTCAACATCATAGGGATTGATATCCGCAATTGACCCTTCGATAGGCAGTCCATCCACGACGACCAATACACCCATGTTGGCCTGCATTGTGCTCACGCCCCTAATTGTTGTTACGCCTTGATACTGAATTAGTCCAGGGACAGTTGCTTCAAGATTATCTAAAATATTTACCGCATTACGTTTCTCCAACTCTTTTCGATTCATCGTTGCCACAGATCCAACAACGTTTTCCCGACTAATCTTTTGATAACCGGTATTGACTATGGAAACTTCTTCCAAGGTCCCTACGAGTGCAGATAACTGAATAATTAAATAATCTTTCCCAGTAAGGTGGGCAGATGATACAGTAAATTCGCGTGACTCATATCCTAAAAAAGTGACGATTAGAACATCTCCAGAAACCAAATCACGTAGCGAAAAGGCACCGGTCTTTTGGGTTAAGGAAACAACTTGCTTTCCTTTAACTTTCACGGTAGCGCCAGACAAGGGAGCTCCCCGTTCATCCGTAACAACTCCAAAGAACTCCTGTTGTCGTGATGGGTTCATCTTCTGCTCCCGTGGCTTAGGATTGTTCTTTGAAAATACGACAGAGTGTCCCTGAATAGAATAACTGATGTCCGTATTTACAGTAATTTTTTTAAGAACTTCATCCAGACTTATATTTTTTACATTCAAATCAATTTTCTCAGATCTGTTAAATATTTCCCGGTCTAATACAAAATCATAACCTGTCTGTTTCTGTAACTGGTCGATGATAGTTTCCAGGGAGGCATTTTTCTTATTTATAGAAACAATCTGTCCGAAGGTTTTCCCGGACACGTGGGTTATAAAAATAGTCATTAAGACAACGATCAATTTCATAATGAGCAATACTTTAGCTGGCTTTACGATATACCGAACTGAATAAATAAAAGTATTTTCCATACCTTTGATAATGGGTTAGTTTCTGTACTAAAATTGGGTTAGTTGGTCAATTAAATGTATAGATTTACTTAACCATTTGGCCGTAAAGTGGTGGTACACTTTACGGCTTTGTCAAGTACATCTTACGCATTTGATTCTTTAAGGTCTTTCTCTTTTCTTTTTCATAATTTTTAGGTTGTTAATGTAAAACATAGGTTTTTATTGAGTGATATATACTTTGCGCTCCTTTATAATAAAGTTTACTTTATTGGTACGTTCTAGCTGTGAAAGTACTTGCTGTAAAGTATTATTTCGTGAAACACGACCCCATAATTTTAGACCCTTTGGCGCGGACGATGTGAATTCAATTTCTACATCATACCAACTGGCCAGCATGGCCATTGTTGTTTCAAGATCTCCATCAAAAGTAAAATAGCCATCCTTCCATGCAACGACTTTTTCGACGGATTCTTTACGAACTGCTAATTGACCGTTATGGTTTATCGACTGCTGGCCTGGACTCAAATTTCGTGTTTCTGTATGTGTTAAGACATTTACAGAACCTTCCAACAGAGTAGTTTTAATATTATCTTTCTGGTAGGCATTGATATTGAAATGAGTACCTGTAACCTGTACTTTCTGTTTGGCAGTTTCAACCAAAAAAGGAAGCCGATCTTTAGCAATTTCGAAATATCCTTCTCCTTCTAGGATTACTTTGCGTATACCGTTATGTTTAAAATTTGTATTGAAAGTCAAACTCGACGCTGCGTTCAACCACACCTTGGATTTATCTGGAAGAATCACCATATAGGTTTCACCGTTTGAAGTGGATAATTTATTAATACTACTTGCCTCAGTACCATGAGATGAATTCTCGTAAACTAAAAAACCATCCTGTGACTTGTAAATGGAGATGCCTTCGTCCTTTGTGATTTTCCCAATAGTTAGTTCTGCTAATTTGATCTGCCGGCCGCTAGAGAGTGTTAAAGTAGCTCCGTTTTTACCCGGAAGAATTTCCTGTTTGACATAATCCTTAGCTTCTGAGTCGTATTTCTGTTTCATCAAAAAGTAAAGAATGCTAATACTTGAGATTATCAATAATGCTGCAGCAACTTTAAAAATACCAAGCTTAAAGGTTGGGCGTTTATATTCAGGAATAATTGCTGTCCACATTTCTGATTTAATTCTTTCGTAATTTTCATCCTTAGTTTGTTTGGAAATATTTGATAACATTTTTTTTGCATACCATTCCTCAACAACTTGTTTTTCAAGCTCGCTGGCATTACCCTCCAAGTATTTGGATAAAAGATCGCGTCCGGATTTATTGTCCATAATAATTTAGTTATACATCTAAATTGTTTGTCATATATTAAGTAATACCCTTGAAGGAGATCAAGGGAGTATAAGAATTAAAAAAAAAGTAATTTTAATTTAATAATAAGGTGATAAGAGGCCGATAGTAATTTTACAGATTTCTAAATAGAGCCAAGAAAATCAATCCATAGGTGTTATAGTTCGATAGTCGTGTTCGTAGGATACGAAGCGAATTTTGAACTTGTTTTCTTACAGTTGTCTCACTTATATTTAATCGCTGCGCAATTTCCTTATGCGAAAGATTTTGGACACGACTTAATTGAAAGACTTCTTGCATCTTAGAAGGAAGCTTGGCGATTTCTTCGGTGACAAGCATCATTAATTCTTTTTCATCCAATTTGTCTATTGTATCGTAGCTTGCCAAAGTCCAATATTTACCCAATTCATTAAGGTAATCACTTCTTGTTTTTCCTTTTTGAATAAGCTTTAAAACCTTGTTTCGCGAAGCAATAAATAAATATCCGGCAAGATTTTCTTCGCTTTTGAGATTATCAGTCCTCGCCCAAATCGAAGCAAATAGGTCTTGGACTATATCTTTCGAAGAGTCTTCATCAAGTAGAATGCTATTAACTTTGTAATAAATGGTGATGGCGTAACGGTCATATATTTCTGTGAAAGCAAGACGATCTTGTTTCTTAACTAAAGATATAAGCTCACCATCTGAAAGGTCTTTGTAGTTGATTTTATTTGTGAGCATTATCATCTTTTCATTCCAACTTTTGTAATTATTTTATTTGTTCGCAGGTCTGGATTTTTCACCTATGCAATGTAAATTTAGAAAATTATAAGACAATTTTTGTGTTTGGGATTCTAAAATAGTATTATTTTATCAACCATACTGAATTTATCGTGTTTTTCGATGAAAATATTACAAAAAATAAATTTGTTAAAAAAATAATTTAATTTGATCAAAGATCTATCAGTTAAAGACTCAGTAATGATGCGTACGGCATCTGCTAATCCAAAAATTCTTTGTAAATCATTTTCTAAAATACAGAAATCAAATATGGTAAAGGCTTCATCTGAATTTTTACTGATATAACTTAAATATTATTCAATGCAAAAACTCAATTTTGTAACTTTGTGTAATGAAAAAATTTGTAGACTTCCATTCTTATAATCAATATCTTGGTTTAGATAGCCCGCTGAACAATGATATCGACGTAGGCTATTACGCTCCTGAAAAAATGCTACTAAAATCAGAACCGATCATAGTCGATTTTTACAGGATTTCTATAAAAATTGGGTATGTAAATAAATTTGACTCTGAAGCAAAACCTTTTAATGCAGTATTTTTCAACAGCCCGGAAATTGCTGTAGGTTGGGATGTTGTTCCAACCTACACAGGTATGTATGTGCAACTTTCAAAAAAAATAATCGAAGAGAACCGGAATCTTTTCAAAACCTATCTTGACTACGGACAGCACGAAGCATTGTATCTGACCAACGAAGAGGTAGAAGAAATTAGCACCGTATTTCATTTAATGATCAAATACTATGAAAGGGAAAATAGAAATTTTACAGTATTACTGTCTTATGTAAATCTACTCATTTCATTGGTAGAGGCATTTTACAAACGACAATTTTCTACCGACCCCAAAATGTACAATCGTATAATTACCGATTTTCAGCATGAGTTAATCCATTATTACAACCAGCCAGTTTCCCAACTGCCAAGCGTTCAGTACTTCGCAGACAAATTGGGACTTACATCAAATTATCTAGGCGACATAGTAAAGCATTTTACCAAGAAGTCTGCTCTTGAAAACATCCACGAGTTTGTGATTAAAAAAGCTAAAGAACTATTGGAGCAGAATATAGAAATGAATACGACAGAAGTAGCTTATGATCTGGGATTTGAATACCCTAACTATTTTTCAAAATTCTTTAAAAAGCAAGTTAACATGACGCCTAAGGAATATAGACAACAAGCTATTGTAAAAAACAGAGTTCTCTAAACAGTAATCTTTCGCTATCAGTAGTTTGTTTCTTTTTTAGTAGTATTTTGTTTCCTAAGCTTTTAGGATACCGTTCTAATTTTGTCTGACTCAGTTTAACTTTTAAAACGATCAGACAAAATGAAAAATAACAGCAAATCTATTCTGTCTGCCATTTTTGGAATGGCAGTTGTTTTTTTGGCTACTTCTTGTGACCAAGGTTCCCAAAAAGATAAGACCGCTGTAGATTCTTCCAACGAGCCGGTGACCGAACAGGCACATGGGTATCTTGTCGGCAACTACACAATCAGCGATCAGGCAGGTTATCTCCAATACAGAAAAGCTACGGAGCCGATTCTTGCAAAGTACAATGGTAAAACCATCATTTACGATGCAAATGTAAAAACACTGGAAGGAAATCCAAGTCCTGTCATTGACGTTACCGAATTTTCTTCACCTGCCGATGCAGAGAAATTCTACAATTCACCCGAATATACTGCCGCCAAGAAATTCCGTATTGCCTCAACAGAGAACAGCATCACCGTACTTGCAAGTTCACTATCCAAATAATCATTTAAAAAAATATTACATGAAAGACAATCATAAAAATACAGCAAAGGAAAATGAGCAGGGCGGTCTGAACCGCCGAAGCTTTATGAGCAGAACTACTCTGATCGGGGCCGGTCTTGCTCTAGGACCATTCTCTTGGCTTTCAGCTTCTGCCAAAACAGTTGATAGCACACCAATAGAAAATAATCCGGGGACAGGTTCGGATGATTTCATCAATGGAATGGCAGAAATGATGGCACATTCTACCCGTACCCCTATATTGAGGACGCCGGGTGAATATGGCATGGAGCATGAAGAAATCTTTTTCCAGGCTATGGACGGCGTAACAATCGAAGGATGGTTCATACCGGGCACCTCAGATAAACTACTCATATTCAACCACCCGATGCCCTGCAACCGCTATGGTTATCCGGGGCATCTTGACCCATGGAAAAACTTTGGCGGCTTTGAAGTGAATTTCCTTCCCGAATACAAGATCCTGCACGATGCAGGATACAACATCCTGACCTACGATATGCGTAACCATGGTCGAAGCGGTATAGGAAGTGGCGGTGTAAATGGTCACGGACTGTTGGAGTACCGTGATGTCATAGGTTCACTACGCTATGCCAAATCCCGTCCGGATACAAAAAAAATGAAGGTGGTACTATATAGCCGCTGTCTTGGTGCCAATGCGACAATTGTAGGTATGAAGAAACATCCAGAAGAATTTAAACATGTCAAAGGACTGATCGCTCTGCAACCTGTAACACCTGCTGTATTCGTTCAAAAGGCGGTGGAAAACCAAAAAATTGCCAACGGGATGGAACTGTTCGATACAGCGTTCCATATAAAAACAGGCTTTCACATTGCTGACGTATGGCCAATCGATTATTCCAGTGCAGTGACCCTGCCAACATTTGTTGCACAGGTTAAGGACGACTTGTCAACAAGGCAGTCAAATGTTCAGGAAATATATGATAAGATGTCTGCAAAAGACAAAACACTATTTTGGATCGAAGGGACCGATCAACGTTTCCAAGGGTATAATTATTTCGGTAAAAACCCGCAACTGATATTGGACTGGCTCCAAAAACACATGGGTTAACATAGGTAAAAGAATCCTTCATCATACAAAGAACGTCCACAAAAAGGGCGCTTTTTTATTATCTGTAATTTGTTTCTTTTTTAGTGGTAATCTGTTTCCTTAATGGTCAGTGATACCTTTTAATTTTACCAAATTAAAAATATAGAAATAATGAGACAAAGAATGTTTTTTATAATGGCTATCATGCTGTTTTCAATCAGCACGAAAGTGCTTGCACAAAATCAGGACAAGGGTGATACCGCCAAACAGAAGACGGTACTGATCATCAATGCACATTTGACCTATCCGGGATGGTCCGAGGGTACGCTTAACAGATCTTTTGTGGATAAAGCAAAGGAATACTTTGTCTCCCAATCCTACAAAGTTTTGGAAACGAAAATTGAAGATGGTTATAATCCTGACGAAGAGGTTGAAAAGCACCTGCAGGCAGACATCGTAATCCTCCAAACACCTGTTAACTGGATCAGTACGCCCTGGATCTATAAAAAATATGTGGATGAGGTTTTCAACAGCGGATTGCACAGTAAGAAATTCCTTGCTGGTGACGGCCGTGTTGCAGGAGACCCCAGCAAGCATTATGGCACAGGTGGAAAAATGCAGGGCAAGAAGTTCATGATCTCAGCAACCTGGAATGCCGCTGAAAAGGATTTCAATGACAAATCACAATATCTTTTCCAGGGAAAGGGGCCTGCGGATGTTTTCTATAACATTACTACGAATTATCGTTTCTCAGGTTTCGATATCCTTGAGGGATACAACTGTTTCGATATATTCCGCAGCAAGCGTATTAAAGAAGACCTGGACAACTATCCGGCCCACCTTAAAAAAGTACTTGGGCTTTAAACTAAATTTTAAAAAGAACAATCAAAGATTTTAATACATGGAGACAATAAAAAACGTACTGCTGATCAATGCACATCTTACCTATCCAAACTGGTCGGAAGGAACTTTGAACCGCTCATTCATCGCGATAGCAAAAGAATTTTTCCTTTCCAAAGGATACCAGGTTTTAGAAACTACCATTGAAAACGGATATGAAGCGGATGAAGAGGTAGAAAAGCACTTAAAGGCAGATATCATAATACTACAAACACCCATCAACTGGTTTGGAGCCCCTTGGATCTACAAAAAATACGTAGATGAAGTCTTCAATAGCGGTCTGCACAGTGCAAAATTCCTTGCGGGAGATGGACGCACGAAAGAAGATGCGAGCAGGCAATATGGAACGGGCGGTAAAATGCAGGGTAAAAAATTTATGGTCAGTGCGACCTGGAATGCCCCCGAAGAATCGTTTGGCAATCCTTCACAGAGGCTTTTCGAAGGGGAAACCACTGCCGGTTTCTTTAAACAGTTTACCAGCAACTACCGTTTTTGTGGTGTGGATATTGTGGAAGATTACAACTGTTTTGATATCTTCAAAGATGGCGATATCAAAAAAAGTTTACAGGACTATCCTTCGCATTTAGCAAAGGTTTTTGCTGTAGAAGAAATGGTAAATTCCGAACAAATTATAAATCAATAATTAATCTGAATGAAATCAATAGTTGTAAATGGAGGTTATGGGGTTGATAGGATCTCACTGTTGGCGCAAGATATCCCATCAATAAATGAGAGTGAAATACTTGTCAAAGTAATGGCCGTGTCTTTAAACCAATTAGACCTGATGCTGGCCAAGGGAGCCTTTGAAAAACCGCTGCCACATATACTAGGATCAGACGCTGTAGGAGTTGTGGAGCAAATCGGCAGCAAGGTCACGGCCTTTAAAACGGGCGACCGTATATCCACACACTACATACAGGGCTGGCAAAAAGGAGAATTAAAACCCGAAGACCTGAAAACACGTCTTGGTATTGAGCAACGTGGCGTATTTTCGGAATATATTGCAGTACCGGAAGAATTTCTGGTCGCCGCACCATCCAATCTGACCTTTGAGGAGGTTGCTGCTACGCCTTTTGGCGGGTGTAACCGCTTGGGAAGCCATTTCAAATGTCGGAGAACTAAAGGCGGGACAAATTGTGCTGTTGCAAGGTACCGGTGGTGTTTCCATCTTCGCCCTGCAATTTGCAAAGGCAAAAGGAGCTAAGGTAGTGATCCTTTCGGGCAGTGATGAAAAATTGAAAACGGCAAAAGAACTGGGAGCAGATGTGACCATTAACTATGTTTCGGAACCTGAGTGGGCCGAGAAAGTGCTTGATGCAACGGGCGGTTTAGGAGTAGACTTGGCACTGGAAATGTCCTGGACAGGAATTTCCCAAACCTTAAAGGCTACAAAATTTGGAGGCAGAATTACCGTTGTCGGTATGCTTGGCGGTATCAGTGCTGAAATATCCGTACTGGATGTAATGCTGAAAAGCATTTCCATAACCGGAGTACAGGCCGGCTCAAAAGCTTCTTTTGAAGCCATGAACGAATTTATCGAGAACAGTCACATCAAACCCGTAATCGACAAGGTATTCCCGTTGTCTCTATCCAGTGAAGCTTTCCGCCATTTTGATGAAGGAAAGCATATTGGCAAGGTGATTGTTCAGTTTTAATCCACTAAATATTTAATGTAATTCGTCAGTTCTCATATGGAACTGAATTTATAAATGGATGAAAATTTTAAATTAATACAGACGATAGTGCATTATAGCCTGCATTTTTTAGCACCGGGCCTACTTGCATACTTATTTTTTCGGTCCCAATGGAAGCGGGCGTGGCTGATCATGCTTGCAACGATGTTGATCGATCTGGATCACCTGCTTGCAACCCCTATTTTTGACCCTAATCGTTGCAGCGTTGGGTTCCATCCCCTGCACAGCTACTATGCAATTGTAGTTTACTTTATATTACTGCTGTTCAAAAAAACAAGGATCATTGCAGTAGGACTTTTGTTTCACATCTTTACCGACTGGCAGGATTGTTACTTTCCAGATCTCGTCTCTGCTTTTTTTAGTTCACATAGACAGTAGCGTAAAAAAAATAGATAGGCTGTATTTTAAGATGCAGGTCAACCAAAAGAGGGTTCCAATTTATGGAACCCTCTTTTGTAACAATGTGTAAAATAATATCAGATTGCTCAGGAGCCTGCTTTACTGCAACAGATTGATCTTTCTAAGCCAGGTCTTTACCTGTTTATCAGCCTCTATTTCCTTCCTGTCTTTTATCGCAAGCAGGATACCATCTTTTTCCTTACCGCCCAGGATCGTAAATCCTTCCAGAACGGTGCTTTCCGCACAGAGCTCCTTAACCGTATCAAAAGTACTTCCTACACCGTAACCAGCATTTGTGTTGAATGGTATTACGGTCTTTCCGCTAAGATTATACTGTTTTAAAAAACTACGTATTGGAGGTGGAAGTTTCATGCCCCATGTGGGGAATCCGACAAATACCACATCATAATTGTCGATGCTGTCTATTTTTGTTTTTAAGGGAGGCAAAAATCCAGTCCGCTGCTCCATTGACATCTGATCTACGGTTGCTTTATAATCTTCGGGATAAGGTTTTTCCAATTCGAGGGCTACCAATTTTCCGCCAACATTTTTATGGATCAGATTGGCAACAGCCTTTGTGTTGTTCGTTCTGGAAAGGTACACGATCAGTATCTTCTTATCTGAAGTCGATTTTTGTGCCTGTGCACATCCTGATGAAAGGAAAATCAGTATCAGTGCGGGGATTAAAAAAGCTATTCTCATATTACTGATTTAATATTTAAAGGTTCTTTCCGTAGAAATCGGTCAGTTTCTCTACGATCGGTGCGACATATTCGGGTTTCCAATACAGATCTATATGCGTAGCACCATCTATTTTATACAGTTCCTTTGGCTCTTTTGCTAAATTATAGGCACGCTCGCTGAAATAATAACTATCCGCAATGCTTCCGGCAATAAGGAGCAATGGTCGTGGTGAAATCAATTCAACGTGGTCCAGCGCGGTAAAATTCATCAGTTTATCCAGACTTGTGAAAAGGTATTTATTAGGAGCTGTTTCCTGTTTGTGTGTAACCCTATAATACTCATAGCCCTCGATGTACATTCTATTGGCATTGGCCGGTAGGTCTTCTTTCGAATTCGCTACATAATTGTTGTATCTTTTTTCTCCGCCATTAGCTTCGATAGTTCTTTGTTTTGCTACGTCATCCAGTCTTTGCTGAATGGTAGATGTCAAAGAGCCATTCATACCATTTCTGCGAAGATCTCCACCGTCCACCATACTGATGGTGGCTACTGCTTTGAAGCGGTGTTCGGTCTGTGCCGCGTGGATAACATAGCCTCCGCCTGCACAGATTCCAAGCACGCCAACTTTTTCAGGGTCTATGTAATCTTGTATGGTGATGTAATCGGCAGCGGCACGAAAATCCTCGGTACGTGCTTCCGGATCATCCAAAAAGCGTGGCTGGCCACCGCTTTCACCCTGATAGGAAGCATCAAAAGCCAGCGTGACAAACCCTTTTTCAGCCAATTTCTGTGCATACAGACCTGCTGTCTGTTCTTTAACTCCACCATTCGGGTGTCCTACTACGATCGCAGGGTATTTTTTGTGCTTATCAAAATCTTTTGGCAGATAGAGGTTTCCCACTATCGTGATGTCCCTATTGGGAAAAGTTACCCTTTCCATGGTTGTCGTAGTCGGTATCGCATTTGCAGTATTTGTGACTTTCTTCGTACCTGCTTTAGTTTGTGCTTCTGCCATTGGTAAGGTACCCAACATCATCATGCATATACCCAACGATCTTATCTTTATATTTTTCATTTCTTTCTAATTTTGTTTACATGTATCAATTGTTTGCGTCAAGCTGCCTAGTAACTATTGTCTCTGCCCATGATTTGACGGGCAGAGACAATAGTATTTCAAATAGACAATATTAGCGGTCGATTGCAGCCATGCTCGCTTCATTGTGGCGTTCGCCGGAAGCTGGGGTAAGGTTATTCAGGCGTTCCAATTGAGAAGGACTTAAATTGATGCTATCGGCAGCTGTGTTCTCTTCCACACGCGCTACCCGCCTTGTACCGGGTATCGGTGCAATATCATTGCCCTGTGCCAGTAGCCATGCAAGAGCGATCTGCGCATTGGTAGCTCCAAGTTCGTCAGCAATGGCTTTTACTTCTGTTACGATTCCCAGGTTACGTTGGAAATTCTCTCCCATGAAACGTGGGTTGTTCTTACGCCAGTCATTGTCTGCAATCTGTTCAGGCGAGGTAATCTGACCTGTAAGGAAACCATGACCCAGCGGTGAATACGGGACAAAACCTATACCTAATTCTCTTAACAAGGGAAGCAGTTCCGCTTCCGGATCACGGGTCCATAGCGAATATTCTGTCTGAAGTGCAGTAATCGGGTGTACGGCGTGTGCACGGCGGATGGTATTCACTCCAGCCTCTGAAAGCCCGATGTATTTGATCTTACCTTCTTTTACCAGCTCCGCCAATGTACCTACGGTTTCTTCGATAGGTGTTTTGGGATCTACCCTGTGCTGGTAGTAGAGGTCTATATAATCCGTACCCAATCGCTTCAATGAACCTTCAACAGCTGTACGTATATTTGCCGGACTGCTATCCATAACACCGACGCCACCTCCAGCATGCGAAATAAATCCGAATTTGCTGGCGATCACAACCTGGTCGCGTCTCCCTTTAAGGGCTTTACCCACCAGTTCCTCATTGGTATAAGGACCATAGATTTCTGCTGTATCGATGTGGGTTATCCCCAATTCCAGAGCACGGTGGATGGTACGTATTGACTCTTCATCACTTCCTGTGCCTATATCATAAAAACCTGACATCGACATGGCACCCAATCCTAAACGGGACACTTCAAGGTTCCCAATTTTGATATGTTTCATAATTACACTTTTAATTGTTTGTATCAACCGGCAATCTGCCAGTTAATTTATAATACAAATTTCGGCTTAAGTTTCGGCTCTTGAGTTATACGGATTACGGTATTACTTACCAATTTAACGGATTGATCTTGCCGTCGATACAGCGTAAAGAAGAATTCGTAAATTTGTAGTATATAAAATGGGAAAGGATGGCAAATTCATTCAACTTTGACACGGTTCATAAATACAATGATTTCAATAAGCATGAAACATTGCATCCGATGGTCAGTGTACTTGACTTTTCAAAAGCTGATCCAAGGACGGGTAGCCGAATGAATTTTGGTATATATGCCATCTTTTTAAAGGAGGTGGATTGCGGAGACCTTAGATATGGACGTGAGCTTTACGATTATCAGGACCGTACTTTGGTGTTCTGTGCTCCGGGTCAAATTATCGACATAGTTAATGACGGTACTTATTACCAACCTAAGGGACATGGACTGGTGTTTCATCCGGACCTGATGTTGGGAACAGGTCTTGCAAAAAAGATGGATCAATACCATTTTTTTAATTACCATTCAAATGAGGCTTTGCACCTCTCTGCACGTGAACGTGAGCTTATTCTGGATTGTTTTTCAAAGATAGAATATGAACTGCAACAATCCATCGATAAGCATAGTAAGGAAATCATTGTTTCCAATATTGAGCTGTTTCTGAACTACTGCATTCGGTTCTATGACCGTCAGTTTATCACCCGGGAAAATGTAAACAAAAACATCCTTTCAAAATTTGAAAATCTTTTGAAAACCTATTTCAGTTCCGGTAGTGCAAAAGAGATAGGCCTGCCATCTGTGGCTTATTTTGCAGAACAGTTACACCTGTCACCCAATTATTTTGGCGATTTAATAAAAAAAGATACTGGTAAAACTGCCCTGGAATACATTCATGCAAAGGTTGTGGAAGAGGCTAAAGAAAAAATATATGACGCCGATCTATCATTAAGCGAAATTTCATATGGGCTGGGGTTTAAGTATCCCCAGCATTTTACCCGATTTTTCAAACAGCATGTAGGGATCAGCCCTACTGAATTCAGACAGACAATTTCAGCGAATTAATAATAATTCTGTTAGGAACTTTTTACAAAATAATTTGAACTGACATGAAATTCCTTAATGCTCACGTACCACATCTATGGTTAGAGCAAAAAAGCATTTCCAGCCTTAGCGAGGAAATGCTTTTTTGATACACTTAAACTAACAACTATTTTAGCTTTCTAAGGAAGCCATATCAATCACAAAACGATATTTGATATCTCCCTTTTCTAGTCGGTCAAAAGCTGTGTTTACATCCTGGATATTAATAATTTCACTATCGGCTGTGATATTATGCTTGAAACAAAAGTCTAACATCTCCTGAGTTTGTCCGCAACTACCTGCAATACAACCAACACCAACTAAATCTCCAACTTTGTAGTTTTTAACGTGATGACCAATTGCTGTAACTTTTCCCAACAATTCGTGATCGGGAACTATTGGCCACATTGTACCACCAAAATCATCTTTTATCTGATGCAAATCTGAATGGCAAATTCCACAATATAGAATTTCAAATTCTACATCATGAGCTTGTACATTTCTACGGTTGATGGTCATTTCCTGTAATGGTGATGTAGCCGATTTTGTACCATATGCTTTTACTTGTTTTGTATCTATATTGAATTACATTTATTTCGTTATTTATTTAATCATTGTCGAAAACCATTTGATAATTGCTGGGTCTCTATGGCTAAAAAACTGGCTTTCTTTAGTATCCATCGCTTGAATCAGTGTCATGTCTTCTTCCGAAAGTTCAAAATCAAAGACGTCAATATTTTCAATCATTCTCTCTTTCCTGACAGATTTTGGAATTACCACTACATTCCTTTGAATGAGCCAGCGAAGCACTACCTGTGCGACCGACTTATTATATTTATTGCCTATGGCTGACAAGGTATCGTTCGTGAAAAGTTCATTGCGGCCTTCAGCAAATGATGCCCAACTCTCAATCTGCACACCATTTTCTTCTAAAATTTGCTGGTCTTCCGAGCGTTGGTAAAAAGGATTTGTTTCAATCTGGTTAATTGCAGGCACAATTTCGTTGTTTACGATAATATCTACTACACGGTCTGGATGAAAATTGCTTAAGCCGATAGCTTTAATCTTTCCCTCTTTATACAACTCTTCCATAGCTCTCCAGGAACCGTGAACATCACCAAAAGGCTGGTGGATCAGATACAGATCAAGGTAGTCTAATTGTAGCTTTTGTAAAGAAAGTTCAAAAGCTTCTTTTGTTTTCTCATAACCTACATCAGTTATCCAAAGTTTCGTAGTAACGAAAAGTTCTTCTCTCGCTACGCCACTTTCTTTTATCGCATCGCCAACAGCTTCTTCGTTTTGGTAAGCTGCTGCGGTATCAATAGAGCGATAGCCTATTTTGATGGCATCTAAAACTGTTTTTTTACATTCCTCGTAATCTGGTATTTGATAAACACCTAATCCCAAAATCGGCATTTCTATGCCGTTATTTAACGTTATGTTATTCATTTTAATTTCATTGTTTTATTTCTGTATCTGTCAATAAACGGAAACTTCGTGCGTATGGATGATTGTTATTATTTTCCGACCCTACTTTTTAAGTGGGCTGGATAACGTTCACCTACAATTTCAATCTGTTTGTATGCGATTTCTATATTCAGTAAATCTGCTGTTGATAGCTCGATATTTACAGCACCGACGTTTTCCACCAAACGATGTTTTTTTGTAGTTCCGGGAATTGGGGCAATAAAAGGTTTTTGAGCCAATAACCAGGCTAAAGCAACCTGAGCAGCAGTTGCTTCTTTCTCGCTTGCGATAGCTTTTAATAAATCAACCAAAGTCTGATTTGCTTTTCTGTTTTCTTCTGAAAATCTTGGAACGATATTTCTAAAATCATCTTTATCAAACTGTGTATTTTCATTGATCCCTCCGGTCAAAAATCCTTTCCCCAATGGGCTGAATGGTACAAAACCAATATTCAATTGCTCTAATGCAGGTATGATTTCCTTTTCCGGTTCACGAAAAAATAGGGAATATTCACTTTGTAATACGGAAACAGGCTGTACAGCATGAGCTTTCCGAATGCTTTCTACGCCCGCTTCGCTCATTCCAAAGTATTTTACTTTACCTTCTCTTATTAAATCTTTCACTGTTCCTGCAACGTCTTCCATCGGAACATTCGGGTCAACCCTGTGTTGGTAGAACAGATCAATAACATCGGTGTTGAGCTGTTTCAGCGATCCTTCTGCAACGGCTCTAATTCTTTCAGGACGGCTATCCAAACCTTTATTGGCATCACCATCTTTAAAACCAAATTTTGTCGCAAGCACAACTTTGTCCCGAAAAGATTTCACAGCCTTTCCTAAATACTGCTCGTTTAATCCTTGACTGTAGGCTTCTGCTGTATCGAAAAATGTGATGCCTAATTCATAGGCTTTTTGTATCAATGCAATGGCATCGATTTCATTCGTTGCAGGTCCGTAACCAAAGGTTAGCCCCATACAACCTAGTCCCAATTGGGAAACTTCTAATCCTTGCGTTCCTAATATTCTTGTTTTCATATGTTTTATCTTAAAATGTAGTTGCTACCGATTTTTGAATAATCCATTTATTGTTTTTCTTTTCAAGCTCCATTCTTTGTTGTAAGCGCCAAGTGTTTCTTGTGCCCCAGATACGTGCATCCAATAAATTTTGACCTACAAACGAGGCTTTATCTCCAATAATGGTTACTGAAGTTTTCACCTCTTCATAGGAATAGTATTTCATACTTTCACTTTCTATTTCAGCAAGCCAATCGCTTTTGAGCTGTACATACCCTGTGATATGCGTAAGTGTAAATTCTGCATCTAAAATTGTACTGATTGCTGCGGAGTCTTTCTTAATCATTAATTCAGTGAGCTGTTTTGTAACCAATAGAATTTCAGCTTCGTCATTTCTATATTTATCATTATGTACCATAGTTTGTGATGTTGAATTTGTTTGCGAACAGGCTGTTGTTAAATGAAATATGAAAGACAGCAAAATCAGCATTTGGAAAAATTTAATCTTAATTGTTTCGTTTTTAAACAATTGAAGCCTTTGATATAAGCATTGCAACATTATTGAGCTTCCGATAACCCTAAAAGATCCTCATTCAGTCTTGCACCTTGGAATGTGATTTTTTCCAATCCATTTTCTATTTCCTGTACGTCTTTCGAGCTAAGATCTATATTGACAGACTGTATATTATCATCCAAATACTCGATTTTATCCATTCCGGGAATTGGTACGATAAAAGGCTTTTGAGCCAATAGCCAAGCCAAGGCAATCTGAACAGGTGTTGCACTTTTTTGATTGGCTATTTTTGTTAATAATTCCACTACTGGCATATTTGCCCTGATTGCCTCTGGTGTAAATCGTGGAAACACAGCACGCAAATCTGTATCACTGTCAAATTTTGTATCAGGCGTAATTTTACCAGTTAAAAAGCCAGTACCAATTGGACCCCAAGGAACAAATCCTATTCCTAATTCTTCGCAAAGTGGTAGCACTTTGGCTTCTGGTTCCCTTGTCCATATAGAGTATTGATTTTGAACAGCAGATACTGTCTGTACTTTGTGTGCTCTGGCAATTGTTTCTGCACCAGCTTCTGAAAGACCAAGATATTTCACTTTACCTTCGGTGATTAAATCTTTTACCGTTCCTGCAACATCTTCAATAGGCACATTCGGGTCAACTCTGTGTTGATACAAGAGATCGATATAATCGGTCTTTAACCTTTTCAATGATGCTTCTGCTACTTTACGGATATGTTCTGGACGGCTGTTAATTCCTGTATCTGAAATCATTCCGAATTTAGTAGCAATAATTACCTCTTTACGGAATGGCTTAACCGCTTCGCCCACTAATTCTTCATTTGTATATGGTCCATAAGCCTCGGCAGTATCAAAGAAATTGATTCCTTTTTCATAAGCACTGTGAATTACCCTAATTGCTTCTGATATAGCTGTTGGCTTACCCGTTCCAAAACTCAAGTTCATAGCACCCATCCCGATTGCTGAAACTTCTAATCCTTGCGTTCCTAACGTTCTCTTTTTCATTGTTAAATTTTTATTAATGACACATTTAAAATGGCTCTGACTTTTACCATTTTTTCCCAATACAAATTTCAGAACTTTAAATAGGTGCATACTTATATCAATTACTGCTTTACATACCATTATTACTGATTGGCTATAAATAAGCATTGTAGCTATACAAGAATGTGTAATTTTGTTTTAGCAAAACGAAAGAGAGATGGAAGAAATAGTAAAACTGGATAATGTAACAGTATATAATAAGCTGCGTGGCGTAGAAACCTTGCACCCTTTGATTACGGTAATCGATCTGTCAAAAGCTGAACCGATGCCTGCACAAACCTTTCATTTTGGTTTATACGCCATATTTCTGAAAGAACTGAAATGTGGTGAATTGAAATACGGCAGAAATAATTATGATTTTCAGGAAGGCACATTGGTATTCATTGCTCCTGGTCAGATATTGGGTGTACAACCCGGAACAAAGATATTAGATCCTAAAGGATGGGCGGTACTTTTTCATCCCGATTTGATAAAGGGAACCGCTTTGGGAAAATTCATTCAGGAGTATTCTTTTTTCTCTTATGCTTCTAGTGAAGCTTTGCATCTGTCAGAAAAAGAAAAGCAGATAGTGTTGGATTGCTTCGCTAAAATCCAATATGAAATGGATCATTCCATTGACAAACATAGCAAAAAGTTAATTGCTTCAAATATTGAATTGTTTTTGAACTATTGCACTCGCTTTTACGACCGACAGTTTATTACAAGAGATGATGAGCATAAAGGTGTTTTAGAAAGGTTTGAACATTTGTTGAACGATTATTACACTTCCGATAAGCCACAAAATAACGGTTTGCCATCTGTTGGTTATTGTGCTGAGCAACTACATTTGTCACCCAACTATTTTGGAGATTTGGTTAAGAAGGAAACAGGTATATCCCCACAAGAATACATACAATCCAAAGTAATAGATTTAGCCAAAGAAAGGATTTTTAATATTGATAAAAGTATTAGTGAAATTGCTTATGAATTGGGGTTTAAATATCCGCAGCATTTTACTCGTTTATTTAAACAGAAGACGGGTATGTCGCCTGTTGAATACAGAAGTTTGAATTAGTTTAATCATTAAACTATCTGATTCCTAGCTCACGATTCTTGCTATTCTGTGGTTTCTTACACAGTAGAATGAACACGTAATTTGCTAATTAGTTTAATTTATTCTCAGAATTGCACGCAAATTTATTGGATAAAAACACCTTCAGCAATCTAAATTATAAAAACCAACGATAATCAAGCGACGTTCTTTTGCTTCTTTTCTTTGGTCGCAGATGTGGAAAGAAAAGAAGTTCGCTAAAAACAAAGAAAAGGATAATGAATGTCCTTATAAAAACAGATCGCATCCTTGTTTGATAAAATGTGAAGTGAGAATGGTGCATAGCCATATATTTTGGCAAAGGGGTTGCATCGCTGGATTTTGGCTATCAGGGGACTGGTATGGGGTGTGAACAAAAATCTTTCAGATTGCACCACGAAATAAAGTGCTGCCCCAATGTTTAAAAACATATGACCAATTCATTTATGACTTATTTACAATGACTGAGATAATTCTTAATTATAGTTTGCTGGTCTCACGATCTATAGCGATTATTACTTAGCTATTTTCATAGTATAAATAATTCCAGAAGTTCTTCCGGATCCATTATAGTTATCAGTTAAATTGAATGAATTTACCAATTCATATCCAATCTTCGACATATAGTTCAATATGGAGGTATCGCCAATGCCATTGACAAATTAGAGGTACAGCTACAGCACAATCATGCTGATATCTCTACCTGGGAGGAGGTTGAGTATGATCTTTCTTTTGTAATCGGCAAACATGTCCAATTTGACCAGACCTTTGTCTTGTTAAGGGATTTAATCGAGCAGCAGGCCTCGCAGAAATTGGAAGAGGCCGGCTTGAATGTTTCGGAGATTCGTGAGCGCGCGATCTCGACTTTTAGCTAGGGGAGGAGTCTACCTCTCATAGCTGGAGTAGTGATCAGTCAGTAGGGTTATTTTGTTATCAATATGCTTATACGGTTTCCCGTAACCAACCTTTTTTATAAACCACTAGCTTAGCCTTACAAAGTGTGTAATAATCTAGATAGTTAATATTGACAAACATATTAATTCAAAATAAATAATTATATTCGGCTTGGGTATTAACTATGCCCGATTGAAAAGTAGCATGCCATGATAGTAACCACGACCAATTCCATCGAAGGGAGGGAGATTTCACGATATAATGACCCAATAGCAGCTAACGTTGTCATCGGCACCAATATCTTTAGTGATATAGGGGCGGGCTATGTAGCTTACTTGGAATACAAAATGAAAATTAACAAAGAGAGCACATATAGATTATCGACGTCATTGTAAACTTCGATTTCGATAAATTGATAGCTGAAAAAACAGTATTTAGAATTGAAATTAGTAATCCTTATTTTTAATGTATATATCTAAAATTAGCCTCATCAATTATAGAAACTTTGCGAATGCAAATTTTTACTTCAACAAAGGGATAAATACCATCATAGGCGAAAATGGTTCTGGAAAAACTAATGTATTCAAAGCCATAAGATTGCTGTTGGAAGATGTTTCTCTACCATACGCTTATAAACTCACTGAAGGAGATTTCAATAGAACTTTAGATAAAGGAAGGTGGAAAGGACATTGGATCATAATCAGTATCGAATTTGATGAATTAAATGATGATGAGGCAATTCAATCCTTATTTATTCATGGTGCTGGTATTGCTGAAGAGAAGTACGTTAAAAAAGCTACCTACAATCTTTTTTTTTGTCCAAAGGCAGATATAAGGCAGAAGCTATCAGAGTTAGCAGAGGGAGATCTGGTCGGACTTCAAACCGTGCTCAATGAAATTACCGTGCTCGATAATTACGAAACTTTTTTCACGGGTAAAAGTACTGCTGATTTTAGTGATCCAGCCGTATATAAGGAGCTTGTCGGTGACTTTGAAAATGTTATTTTCCCCCCAACGATTGATGCCTCAAAATTTGGATCTAAAATTCCGCATCAGCTTTCTGTGGCAAAAGAGATTTCGTTTACCTTCATTCAGGCCCTACGCGATGTTGTCAGTGATTTTCATAACAACAGAACTAATCCATTGCTCGGACTATTGAAAAATAAAAGTGGTGAGATCAATGAAGCAGAGTACAAACCGATAAGCGATCTGGTAAACGATTTGAATCAAAGAATCGAGTCCCTTCCTGATGTACAAAACATCAGATTAGATATAAGATCCACAATACAAGATGCCGTTGGACAGACTTATTCTCCGTCATCCTTGTCGATAAAATCCAGTGTACCCGATGAAGCAGAAAAATTGCTCCAATCTTTAAAATTGTTTATCGGTGAGCCGGGGGAAGAATATGAAGGTGGAATACATGAATTAAGTTTAGGTGGAGCAAATCTTATTTTTTTAACCCTAAAGCTTCTGGAGTTTAAGTATCGTAAATCAAAGGATACTTTTGCCAATTTCTTGATAATTGAAGAACCTGAGGCCCATATCCATAATCACATACAGAAAACTTTATTTGATAAGTTGGACTATGGCGACACCCAGATTATTTATTCAACCCATTCTACGCAAATCTCCGAGGTGAGCAACGTAGAGAATATAAATATCCTAGCGAAAAAATCAAATTATGCTGAAGTTTACCAGCCTTCAACGGGATTGAATGCAGAAAGCATAAATCAAATTCAACGTTATTTGGACGCTGTAAGGACGAATTTGCTTTTTGCCAAGGGCGTAATTTTAGTTGAAGGCGATGCAGAAGAAATTTTGATTCCGATAATGGTTAAGAAGGTACTGGGTGTCAGTCTCGATGAACTTGGAATAAGTTTGATAAATATTCGAAGCACAGGATTTGAGAACGTTGCCCAGCTATTTCATCAGGATAGAATAAAAAGAAAGTGCGCAATACTTACAGATTTGGATGCCGCCATTTGCGACACTATTGTACAACCTGGTGACAGTGCTACCATGCAAAAATATAAGAAGAGAGTTGCTGGTTCGCAAAAAAAAGGTTTAGAAAGAAAAACTGTATTAGATGCATTTGAGATAGGAAATTCTTGGGTCAAAGCATTTTACGCAAAGCATACCTTCGAAGTTGACTTTGTTACCGAAGGAAATGCTAGGGAAGTCATACAAATAATAGATCAAGTTTATGTAGACCAGCCTACAAGGGATCAATCTTTGACGGACCTTGAAGAAGATGACGTTTCGGTATATGGAAAACGTGTACTCACGATGGCAAAGCAGGAGGGAAAAGGTTGGTTCGCCATTATGTTGGGCAAACACATTTCCCATAAGACTATAATACCAAAATATATTCTAGATGCTATCTTTTTCGCAAGGGATACGTATTCCTCTAATATTGTAGCAGATATAATCGACTACCGAATCAAAAAGTGTTTAGAAGATGACAGTACATCGGATTTTACTGGTTGTAGGAAAGAACTTTTGAGGTATAGAAGTGAAGAAATAAAATTGGAAGATTTAGCATTCTATTTCGACCTCGTTATTCCCAACGACCAGGTTATGACCGTAATTGATAAATTGAAGTAGTGATGTTTGTTTGGGAAGGAAATAGTATTAATAAGGAACAACAAGATGCAATCCTTGAAGATGGTAGTGTACTGCTTGTCGCTTGCCCCGGTAGCGGTAAAACAAGGACCTTAACGTATAAAATCGCTTATGAACTAAGCAGATTAAAGTCTGACAGGGAATTTGTAATCGCAATAACTTATACCAACAGTGCGTCGGATGAGATTAAAGAGCGGGTTGAACTATTAGGCGTAGATACCACACAGTTATGGATAGGCACTATTCATTCCTTTTGTCTCGAGTGGATTCTAAAACCTTACCATTTATATTCAGAGAGGTTAAAGAACGGATTCAAAGTGATCAATTCATTTGATTCTGAAAAAATTTTGACGGCGTTGTGTACACCCTATAAAAAAGAAAAGATAACATACTATGATTGTGGTATTCTTGCCAAAACAGATGCATTTTATCTGACTTGTCTCAATACTCAAAAGCACAGATCCTTAAAAAAAATCCTAGGGGAATATTTCGATATCCTCGAAAAAAACAGACAAATTGATTTTGAACAAATCTTATTTTACGCCTACGAATTGATTAATACAAAGCCAATTATTGCAAATATTCTTTGCAAATTGTTCCCATTTATCTTAGTTGACGAGTATCAAGACACTAAGGAAATACAGTACCATATCATCTCTAAAATTTTGGCAGCAAATAAGGGCGCTTCAAAGACACTTATCGTAGGTGATCCTAATCAGTCTATCTATGAATCTTTAGGTGGATATCCAATGGCAAAAGATGAACTTGAGAAGTTGTTGGGTTTTCCGTTAGTGCCTTTAAGTCTTGATAAAAATTACAGATCATCAGCTGCAATAATTGAATATTTTGACTATTACAAAACTTTTGAAACCCCAATTATTGCGGTCGGTAGTGATAAGGATTATCCCAGCTTAATCACCTTTAATTCCGGAGTTTCTGTAGATGAGTTAATTGAAGAGCTGGCCCAATTAATACTTCTTAATATTGAGGATTTGGGAATTAATCCCAATGAAATTTGCATTACCGCACCACAATGGGTACATATCGCAAGCATTACAAGGAGACTTATGGTACGTCTTCCTGATTTCAGTTTTGACGGACCAGGAATGGCACCGTTTTCCAGGGATATCGATAATTTTTGGTTTAAGGTTTCAAGAATTGCATTGACTGAGCCGTCCCCACATATGTACGTTAGACGTTTGAGATGGGCTAGGGAAATATTAAGCGAATTGGATTCGGCCGGGGTTGATGTATCAAGCACAACAAACAAAAAGTTCCTTAAAACTTGTAATTCTTTTGAGATCATCGAAACGGATGGGTTAACTTATTTGAGATTGTTTTTTACTCAAATCTGCAAATACCTTAAAATCAAACTGACCAATTTCCCCTTACTGAACGAACACTTCAATTCATTTTTTGCCAGTTCTGAAAGTAGAATTCAAAGACTGATAGAAGACGGTAATCCGTTTATTGGTGAAATCGAAAATTTTAAAAAAGTATTCAGGCAAAGGGACGGCATTACAGTTTCCACCATTCATGGTACAAAAGGTGAGGAATACGACACGGTAATTGGTTTTGGCTTATTGGATGGATATGTGCCTCATTTTAACGATAATAATGGTGTGGAAAACTCTAAAAAGTTGTTGTATGTCTTAGCTTCAAGGGCAAGAAAAAATTTACACTTGATTTCAGAAAGGAAAAGAAATGTTCATTGGTATTATGCACCCGAAGGGAAACCGCCGACTTCTCATTTAATTGAATACAATTTTAAATATTCAAATAAATGAATGTTAAGTTTATCGCCAACAACTTTCATAAAAAAATCTAAACAAGATGAACAAGTATAAAGGTATGAATTTGCCACAATGCAAACACCTATTGGAAATCAGAATATAGCTATTTGCCCATCCCATTCTCTTTATCATAAGAATCGATAGACATTTTTAAATCTAATTTATGCTTAACAAGTTTGTTTCAAATTATAAAGATATTACAGGAAAAGATGATATATATGCATGCCCTATATGTTTAAAAGAATTTCCTGTCATCAAAGGTCAAATGCCGGCGGGGTTAACCAAAGAGCATGTGCCCCCACATTCGTTAGGCGGGGGAGTAAAATGCTATACTTGCTCTACATGCAATAATACATTTGGTGCAAAAGCTGATAGTCATTTATTGAAAGGTATTCAGCTAAATCAAAAAACATTTTTTTTATCATTGAAAGAACAGAAGATTAGGTTGTTTTCTCAAACAGGGGAGATGTTTCAAGGTCACGTTTCTACTAATGAAGATGGGACGCTCACTATGCATCACAGTAAGAAAAATAATCATCCTAGTAAGCTAGAAACATTTATAGGGACAGTACGCGAAGGAAGTATACTGAATTTTATACCAATTGTTCCAAAAGTGGATTTACACCTTTTAAATGTGGGATTGTTAAAATCTGCATATTTGTTTGCTTTTGAGATGATCGGTTATGAGATTGCCTTTAATTCAAATTATGATATAGTACGTGAGCAGTTGCTAAATCCTGATGACAAGATATATTTCGAAAATACAATCTTGCGGGATGCTTTCATCCCAGGCCAGGAGGGTGTATATTTTTCAGAGATAGGTGGTATAAAGTTTATTTGCGTAGTTCTTAAGTTAAAATATCATCACTCTGAGATATTTTTTGGCATACAACTTCCTCATACAGATTCGGATAGCCTGTTAATTGATGTTATATCATATATTCAATCGTATTTAAGCTTTTCGTCTGGTTTCTCAGAAAATTCTATTTCATATATTGATAGGGCAATGGCCAAGCAATTTATAGAAAAGTTAACGTCAACATTTACTAAGGTGCAATAAAAGTAACTATTCAGGTACAATGCCTATTTATCATTACTCCAGCCCTCATGTTAAAATAGAATAACGATCCGTTCTATACCGTAACGGANNAGCAATGCTTTTTATGCGAAGGTGTACGAACCGCCATCACGTCTATGTTGTTTATAATATAAAACTGGCATTCAGCAGAGATACTTGGTATACTCTGCGCGGGAAAATTTAATAATCAGAGCTGATTTTTATCTGGTTATTAAGGATATTTCTAAGAAATGGAAATGCCATTACATAACTGGGGCTTGACCATATCCCAACTGTCTATTAGGTTTGAGGATAGACTCAAACTGGAAAGAGATTTTTTAGATTTAGGTTAATTATCCGATGACACAGTTGGAATTACACTCCCCTTACAATAGTGTTAGATGTCATATGTTATTTAACTTGAGTAACAACGAGTTTCTCTCTTCCTATGGAATATTTAATAACCAAATTTCAGTTGCGGTAATATTTTTTAATTAAGCACTACAAATTATTTCTAAGTCTATTCCAACCGTTTCTTTTAAAAAATTATGCGCTGAAGCAAGAACGGAGATTTGATCTTTAGATTTGTTTTTGACCGAAATCCCAGGTTGAACGATGATAATCTGCATCCTAACTTCTTTGAAACGGCTGGCTTGACTGAATTTATTGATATCGACATTGCTACCAACAATAAATCTGGTTGGCCTGAGTGCGTTCGCCAATCTTTTTTCTCTGCCCAAAAGATGCACACAAAGATCTTTAAATTTCCACTTCCACTTGGTTGAACGCACGGCTTGAGAACAGACCTCTACCGCGTCTTTTATCCTTTCTCCCGCATCAACCCCGCCCGAAAATTTGCAGTGTACGAGGCTCAGTAGAATATGATCTGATTCCTCCTTCATTGCCACAATGTCAGCCGCTTCGCCTGGAGCATCATCATCAAAAACCATTTGGTAACCCCCGTTGACAAATGCTTCTGCCGCTTTGCCTTGAATAGAGTCTGTTCTTTTAATATTTTCTTTCCAAATGGATTCCTTTTTTATATCCACACCGCCCCAATCCCAAATTTCAAATGATTCATCTGGCAAAACTAGTGTTTGTGGGTTTTGTGGTTTTATTAAAAGATTACCATCTAATTCTGACAAGTCCGTGAATCGGATCAATGGTGGATATTCGGAGAGATAATCGCTTAGGGACAAGTCTAATTTTCCCATTTTTAGACGGATCTCAGCTCCGCTTTTCCTTTGCACTATATACCCTGCTTCACCTCCTATACGCAACGTGTAAGTCACCCAATTATCTACGTTTGCAACACTTAGAGAAAACTGTAATTCTGTATCACTTATTCTTTGAGGAGTAGCAACAATATCGATCATAGAAAGAGGCGTGTTTCTTATACCGTCATAGCACAGTATCTTTTCATCAGAGCGGCGCAATAATTCGATTGGCCAATCGATACTTAAAATAAGTGCTTCCGGCAGTTTCTCGGCTTCTTCAGGTATAAGAACATTGTCAATAATCTTTGACGGGTCGATCGTGGAATCGACTAATTTATCGCCAACATTTTCGCACCATTTAATCAGTTCTGGTATGGTTCCAGGATCTCTTGCCCAGACACGCCCTTTGGCGGAGCACCCAATAGTGATTGGTTTTCCGTCCTCCCAACCGGTGCCACTAAGATTTGATTTACTGGAACCACCTTTTTCCGTTAACGTTAATGCTTGTACAACATCCGCACCCACATACATCGCAAACCGCAAGTTTCTCCGGCCATGTTTTTTAACTCCAATATTTTGAAAAATCAACCGATTTATTCTGCCAAGGCAACGGAAAATCACCTCGCCATCGAGCGCTTTTGTTGCGCCGACAGCCTCTAATAATTTTGAATATGTGGCAGATTTGTCAGTTGCGGAAAAGAACAACAGGTTTCTCTTTTCATCATGATGAAGAACGAATAGATGCCATTCTCTATCTCTTACCGCTTTGGATTTTGTCCAAGCTAAAGCAAATTCATTTTTCGTAATAAAATAGGTTGTTCTTGAGGCATCATGTATCCACACCTGTTCCACTGACATATTATCCAATATTCCTTCGTGGAAACGTTTGGGTTCATAATTCTCACACTGGTAAACAGTTGTATTGAAGGTAGGCCTTAATAAGTGGTTTGAAATTTCGATGGAGTCTTCGCTGTTATCAACCTTATCTAATCTTTTAGAATCATTCAGAAAGCTGATGAGTTCAGCGTGTGCTCGAGCTGCTCGGGAACTCATCTCGCTTAGTAGATAATTCCAATCCGCATCCTCACTATAAAGGCGTTCTAATGCTTCGGAAACTTCAGCTTTAGCAATGTTGGCAATAACTGTTGCTTCTCCAATCGCTTGCGCCGCAGAACGAGTAAAGCGACCTGTGAATTGTAATAATATAGCCAGACTTTTATGAATATCGTGAACAGCTGCAATTTTTAATTGGGGGAGATCGAAGCCTTCACCGAGCATATTGACACATACCACGATTCTGCTTTCACGATTAAATAGTTTTGCCAAAGAACGATCACTACCTGATTTTTCTGAATGTATTAAAACAGGATTATATTCCGGGGCAATTTTGTGATATATTTTAAATATTTCACCTGCCCTTGATGTATCAGAACACCGTGCCATTAGAATGTGATCAAATCTTTCCAAATCTCTTTTCAACTGATCTACCGCTGCTTTGGCAATAGCCTCATCTGCAGCCATCACGTCGATCTCATGAATAGGGTGGAAATTTATTTTTTTAAAATAGCCGTCTATTTGAGCTTGTTGTAACGGGTATTCATAGATCACTTTACCGTCAACCAGTTTGCTATCACGCCGAAATGGTGTAGCAGTAAATTGAAGAACCTTTTTATTGTTAAAATACTCTTTAAATGCTGACCAACCTTTTGCAGCAATATGATGCGCTTCGTCTACTATAAGCGTATCTACCTTTTGAGCAATTAAAGAATGATATCGGACATTCTGTGGTTCAGTTAAAACAGCCATGGTAGAAACCACCACGTTACATTTATCGAATATATCCAAATCTTCATTCTTCTTCGGTCCTGATTGAATAATTCCAACTATCGGATTAACGATGTTTGGAGAAACAACATTAAGGAAACGTAGCAATCCTAATGTTGTAAATTTCCTAAAAGTTTGGTCACGAAGTGCTTTAGATGGCACTACTATTAAAATCTTTCCTGGTTGAAAAGCAACAAGACCTGCAAGCATAGTTTCAGTTTTACCTGTTCCTGTTGGCATGACTAGTGTTGCTGATTGATTGCTCATTGTCCAATGCCCTCCAATAGCGTATAAACCTGCTATTTGCGGTGAACGAAGGCCTTTTTTAAAAATAGTACCATCAGCATTTTGTTTTTCAGTTATATATTTAAAACTGTCAATCCAGGTTGCTTCTATTTCATTGGCTATTTCAGCAAGTCCTTTTTTGGTTACTTTTTCTCTGAATAATTGAGCTCGTTGATGTGATTGCCAATAATATTTATTCTTCTCATCTATTGATAGAACACCATCTGCGCCTTCAGGAATATTCTTAACTTTTCTCCGCGTTAAAATAATTTTATGTCCGTCAGAAAGCGTTAGTAAAGGTTCTTTTATGCGTGGTGAAACATTGATTTCTCCGATGGATTGAATCGTTTCTGTTTTGCTATTTTCAATAATATGTTCGATAAATCCAACTGCTTGCTTAAACTTGCCAGAACATATTGCTGGTAAGTTAATAGAATCTCCAGGGGATAATTGGTTAATTGGCATAATGAGATTAAGGTTTATATTTTAAATATAACAAAAAATAGCAATATCGGTATAGCTTGGAGAGCGGTATAAAATCATACAATTAGATGGTGATAATAATAATTACTATTAATCCTCATAAACGATGATTCGGGTTGTAATTGGCGAGTAGTTTCTTTAAAATCAATTTCGTTACCAGCTTCACCTGAAAATGCTATTTTATAATAATAAACTACAGTCAATAGTAGTGCTCCCACAGAATTTATAGTATTTTGTAAATTAGCTTCATTAAAGTGATTATTTCTTTGATGTTTAACATTATTATAACTTCGCCACCAATCTGGATTTTGTGTTCCATTCCAATTATCCCATGGTTTATAAGAAATGCCAAATCGATCAATACATATTTCTTCATTGACGAATGTACCAAGTTGGTTTTGAATAATATTTCTGTAATCATTAATATTATTTGCTGTTTGCGAAGGGTCAAGCAGGTGGCACAATTGTCTCATTATTACATCAACTTCAGAAGAGGCAGACAATAAAATATGAGTCAATTCTATTGAATAAGTTCCAAGATTTGCATTCGCAAACTCTATATAGCGAGAAAGGTTTTCCAGGTCTTTTTCGATTGCAAGAAAATAATTCCAGTGATGTTTAGGGGTTTGAAACGTTATCATGGAGTATTGATTTAAAAAAGCTTTCTTAAATTTGCTAAATATTAAAAATAAGAGTAATTCAATTATTCTTCTCTGTATTTTCTGAACTCTTTCTTCAATTGCATTCCTCTATAGGTAATAATAGGCAATGGATCTCCTTGACGGATAACGGGGGCAGCAACTATTACTTCCTCAAACATTGACACTGGATAGTCACCGTCTTTTAATTGAATTTCATTTCTATTAAAATATTCCATGTCATATGGCGACGATGAGAATTCTGCATATTCATTATCATCATCTTCTACTTTTAAATAATCGATTTTAATACATTTTTGTATTCCTTTTGCGTCGGTTGTCAATTTTATTATAGATTCTTTCATAATATGATCTTATATAATTTTTAATTTAAATTTAAGGATTAAGCAAGTACCTGGGTACTAACTTATTCAATAAAAAAACGCTTTTACGCATATTATTTATAGCTATTGATTTATTGCTCTTTTTCTATGACTTATATCGCAAACTTTAATATCAGTTATTCACCACATGTCCTTAATTATGGCCATGACAAATAATATTATCAACGTACAAAAGAACATATGTCCCATAAAGAACATTATCCGTTTTTTCCTTGGCTCTTCTTTACCTATATAGCCCCACTAACTGCAATACAAGCCAAGTAAGCAAAAACTAGTTTGTGCTCAATAACTTCCAATAGATCATCCCTTGATACTCTTTAACTACATTGAAATTTAGAAAAGTTAATATTTTTTGTGAAGCGAAATTATCTTCTGAACAATTGGCTGTAATCGCTTTAACTCCTGCTTGTTTAAATGCCCATTCTATTAATCCTAAGGCAGCCTCTTTTGCATATCCTTTTTTAGTTTCGGTCTGAACAATGCCATATCCAAGATCAACCTCACCATATTCATTAGGAGCACCTTTAAATCCAATATCTCCCATTAATATATTTGTATTTTTATGAATAACCATCCATGATTCAAATCCGGTAGGCGATTGTACTTTGTTTAAATTATTTATAATTCTTGGCAATGTATCCAAAGTTTCCAGATCTGGCCAATCTCTAGTAGGCATAATACCTAAATCTGTAAGACGTGAAGTTGAGCTTGATAATGCTTCCTCACAAATCTGTATTGTAAAAGGTAATAATTTTAATCTATCTGTCTGAATTTCAAGTGGCATAACAATGAGTTTTAAATTCATTTGATCTGTTTGGACGGAATTCTTAATTTACAGGAATCTGTTTCAATTTGAGAATATACCCCTCTTCGGTATTGATTCGTAAATCAGGAAATTTAAGATTAGTAAGATATCCGATTTCTTTGCTTGGAGAAAGTTAAAACTTTGTATTCACTTCTTTTTTAGCTTCTAGCCGAAATTAATATTAATAGGCTTTTCAGGCATAAAATCCTTTAGGCTACACTCTAATCCCGTTGCCAGTTTGTTTAACTGATCGTAGGTGTACATACTCGGAGAGTTTTCTATTTCAATCTGGCCTACGTATCCTGAAGTTACTCCAAGTATTTTAGCAAGTTTCGCTTGACTGACTTTTTTTGCTTTCCTTATTTCTCTCACCAATTTAACGATTTCCCATTCTATTTTAGTTTTTGGTATTTTTTCAGCCATAATTTTTTTAAATTATTTGCATAGCTATAGCTAAGTTCTTATATTTGCTTAGTGATAGCTAAGTTTTAATATGCTATCTGATTTTTTATTTATGCCCTTAATTGTTGGGGCATTGAGTTAACTTGAAATATTAAGTGTTTTAAACACTTTGATATTATTGACGAGTCTCCAACTTTCCACTTGGTACCTGGGAAGGAGGCGGTAAGGTTAGCTCATTACCTGCGAATATTGTATCTTTGCATACGCGCGGGAATGAGCCTTGCTGAGTAGCCGCTTCCGGGTACCACCTTAAGTTTACTTAAGGCCTAGCTAATGCTTTCGGGCTTTAGCGAAAGAGTGGGGAAAGGCAAGGTTTCATTCCTTCGTTATTTTGGAACTCGTTCACATAAAACCAAAACGATTATGAGAACGAACACAAAAAACAACGCCCATTACCCGCCTTCGATCAGAGATCGACTGACGAGGTATTCCCGCAAGTCACTTTTAAAGAACATTTTTCGTGCGCCTGAATAAGACACACTGTAGAAAAAAACAGGCTATAAAGAGCAATAAAAAGGGGAGGATTTGACTTTCCTTACAAATGAAAAGGTACTGAACCTTGTTCAGCTTAATTTCCCTCTTTATATCCCTGTCACCGACCTATACATTTAGATGATTGCATAAAAGGTAATAATGGCCAATGAAATGAGCTTGTTTTAATCTTGCACTTTAAAATTAAGCAAAGTTTTATTGAATCCAAACTTTTTACCGTTACTTTTTATTGTAATACAATAGTATGTTATGGGTCGGTTTGTCTTTTATTCCGGTAGGAAGCGTCATAATTATTCCTAATCAATGCCTTGTAACCGTTTTGACGGCGCTTTTCGGATAAGCTAATTCTTTATTGTTGGATCAGCATTAGCCATAGCTATGGCCTTTGCACAACACATTTTTAACATGCAAAAATTTTGCAACGGGGAGCGTATTGCCTATTTGTTAGGAGCTGTCAGTAAGCTGGCTCTTAATATTTTAAATGATTTTATTTGCCTTTCAAAGGCATTAAAGAATACAACAATGCTTTTGACATGCATTGCTGTATTTCATATGTTTAGTTTATCGGCTCAGACGCCCCGCAAGGACAGCGGGGCTAATGGGCCTTTAACAGTATCTGGTACAGTGGTTTCGGCACTAGATGGTAAACCGATACATGGGGTATCGGTTCGTATCGAAGATGAAAAGGGGAGAGCATCCTCCAAAAGTGAAGGCTCTTTCTCAGTGTCAGTGCTAGCATCTACAGGGACTATCAAGTTTAGCCATGTCGGTTATTGGCCTCTAGCAATACCTTACTCCGCTGGGGTATCGTTAACAGTAAAGTTGATACCGCTGGAGAATCAATTGGATGAGGTGGAGGTAGTCTCTACAGGATATCAAAAGATTCCAAAGGAGCGGGCTACCGGAAGCTTCGAGTTTGTAGACAACAAGCTTCTCAATCGTAAGGTGTCGACTGATTTTATCAGTAGGCTAGAGGATGTGGTGCCGAGTATTTCAACATCTAAATATTCTACCTCAAGTCGGGGTAAATTGCCCAATATCAATGTTAGGGGAGTCAGTAGCATCAACTCGAATATATGGCCCTTGATCGTGATCGATGGTGTTCCTTATGTCAATAACTTTGATGATCTAACGGGTTATTTCAATAATATCAACCCAAATGACATCGAAAATATCTCGGTATTAAAGGATGCTGCGGCTGCTTCCATATGGGGTGCACAGTCTGGTAATGGGGTAATCGTTATCACGACTAAAAAAGGAAAGTTTAACCAGCCGCTTCAACTAAATTTTAATAGTAATCTCACGATAGGGCAAAAACCCGATCTCTATTATATGCCGCAGATGAATACCTCTGATTATATCGATGCAGAAGTTTTTCTTTTTAATAAGGGTTACTACAATACCAACATGAACCGTTATTCTTATAATATCACGCCAGTCATCCAATTGCTTAAAAAGCAGAAGCTAGGACAACTTAGCCAAGCTGAGGTTGATATGGAACTGGATCGCTTAAGAAAGATAGATATGCGTGAGGATTTTCTAAAATACATCTATCGGCCTTCGGTAAACCAGCAATACAATCTTCAGCTCAAAGGTGGAAACGAAAAGGTGAATACGCTTGTATCGCTCGGTTACGACAAGAATCTTAAAAATCTCCTGACATCTTCTTATGAGCGTTTGACCGTAAAGAACAATACGCAGATAAGGCCAATTGATAGATTGCTGTTGGATCTTGGGATAACTTACACCGACTCGAAAACGAAAGATGCGGATGCATTTTGGGATTATAATGTGATGGGAAGAGGGATGGGCAATTTCCCCTATATGGAACTGGCAGACAAAAATGGGAATTCATTGGTCGTCGATGCAATTGGCTACAACCCTACATTTAGGGACACTGTTGCCGGTGGAAGATTACTGGACTGGAAGTTCAGGCCATTGGAGGAACTGAATGAAACCAGCAGAATCGGCAAAGTGCGTGAAATCTTGTTCAATGCCGCTATCAAGTACGAACTGCTGCCCAAACTAAATCTTTCTGCCAATTATGCTTATCAGCGGGCTAGCCAGCCAACGGAGATATGGCGGGGACTCGGATCGGTCGAACATCGTGCATACCTAAATTATTATGCTTCATGGGATGCAAATCAAGTGACTTATAATTTGCCTTTAGGCGACTTTATGAATAAGCAACAGCTGGATAATACAACTCAAATGGGGAGGTTGCAGGCAGATTACGAAAAGCTATGGAACGAAGATCATCGGCTGAATGTGCTGGCAGGAGCAGAGTTCAGGCAGGTAAAAAGTGACGGTACCAACAATGTATACTATGGATACAGCCGCGCAGATGGCAACTTTACTCCCGTGCAATGGGGCAAATCTGTGCCCTTGCTCAATGGTATGGGTGGCAGGGGTATATTGAGAGATTTTAGTACTATTTCAGGATTCACGAATAGATATACAGCACTGTTTCTAAATTCAAACTATGCTTATAGAGACCGCTACATGGTCTCTGGCTCCATTCGTAAGGATGCTTCTAACCTTTTTGGGGTAAAGACCAACGACAAAGGGAAGCCATTTTGGTCAATCGGCGGTGCATGGCTGATCTCGAAAGAGAATTTTGCGCCCAGCTTATTTGATCTGCTCAAATTACGGGTGACATACGGCTACAACGGAAATATTAATAATTCGACCGCTGCGTATCCGATTATGTACAGGGAAAGTATGCCGCATTACATCTCTAACGAACCCTACGCATATATACAGTCCCCACCAAACCCCAGCCTGAGATGGGAGCGGATCGGTACCTATAATTTCGGGCTGGATTATGGCCTATTTAAAAATAGAATCACGGGTTCCGTGGAATACTATCTGAAAGATGCCAAAGACTTGATTGCTTTAGGGCAGTTGGATCCCAGTACCGGATTCTCGGCCATGCTATTCAATTCGGCAAACATCCGTGGAAAAGGCGTCGATCTCTCCGTGCAGTCCATCAATGTACAGAAGAGATTGTTCTCCTGGTCGACCAATCTGGTGTTTAGCTACAACCGAAATATTGTCAAGAAGTCCTATAATGAAAATATACTAGGAGATAGCTATGTGAGTACCAATCCAATAATAACGCCTTTTGAGGGGATGGATCTTTATAGCCTTTTAAGTTTTAAATGGGCTGGACTTGACCCACAGACCGGTGCTCCACAAGGGTATGTGAATGGGCAGGTCTCAAAAGACTATATCAGCCTCTATGGCAACACAGCAGTGTGGGATATGGATAATAATGGATCAGCAGTTCCGGTTTATTTTGGTTCGTTGCGGAATACATTCCGCTATAGTAAACTGGAGTTTTCATTTAATATCAGCTATCAGTTGGGGCACAAATTTCAACGTACATCATTTGAAAATTATCGTTTTGTCAATATGGGAGCGGGACATGCGGATTTTGCAAAACGCTGGCAAAAACCGGGAGATGAAATGCATACCGATGTGCCAGCACTGAGCTATCCAGCCAATATGTATGCGACAAACTTTTATGCATTTTCATCTGCTTTGGTCACCCCAGCAGACCAGATAAAACTCCGCGATCTGCAATTGAGCTATTCATTTGGCAAGTTAAAAAAGCTAAACATTCAAAATTTAAATGTCTATGCATATGCACAAAATATCGGGACCATATGGCGGGCAAATAAATATGGTATTGATCCCGAATTTGGTGCTAATTGGCCTGATCCTTTAGCTATTTCATTAGGCGTTAATCTAACAATTCAATAATGATGAATAAAGTTCTAACATATTTATTAATAGGGTTTTTAAGTGTTTCTTGTAAAGATTACCTAGATTACAAACCCAATATTAAAATGGCTATTCCAACGACACTGGAAGATGCCGAACTTTTGCTCAATAACTATTCGGATATGAATATGGGCTATCCCAATCAGGGCGAAATTTCGAGTGACGATTATTTTCTGAACTACGACAATTGGTTGTCAATCTCTGAAATAGACCATCGCAATCTATATTGCTGGAACAATGAAACGCTAATCAATACAATGCCTTGGCAAACGACGTATAAAGTAGTTTATATTGCCAATCAGGTCATTGAGCTCTTGAACAAATTGGATCCGACTGTCAATGCCGCAAAATGGAAGCAAGTCCATGGAATGGCTCATTTTTATAGGGCCTTCGCCTTTCAGCAGCTACTGTCTACATATACCGTTGCATTCAAAAAGGAAACTGCCGCGATGGAACTAGGTATCCCCATACGCGTGACACCAAATATGGACGAAAGTGCGCCGCGTTCTTCGCTGGAAGCATCCTATGAACAGGTGATATCGGATTTCAAGGTATCGGCGTATAACCTTCCCCATGTGGCAGCTGGGAAAAGTATGCCAGGTAAAGCTGCAGCTTATGCGGCTCTGGCGAGGGTATACCTTGATATGCAGGATTACGGTCAGGCGCAAAATTATGCTGATTCAGCCTTAAGTGAAAATGATTTTGTGTTGGATTACAATGATGTTGACCCAAATACTGATCTGCCTTTCTCTCGGTTTGGTAAAGAGGTGCTGTTCCCTGCGACAGCATCCTTTAGTGAAGCTTTTGGTGAATATTACTGCTTTACAGATACGCTATTATATGCGTCTTATCAATCGGATGACTTACGGAAGGTGCTGTTCTATAAAACTTCGCCGACTGATCCCGATTACATGACTTTTAAAGGTTCTTATGATAATTCCTTCGGAAGTCCTTTTGTTGGGCTAACCACCACAGAAATCTATCTGATCCGGGCAGAGTGTGCTGCGAGAAATAACCAGCTTAATATTGCTAATGCAACGATGAATAGTCTATTAGAAAAACGTTGGGAAAAGAATAGTTACATACCCATCGATGAAACAGATCCTGACAGATTGCTTGCTTTGATACTAAAAGAAAGAAGAAAGGAACTGGTCTTTCGGGGGCTACGCTGGCCGGATCTAAAGAGGTTGAACATGGATCCAACATATGAAAAAATGCTAATAAGGAACCTCAACGGAACGGTGTATCAACTACAACCCAACAGTCTCTCGTATGGTATCTTATTGCCTTTGAGTGCAATAAACGTTGGTGGTTTGGTTCAGAATAAAAGATAAATAGCTATATAACAAAAACAAATAAAATGAAAATATATAATTTGATAATAGGTAGTATGTTATGTCTATTTATTTCAATAGATAGTTTTGCTCAGCCTAAAATTGATCATAGTAAGGGTCTTCATATTGGCGATGAATTTAAATACAATAAGACCGTAGAAGTCATCAATGACAAAAAGCCTCAATTTGACTTTGCAAATTATAAGGAGGATCTATTGGTGCTTGATTTTTTTGATACGTTTTGTTCGTCCTGCATCGCTAATATGCCAAAGGTCGTGGCCTTGCAAAAGGAATTTGGAAGCAATGTAAAATTAATACAGGTTACCTGGCAGGATAAAAAAACTATTCAGGATTTTTTCCGCACCAATAAGTTCCTGAAAGAGCATAAGGCTTATCCCACGGCTATTGTTTCAGATAGTATTTTGCATAAGTTATTCCCGCACCAATCATCGCCACATGTGGTATGGATCTACAAGGGAAAAGCTGTAGCTATTACGGCTGTGGATGTTTTGAACAGTAAAAATATACAGGAACTATTGACTAATGGAAAAATCAATCTTCCCCGTAAAGACGACTTTCTACCCTTGGCAAGTAAAGAGGAATTAGGGATTAACAACATTGCCTTTAGTAAAGTTTCGGGATTTAACGCGGATCTTAAGCAAAATGGCTTTACTTATCAATTGGATAGTACTATACAAAAGTATCGCACATCTTACAATAACATGCCGCTATTCAATATCTATCTTTCATTACTTGGGAAAATGCAGCGAAAAGAATACCTGATCACAAAAGACCGAGTAGAATGGAAAGTCAAGGACAAAACACGTTATAATTATGGATCGGAGGAGAACGAACCCACCAGGTGGATGGAGAAAAATGCGATTTGTTATGAACGGATCGATAACATCCAGCGGACTGAACAGGAGCAGGCCAAGGTAGTGTATAACGATATGAACAACTTTTTTGGACTGAATGTATACTATGGAAAAGCAAAACGCCAATGTTTGGTATTGCGGAAGATTCCTATAGATAAAACTGGGGGGATAAAAGTAGAAAATCGACAGAATCTGGAAGGCACTTCTGTACTCGCATTTGTTATAGACTACACGAAGGAATATCCTCCAGTAATCGATGAGGTGAAGAGCAAAGAGAATATTGCTGTGGGAGAATTCAAAAATATTGCTGAGTTAAACCAGCAATTGCTCGCTTATGGTATGCAATTAACTCTGGAAGAGCGGGAGATCGAAGTAGTTGTGTTTGAAGAAATCTAAAAAGAAATAAGGGGACGAATAGTCCCCTTGTCTTTTTTAACCTATAAATCAATATTGATTAAGATTTCAACTGCACATTACTGGATGAAGTACGGTCATTTAATGCAATAATCATCTCATTTTTCAATGCGTCTGTCAATTGCGGTTGACCCGAGCCAGTAGGGTTTGTTTGTATAGCACAGATGCTATTGTCCCCTGAACAGGCTGGCGGTGTACTCCCAACGTTAGTATAATGTGCTGGATTCGTAGGGTTTGACCCTGTAAAGCTAAACCAAGCCATAATCACGTTAGTTTTTGGTGTTCATAATTAAGTTTATAATTCAGTACGCTGCAGTCATACCGGCCCCCATAATAGTTACTTTGCTAGTAACTAACGATCTGGCGGGGTACTCCTTTTGCCAGACCGTTTTTTTTACCCTTTGAACTTTTGTCTCCCAAGTTCGTGATGTCGGTAGCTGTATTACTTATGTTCCTTTTTCTTATCACTAAGTTCGTAAGAGATTTACCACATTCAATTTGGATATCCGAAGACCTGGATGTAAAAATTGATAATGATGAATATCAATTTTTACAGTGGTAGCTGACTGAAATAGCTCACATTCATATGTAGATAATTGGCCAGATCTTTATTTTGGATGCGGTTATAAGACCAGCCCAAACGCTCTACGAGTGCTGCTTTACGCTCCGCTGCAGGCAAAAGCATAAGCTCAATACGCCGTTGCCGTTGCTTTGCCCACTCAAAAATCAAATCTCTGTAAGGGGAAATCAGCTGCTTGTATTGAGATAGGAGGTCGTCTAAGTCTCGCGCCCTTATTACAAACAAAACACAGGGCTCCACACTGACAAAACTATAATTGCTTCGGTCCGCCGGAAATATGCCAAAATCTCCCTCAAGCATAAAATGGGCGATATCACCAGTTAGTTGATTCTCCTTTTTCAGAATCCCCGAATGGAGAAAGAAGCTATCCTTCTCGTGCAGTGATAAATAATGACCTCCGTTGATACGTTTGATAAAAATATGGGACAGTAACTGTTCTTGCATCTCTGGAAGTAGGGATACATGTTGCAGAATGGTGTTAATGAGGTTCGCCGTCGGTTCCTTATCCATAATCTTTCTTTTAGCTGATAAAATAGTTGACGCCGCCAGAGACAAAATCATCCTGTTCCGGCTGTGCGGTAACTTCCACTTTTTCCTCACGACGGATAAATTTTGAACTGCGTTGGGCAATATCTCCCTTAGTCAAAGTGACCTCGAGTCGGTGCCGAAAACAGTAGGCGAGCACACGGCCATTATTCAGTGCAAACTCCAGTCCGAGCGAATACAAGTAAACAATCTGATCTTCGGTCAGAATAAAAGTGCAGATGATCCAATCAAAAAAATTGATTTCTACATAATCGGCTTCCAATTCAATTTGGCTATCCTCTTTTTGATAGAGATCATAAATTTTTTGGTCTACACCAGGTGATGTTAATGGGTACTTTTCTGTAAACATAGTTTAGCTTTTTGATGTTTAAAACTGATCGTGATTTTCACGGATTCCAAAACTAAAGAATACCAATGGGCTCTTAAAACTCAAGTCTCTCTTTTGGAGAAATTCGGACATTTTTGGAGAAATTCGGACAGTGTATTACAATATACCTACACTTTTGTGTAGCTAATAGTATATAAAATTTATAAATACATTAGAATTCATTGCTTAAAAATCGAAATTCATAGATCATTATTAACCCTTAATTATGTATCTTCGGGTTAGCCTAAGGCGCTATTCTAATAGTGTCCTCTTTTTCTAATAATTTTAAAAGAATTTTCTATGCAACGTTTGTATAAACGGCGGAAACCTATTTTTTATATTGGCAGATTTGTAGTCTCTTTCATTGGCTCTTACATTATACTTTCCTATGGTGAGCCCGAAGGGTTTCTCGAGATCTTTTACGAACCTGACTTTTGTTTACAGCTTGCAATAAATACGATTGGATTCTATCTGCTTTCGTTAATTATCAATTGGCTAATGAACTGGCAGCGTCCCATGGTTTCAAAATTAAAATATAGTGCTAAGAGTTGGGTATTCCTCTTTCTAAAGGGCTTTTTGATCCCTGTGACTGTATTGCTAATATTGTCTTATACTTACTTCTCTATTTTCGGGGAGCCATTTAGTTTATCAACTTATTCCAAAGTTATTTTCCCGATTTCACTTTTGGTAATTTTTATCTTCGTTAGTTTTGAGCTTATCTTGTTCGGGATGTACTATAGTATGGTTTTGACCCGAAATGCCCGCATGCTAAAACTACAACGACCTGTGCTTGAAAATCAGTCCTATCGTGAAGAGGATCTTGATGATCAATTTGGGAAATTCTATAAAATCGAGTTAGTGGAAAGACGTGCAGTTGGCGTGGACCAGCATGGAATGGAACATAAGTTGCCCTTCAGAACATTGAAAGAGATAAAAAAAATTACCGACAAAGATTTTAGGTTTTTTTCTACAGGGAATTGGATTGTCCAATATGTGGGAATAGCAGAAGTAGAAAATGATAGTGATACCAGGGCATTAAAGATTTATTTTAAACCTCCAATAAAAGGGTACGTCAACGTAAATAAGGAAAAAAAAGGGGCATTTTGGAAGTGGTATGAAGCATCTAAAAATTTATAATTTACTACCCAACTCACATCAACTGTACTTTTAGAAAAGGAACATGAAGTAACAGACCAACAGATCATGGGCTAAGCCTTGATAAATAAGGGATTAGATCAATTGCGGAGACATTGTTTTCGGATGGTTTCTACATCAATACCGGTATAGGAAGAAAACTCTTCTACCGTAATGTACTGATGGAGATCCTTTCCATAGGCATCTTTGATTGTCCGAAGTATTCGGACAGACTGTTTGTAACTCTTTCCCAAGAGAATACTGACATCTTTAGCATAGATGCAGACACGTTGATTGCTCATAATTATATTTATTTAATTGTTAAAAATTACTTATTAATCGGCTTATTGTCCGTTTATCATCTTACTCCTACAAAGCACTTCTGTAGTACTGTTTTAGCACATTTCACAATGTACATTATTAGTGCTTCAACAGTGCTATATCTGTGCTTAACATGTGCTTTGTCTGTGTCGGGCGAATATGGGTTATTTGTAGCGGCATTTTACCAGCAAAACTTTCGTGTTGCCGTTAACCTAAAGTTAGGAATTATTATTTCACATGTAAAAGAGACAAATGAACCCATTTGGCCCCATTTGGATACAAATAAGCCCACCAAAGCCCATTTGGGACCGAACCTGATTTTTGCATGTGCACCTTTGTGCTGTAATCCAATGATAAACAATCATGGCAAGACAAGTAAGTTTAGTAAAATTTGAAGGTAAGATCGGGGATCTTTCCTTCTACAAGGACAAGCGCGGCTATCAGGCTCGCATGAAAGGTGGCCCAACTAAAGATCAGATCAATTCTGATCCGCGGTTCCAGCGAACCAAAGAAAACGGCCAGGAATTCGGTCGGGCAGCAAATGCCTCCAAAAAACTGCGTGAACAGCTGCGCGAGCTACTCAATCAGGGATCAGATGCTGCATTTGCCAATCGCCTCACCGGCCGTCTAAATCGTATCATCCGTGCGGATGAAGTAAATGGCAGGGGCGACCGCCAAGTACTCTCTTCCAATCTGGGCCCACTGGTGGGGTTGGAATGTAACCTTAAGGCGCAGCTCAAGGACGTATTCTTCCTTAAAATCCGTCCTGTCTATGATCGAGCTACAGGCGATGGTTCCTTTGCAATCCCGGAAATGATCGCTAAAAACGTGATCAAAGGACTGAATGGAGCAACACATGTACAGGTTCAGCTGGTAGCAACTGAGTTTGATGCACAAAATCCAGAAGCTGATGAGGTGGATATTGCTCGTTCGTCTTATTTGGATATTGGTAAAAGCGATGTTTCGGCTCCTGAAGTGCTAAGCATACAGTTGGTACCACAGGCTGGCGCTGCTGTGCTGATCATGATGGGAATAAGTTATTTCCAATTCGTCAATGGTGGGTACTATCCTTTATCTAATGGCATGTACAATGCCTTAACATTTGTCCAAGTAATCCAACCGTAGGCTTATGAAAACTAGGCATACCCTTAAGCTCCTCCGTAAATATGGGGCTGAGGGAACAAATGGAACAATTACCTTCGAGGGCGAGCATATCTGCCACACGATCGAGCTGCCGGATCGCAATAACATCAAGCGGATCAGCTGCATCCCGATCGGTCAGTACAAACTGGAGAAGATCCGCTACCAGCGACACGGGGAGCAGATCGGTATCCCGCATGTGCTGAACCGTGAAGGGATCTTGATCCACGCGGCAAATAACGCTAAGGACGAACTGCTCGGCTGTATCGCTCCGGTCATCAGCCTGACCGGCGAGGGGCAGGGCACAGAAAGTGGTAAGGCCCTGGCCAAGCTCAAAGCGCTGGTGTATTGCTTGTGGGATATGGGTGATGAAGTGTATTTGAGTATTCGATAGCAATGAGGAGGACATGAATTGACTACTGCATTCCTTTGTGCCATCTTCTTAGCAAGCTGACGGCATAAATCAAACTCGCTGCGCTCAGACAGTGATTTATGCTATCGTCAGCTTGCGTCAGCGATAGGCAGTC
>NZ_DLJD01000006.1:0-98512 GCF_002484085.1 Sphingobacterium sp. UBA7625
TGTCGTTGTCACTTAGGAAGTTTACTGGTAAATACCCTTTTTTGTCAGCATAACGCCCATAGTCCTTATTTTTGTACAGATCCATCAAACGTTGGGGCAAATCGAACTCTTCATCACCTTTTTTGTACTTTGCGATAGTACCTTTTAAAGTCGTGTAGAAGTTCTTGTCAGCGTCATTGCGCGGGTCTTGTGGCAAGCCTTTGATTGAACCATATGAAAGACGCAATGTGCTGTTTGCATCCGGATAGAACTTTCCTTTTGGATTGGAAGCCAACACACCGGCGACGTATTTACGGTAAGCCCCATCAAACTTGTCTTGCTCAACTTTTAAGCTCGGATCTTCCTGACGGTATTTACTGATCAATGCTGAAGATAACTTGTACAACGGATCGTTTGCCAAAATTTCAGCATTTGGATTCTCTAAATAATTGTTCAAACGCTCAGCAGAAGCGAAAATGCTGTTCTTTACGGATTCTTTGATGTAAGCTGTAAAATCATTATTGTTTTTAGCAGCCAACTCAGCAACATAAGGTGCAATATTCCCCGCTTTTTTTGCATATAGATTTAATTCGTCGATCAACACCTGTTCTTCCAAAGGCAGATACATTTTTTCATAGCCAGCATCGATCGCCGATTTTAAGCGAGGAAGAATATCTTTTCTCCGTGCTTCATCGCCTGCAGCATAAACTTCTAAGCCGGAGCCGATCGTGTACGGCAATGTCGCAATCGCACTGGAGCGAATCATTCCCATGAGATAGTTGTCATGTCTCGCTTTCTCGTTGGTTGCGGTATNNAGTAAGCATTAATTATTTTGATCACGTCTCCGTATTCCGCTTTGTTGGCAGCCTTGTTTGCCCATTTGTCAAATTTAACCTCATCTTTAGCTTTTGACGCTGCTGTTTTATGTAAGGTCAACGCGTCAATCATACCTTGGCGGTTTTTCCAATAATTGGCCACCTGAGAGTATTTCGACGCATAATTCAACTTAACTGCTTGATCTTGGTCCATGAATTTTTTCATGGCATCCATGCCCGTTTTGGAGGCCTCTACCCAAGCAGGGTATGCAAATTTTACGTTTTGATTGATTCCACCCGAAGGCATCCAACGGTTTGTACGGCCGGGATAACCCAAGATCATTGCAAAATCGCCTTCTTGAATACCTTTTAAACTGACTGGTAAGAAATGTTTTGGTTTCAACGGAACATTGTCCTGTGCATACTCCGCAGGGTTTCCGTTTCTGTCTGCATAGACACGGAAAATCGAAAAGTCGCCTGTGTGACGTGGCCATTCCCAGTTGTCAGTGTCTCCACCGAATTTACCGATGCTATTTGGTGGCGTTCCGACTAAACGTACATCGTTATAATCTTGGTACACAAAGTAATAATACTCATTACCTTGGTAGAAAGATTTTACCTCAACAACATACTTACCATTTTCGCTGTTCTCCTTTTGGATTTTAGCGATCTCAGCAGCGATAATTTTGTTGCGCTCATCCTCAGTCATTTTATTATTGACCAAACCTAAGATGCGTTTTGAAACATCATCCATTCGTACGAAGAAGCGGACAGATAGGGATTTTGGTTTCAATTCCTCGCTTTTTGTCTTTGCCCAGAAACCATTTGTCAAGTGGTCATTCTCAGGTGTGGACAATTCAGCAATTGCACCATAGCCGCAGTGGTGATTGGTGAATACCAACCCTTGGTCAGAAACAATCTCTGCGGTACAACCACCGCCAAATTGCACAATCGCATCTTTTAAACTCGAGTGGTTAATGCTGTAGATCTCTTCGGCGCTTAAACGAAGACCTTTTTTTTGCATATCAGCCTCATTCAGACGCTTTAGATACATTAAAAACCACATTCCCTCATCGGCAAATGCAGCAAAGCTTGTTGTTATCAGCAACAAACACATCCATAATTTTTTCATATCAACCTGATAAAAAGTTTGTTTATACCCTACAAAAATGCTTTAATTCTGTTAAAAACCAAAATATTAGACTTTATATTATGCTTTTTCCCAATTTTTATGTCAATTAAAAGTAAATGTGTACGGGAATGTCCATCGAGGAAAGTCAAATGGACTCTTTTCCTTATCTTTGTAGGATGCAGCAAACATTTGAAAATTTTAAATTCAATAAACAGATCTTAAACGCGATCACAGAGGCAGGTTATGAACAACCGACTGAGATCCAGGAGAAGGCAATTACACCGATATTGGCGGGGCAAGATGTGATGGGAATAGCCCAGACAGGAACCGGAAAAACGGCTGCATTTGTATTGCCCATCCTGATGAAATTGAAATACGCCCAAGGAATTGATGCGCGAGCGTTGATCTTAACACCAACCAGAGAATTGGCCATGCAGATCGAAGAGAATATCAGGCTATTTTCTACTTACCTCGATTTGCGTTCGGTGGTTTTATACGGCGGACTAGGGCCTAAGACACAGATTGAAACCCTTGAAAAAGGAGTTGATATTATTGTCGCTACACCTGGACGATTCTTGGATTTATATTTGGAAGGACATATTGTCGTGAAGTCACTCAAATTTTTGGTATTGGATGAAGCGGATAAGATGATGGATATGGGTTTCATCAGTAAGATTCACCGCGTATTGGAAATCGTGCCGCGCAAACGCCAAAATTTATTGTTCTCGGCGACCATGAGCGAACTTGTTCGTAAAATTGCCGGTGATTTTCTGGCTTTTCCCACTGTAATAGAAGTTTCTGAACAGGCGACACCGGCTAAAACGGTCAGTCAGGCTTTATATTTTGTTCCCAATCAAAAAACCAAGTTAAATTTACTGCAGCATCTATTGAAAGACGATGAAGCTTTTAGCAGACTGATTGTTTTTTGTAAAACGAAACAAGTTGCGGACAATGTTTTTCATTTCCTGGAACGTAAATATGGCAAAGACGAAGTCCGTGTCATTCATGCCAATAAAGGACAGAACACACGTATCAACTCAATCAATGCATTTAAGGAAGGGAATATCCGTATCCTTGTTGCAACGGATGTGGCGGCACGGGGACTTGATGTTTCCAATGTAAGCCACGTGATCAATTTCGAAGTGCCTATTGTCATCGAAGACTATGTACATCGTATTGGACGTACAGGCCGGGCGTTTAATGAAGGGGATGCGATCACTTTTTGCAATGAGGCCGAGAAATACTATGTTCGAAAAATTGAAAAATTGATCAAACAGAGTATTCCGGTGTATCCAATCCCAGAGGAGGTATTCGTGGAGAAGACGCCTTTTCAGGAGAAACAGGATATTGCACGCGATATTGATAATCAAAAGAAAAAAGATAACCCGGATTATCAGGGCGCTTTCCATGAGAAAAAATATGTGATCAAACAAAAGGAAGTCCGCGAAGCGCAACGTGCCTCAGGTTATAAGCCAAAGGCCAAAAGCAAGGGCAAATCGGGCGGTGGTAAATCTACAGGACCAAGCCGTAATTTCAAGAAACGATAACCAACATGCGGTTTACCCCATTAAATATTGCTAGTGCATGTTTGGTCGCCTGGTTTGTCATGGAAAATCCCAATGACGAAAAGGCACTCTTTACATGGGGAGCGTTTATCGCGTTGATGGTACTACTGACAGTGGTAGATATTTTGTTTAGAGTACTCATTAAAGAAAATAAGAAAATGTGGCTGTTGCAACTGGCATTTTTGGTCCTAGTCTGTGTAGTAAGTTTGATCATAAAGGTAACAGTCAGTTGATAAATAAAAAAGGAAATTAAAAAAACGGAGATGGTGCGGAAGCCGTGGGCTGGTTGAGGTAAAATCTCAATACTTTATACGCCTTTCTCAATACTCAATACTAAAATGAAAAAAGCAGAAATAAAATTACAAGTAGAGCTTGACGAAAACAATGTTCCTGAAAACATCATGTGGTCGTCCACAGACGGAAATAATGCGGAAGAATTACCCGCGAAAGCGATGTTTTTAGCCCTATGGGATTCACATTATAAAAATTCAATGCGTATCGACCTTTGGACAAAAGACATGCCGTACGATGAGATGAAGCGTTTTTTTTACGAAACTTTACAAACTTTGGGCGACTCCTTTATCCGTTCCTCGGGCGGAGATCCCATGGCCGAGAAGGTTATTGGTGACTTGCGCGATTACTGTGCGCATTTCGCGGACAAAATGGAAGTATTAATGCCACAACAATAGTTTTTAACGCTTAACAAACAGTTGATTATGCAATATTTCTTAGTGAAATCTGAACCATTTAAATATAGTTGGGAGCAATTTAATAAAGATGGACAGACGTTTTGGGATGGTGTTCGCAATTACCAGGCTAGGAATAACATGAAAGCGATGAAGGAAGGCGATTTGGTCCTTTTCTATCATAGCAACGAGGGAAAGGATGTCGTTGGTGTCGCGAAGGTAGTGAAAGAATTTTATCAGGACCCAACAACCGATGATGAACGCTGGGTTGTCGTAGACTTGGCTCCTGTTGAAACACTGAAGAAATCTGTTACGCTGGATACCATCAAAGCAGATGAGCAATTACAGGATATCGCTTTGGTGAGACAGGGCCGTCTATCGGTGATGCCGCTAAAGCCTGAGGAATTCGACCGGATCTTAGCTTTAGGCAATGGGGAGTAACCATTCGAAATAAAAGGTGCAAAATCATATTTTTTGTAGCCAATAAAAAGAAAGCGAGTACATGTCGACATGTACTCGCTTTCTTTTATAGCAATGTATCAGTCCTATATTAGTTTTTCTGGCTGAACAGACTGACCAATGCTTTTAGTTTTTTTGCATTTTCGGGCTTTAGTTTTCCCGCGAGAATAAGGCGAAGCTCTCTGCGTTGCAATGCATCTTCATAAGCTTTGTGTTCTGATTCTGTTTCAGGAATCAATACCGGCACAGTTTTAGGGTTATTGTCGGCATCAACGGCAACAAAAGTATAATACGCTTCATTGGTTTTTACGCGAGTGCCCTCCGGCAAATTTGATGCAAAAATTTCCATGCGTACCTCTAACGAACTGTTAAATGCACGGGTGACTTGTGCCTGTATGGTGACCACTTCACCCAGTTTGATCGAACGCTTAAAAGATACATTATCTACAGATACCGTAACGACCACATTGCTACAATGCTTCTGTGCAGCAATAGCCGAACAGATATCCATCCAATATAATAAACGGCCGCCCATGAGATTTCCAAACGTATTGGTATCATTCGGAAGGACCAATTCATTCATCTCCGTGTATGACTCTCTCGCAAATTTCTCTATCATATTATTTTTTGTCATTATCTTCCAAGTTCCTTAGATTGCCTATCAATTATTGCCAAGGACTCCACAAATGACGTCGGTACATAGCCCAGTTCGTTTTTGGATTTACTGAGATCAAAACCTGTCAGACGCGGCCTGTTGTCCGCTTGTCCGATACTTGCTGCACTGATTTCCGAGATCAATGATTTGTCCAGTTGCCAATAATCTGCAATTGCATAAACCGCTTCATTGATGGACATCAATTCTGCCCCGGAGATATGGAATATCCCCTGAGCGTTTCGTTCAATGGCCAATTGACAAGCATACGCTAAATCATCTACAAATGTAGGCATTCTCCATTGGTCATTGACTACTTTTATCGCTTCTTTTTGTATAAGCTTTCCCTTTGCCCATAGCACTAAATTGGAGCGGTTTGGGTCAGCATTTATACCATAGACTAAAATTGTACGTAAAATGGCATACTTGCAGGAAGATTGTTCGAGTACTTGCTCCGAGGCATGTTTACTTTTCCCATATTCACTTTGGGGATTTGGTAAATCCTGTTCATGATAGGGACTACCTTTTTTGCCATCGAATACGAAATCGGTGGAGAGATGAACCAACTGTGCCTGATTTTTTTCGCAGTAGCTCGCCAAGGTTTGTACCAGATCTACATTGATCAGCTGGCAGGCCGCCTTATCGACCTCACATGCTTCGACACTGGTCATCGCTGCAGTATGTACAATCGTATCAAAGCTATGACTGGATAAAAAATCCGTCAGTTTTGTATGATCCAGTAAATCAATCTGCTCAAATACATATCCAACTTGATTTGGATTTCTGTTTGAGCCTTTTGAAATGGCTGTAACTTCATAGCGGTCATCTCCGGCAAGTAGGTCTACGACCTTTTGACCCAAAAAGCCGTTGGATCCTGTGACAAGAATTTTTTTCATCCGTATAGTTATTTTTTATCCGTCTTTTAGTTCAATAGGGACTTACACTGTATCATTCATCCCGATCAAGTTGTTTCCGGGACTAAGCCGGGATTCTAAAAAAAACAAGCGGGATTTTATATATTTAGTTCGTCCAGATAAAATCCATTTTATCGGACTGTTTCATCACATTTTCAATCACCGATTTTTCCAGGTCAAGAATAGATTTCAATGCCTTGTAATCAATTTTGTCTGCATCATCGGTAGGCATGTGGTAGTCTGGATGCCCACCGGTATGGAAAAATAATACTGGAATATTCTTTTTATAAAAGGAAGTCTGATCGGATCCGCCGTTACCGTCCTTGCTCAGGTTAAATTTTATTGGTGCCTGGATATCTTTAAAAATCGTTGGCCATTGGCTGCTTGTGCCATATCCGATGACGGCAAGTCCATTGTCAGAATTATAGCGGCCGATCATATCCATATTGAGCATGGCGGTGATTTTTTCAAGCGGTAGGGTGGGGTGCTCCGTAAAATATTTGGAACCTACTAATCCCAGCTCCTCAGCGCCAAAGGCTATAAATAATAGATTGTAAGGTTCTTTTTCCTTGTTGGTACTAAAATAACGGGCAAGTTCCAATAAACCGGCGGTACCGGAAGCATTATCATCAGCACCATTGTGGATTTTTCCCACACCTAAGGAATCTTTTGAACTACCTTGGTGGCCTGTACCCAAATGATCGTAATGAGCACCTATCACCACTGTCAGGGCTGCTCCATTATCAACAAAGCCGATAATGTTGTCTGCATCACGGATACTGTCGGCTACTTTCACTTTCCATACTTTGGCTTTGAAAGACTGACGGTAACCATGGTCACCTTTGGGCTGTAATTTATATTTTTTGAATTCTTTTTCGATATAGTCTGCTGCTTTGAATACTTCTTTGCTACCCGTTCCTCTACCTTTCATCTTGTCATCTGCCAGGTAGTAGATATGTTTTTTTAGCTTTGGAATTTCAATTTGCTGTGCTAGCGCGTATTTTGTCACAAAAAGTAAGCAGACGATTAGGAATAAGTTTATGTTTTTCATTTTTGATGTTTAGTGTGGAGATCACCATTACCTACATGACTAGGTTACTTGATAACCGGATTATGATCCCCATTTTATTTTTAACTTTTTAAAAGAAAAGCCTTGTGATTAACAAGGCTTTTGTAATATATTTCGTTAATCTTCAACGATTTCGCTATGGATACTAGATTTTTCCTCTTTTTCCGTTTTAAAATACCGTTTTTGGAATAGTAGTATTAACACAACACCTACTGAGATTGCCGAATCAGCGATATTAAAAACTGGCCTGAAGAATAGAAAATCTTCGCCACCCCAAAAAGGTACCCAGGTAGGGAAAGTTCCTTCGATTAATGGGAAATAAAGCATATCGACGACTTTTCCATGCAAGAAGGATGAATACCCCCCGGCAGCTGGAAATAAGGATGCTTTGTCGTAAAAGGTGCTCTCACTGAAGATCACCCCATAGAATGCCGAATCAATGATATTGCCCAAAGCACCGGCGAGAATCAAGGCTACATTTAATATAAAACCACGGTTGTATTTATTCTTAATCATGTAGTGTAGACCATAGCCAATACCAGCGACGGCCAGTATCCGAAACACGGTCAGGAACAATTTCCCGTAATCGCCACCAAATTCCATTCCATAAGCCATTCCGTTATTTTCAATAAAATGGATCTGGAAGAATTTGCCTAATATGTGATGACTTTGTCCAATTGTCATAGAGAGCTTAACCCATATTTTTGACAATTGGTCTATTAAAAGAATCGCGACAATTAGTGCGACTGGTTTCGTATACCCCTTCATTGTGCTATAAAAATGGTCTTTGCCGGAGCAAAGACCATATATTTTTGCTTAAAATTAATATTGTTTGTTTTTCGCTTCGATGCTCAACGTCGTATGCGGAACAGCTTTCAAACGTTCTTTTTGAATCAGTTTTCCGGTTTCTCTACAGATACCATACGTTTTGTTCTCGATGCGCACCAACGCTGCTTCAAGGTTGTCGATAAACTTCTTTTGACGCGCAGCCAATTGGTTGGTTTGCTCTTTCTCCAACGTTGCAGAACCATCCTCTAAGGTCTTGTAAGTACCCGCAGTATCGTCTGTACCATTCGCATTGCTGTTATTGAGCGTTGCTGTCAACGAGGAAAGCTCTTCTTTTGCTATTCTAAGCTTGTCCAAGATAATATCTTTAAATTCTTGTAATTCTGAATCGCTATAGCGTGTTTTCTCGTTGTTGTTTGCCATAATTTAATTTTTTTGGATTAATGCCTTAAGTTCTTTGCCATCGATCTCGATGGTCTCTCCTTCAGTTAGTGAATCTTCAAATACCAATGAATCGGCTAGAATTTCGGTGCAAATATAAGATAAATTTTCTTTCGCTGCATTGACTACTTCTGAGGCTGCTGTTAACTTTACGTTAATTCTATCAGTCACTTCAAGTCCTTTTTCCTTCCGTAAATTTTGTAGACGGTTGATCAATTCTCTTGATAAACCTTCCTTTTTCAATTCTTCGGTAATATGGACATCCAATGCTACGGTCAATTTACCCAGATTAGCAACTTGCCATCCCTCCACATCCTCTGCTATAATTTCTACATCGCTCAATAGAATAGTATATGGCGTGCCCGTTAAGGCCAATTCACCTGCTGATTCCAATGTACTGATTTGATCTATAGTCAACGATTGGATAGATGAAGAAACTAACTTCATATCCTTACCAACTTTCGCGCCAAGAGCTTTGAAGTTTGGTTTTATTTTTTTCTTGATTATACCAGTTGTATCCGTAATAAACTCAATATCTTTGATATTGGTTTCCGAAAGTATCAAATCTTTTACTTTTTCTACCTTCTCTTGAAAAGCACTGTCCAATACTGGAACGAGGATTTTGTTTAATGGCTGACGCACATTGATCGACGTTTTCTTACGTAGTGAAAGTGTCAACGACGAAATATCCTGCGCCAAGGCCATGCGTTCTTCCAGATCTTTATCCACTAGTCTTTCATCGTATACGGGGAAGTTGGCTAAATGAACTGACTCGACTTGTTCCTTATTGGTTGCAGTATTCAAATCCAGGAATAGTCTATCCGAGAAGAATGGCGATATCGGTGACATTAATTTCGCAATTGTATCCAAACAAGTGTATAATGTCTGATATGCAGAAATCTTATCTTCGGTATATTCTCCTTTCCAGAAACGACGACGGCACAAACGAACGTACCAGTTACTCAAGTGTTCGTCCACAAAGTTTTGGATTGCACGTGCAGCTTTTGTCGGTTCGTAATCCGCTAGATATTCATCCACTTCTTTCGTTAGTGAATTTAGTAACGAGATAATCCAGCGGTCGATTTCAGGACGGTTTTCTAATGCAATATCTGGTTCTGCATAGGAGAACTTATCAATGTTGGCATAAAGTGCAAAAAACGCGTAGGTATTGTATAACGTGCCAAAGAATTTGCGGCGTACCTCATCCAATCCTTCCATGTTGAATTTTAAGTTGTCCCAAGGAGCTGCATTGCTGATCATATACCAACGGGTAGCATCAGCACTATATTGATCGATCGTCGAGAAAGGATCAACGCCATTGCCTAAGCGTTTGGACATCTTATTTCCGTTTTTATCCAATACCAATCCATTGGAAACAACGTTTTTGAAAGAGACCGATTTATACATCATCGTGGAGATCGCATGTAGCGTAAAGAACCATCCACGAGTCTGATCAACTCCTTCCGCAATGAAGTCTGCTGGGTATGCATGATTGAATCCATCTTTAAATGGAAACTCTTCCCCTCTTGCCAATTTTTCGTGATCCAACCCCCATTGTGCATAAGGCATTGCTCCCGAATCGAACCATACGTCAATTAAATCAGGCTCACGGAATAATTTTTGACCAGCGTCAGAAACAAGAACGATGTCGTCAACATATGGACGGTGTAAATCCAGTTTTTCTGTGTCAAATTTGTCTAGGTAGACTTGGTTTTTCGCTTTCTCATCTGCGGATAGAATATCCGAAGTCAGGGAAGCCTCTAACAAAGACTTTAATTCAGGTAGCGAACCGATACAAACCTCTTCATTCTCATCTTCTGAACGCCAGATTGGAAGTGGTGTTCCCCAGTAACGAGAACGGGAAAGGTTCCAATCAACCAGGTTTTCCAACCAGTTTCCAAAGCGCCCTGTTCCAGTTGCTTCCGGTTTCCAGTTGATTGTTTTATTTAAAGCTACCAAATCCTCCTTTACCGCAGTAGTACGGATAAACCAGCTATCCAATGGATAGTATAAAACTGGTTTGTCTGTACGCCAACAGTGTGGGTAGGTGTGCTCGTATTTTTTTACATCAAATGCTTTATTATCCTCTTTTAGTTTGATCGAGATCAAGACGTCAGTAGGTTTGAAGTCCTCTTTCGCACGTTCTTCTGCACTGTAGTATTCCTCTTTCACAAATCGTCCTGCGAAATCGGTGATTTCATTCACAAAGCGACCCGTACGGTCTACCGTAGGAACATCTTTTCCATTTTCGTCTTTCACCAAAATACCCGGTACACCGTGTTCTTTCGCTACACGAAAGTCATCCGCACCATAAGTCGGCGCAGCATGTACGATACCCGTACCATCTTCGGTGGTCACAAAGTCACCAGGGATTACACGGAAAGCATTCTCTTGTAAATCTTCATTGGTGATATAAGGCAACAATTGTTCATAACGTAAGCCTACAAGCTCTTCGCCTACAAATTCTGTTGCAAGTTCCCAAGGGATAACTTTATCACCCAACTTATAGTCTTGGAACGAGGCATCTTGTCCCTCTGCCTTAAAATGCTTGCTGATCAGATCTTTTGCCAATACAACAGATATTGGTGCACCTGTATATTTATTGAAAGTTCTGATTTTGACATAGTTTATTTTCTTACCAACTACCAAGGCTGTATTGGACGGTAAGGTCCAAGGCGTAGTTGTCCAGGCGATAAATGCAACATCTTCGGCTTCATCGTCTACTAATTTTTCAATTGCGGGATGGAGCTGGCTTTTGATCAATCTAAATTCAGCAACAATTGTTGTATCCTTCACATCTTTATACGTACCCGGTTGATTAAGCTCATGCGAACTCAATCCTGTACCTGCAGCAGGTGAATAAGGTTGAATGGTGTAACCCTTATACAATAAGCCTTTTTTATATAGCTCTTTTAACAAATACCATAATGTTTCAATGTATTCGTTTTTATATGTGATGTAAGGATGCTCTAGATCGACCCAATACCCCATTTTGTTGGTTAGGTCATTCCATACATCGGTATATTTCATCACTTCCTTGCGGCAAGCGTCGTTATACTCTTCTACGGTAATCTTTTTGCCAATATCCTCCTTAGTAATACCAAGAGCTTTCTCGACAGCAAGTTCAATTGGAAGGCCATGGGTATCCCAGCCTCCTTTTCGTTTTACCTGGTAGCCTTTCAATGTCTTGTAGCGACAGAAAATATCCTTAATCGTACGAGCCATCACGTGATGGATCCCAGGCATTCCATTCGCAGAAGGTGGCCCTTCAAAAAATGTATATGACTTGCTCTCAGGGCGATTATTGATACTTTTTTCGAATATTTTTTCCTGTTCCCAACGGGTCAAAATCTCTTTACCGATCTCCGGTAAATTTAACTGCTTATATTCTTTGTACATCAGACTGTTGTATGCTTCTTTTCTAAAGGTCGCTAATTTAGTGAATTATGATGGAAAAAGAAAGAGGGCTTTGTAGCTGTAATATCATTAAATGCGGAGTTCCTATTTTTGAAAATTCACGGTACTGTCAAAACGGAAGGATTGTACGGATAGGAGTACTCAAACTCGAAATGAAAGCTAGAAAAGCAGGGGAGTTATGTTGGACAATGAGCTATTCGAGCTGCTGGAATCAGCATGAAACAAAAAAGGGATTGCGCATTGCAGTCCCCTTTCTGTTGGAATATGTGTAAAATTTCAACTTATGCTGAAAAACTGCTTCCACAACCACAAGTGCTACTTGCATTTGGATTATTGAAAGTAAAACCTCTTGCGTCAAGTCCTGATTTGAAGTCAATTTCCATGCCTGCAAGATATAAGCCATGTGCTTTGTTCATAAAAATGCGGATTCCTTCAATTTCGTACTCGCTGTCGCCATCTTTTTTCTGGTCAAAACCAAGGATATAACTCATACCTGAACAACCTCCACCTTCTACACCGACACGTAAACCAAAATCATCAGAAATTTCTTGTTGATCTTTTAATTTATTGAGTTCCTTGATTGCCCCTTGCGTTAAGGTAACAGGAGCAATTGCTGTATGTTCTGTGCTCATTTTGATAATGTTTTAGCCAATTCTTTAACAAAAATACATATTTTTAATTGCAAATCGCCCGCCGTAGATTTTTTGACATTTACAAAACATTCAATTTTTATTGGATTGGGGGGCTCCAAATAGGAGTTAAAAGGAAACCTTGTTAATTAGCTAATTCGCATAAATAAGCCTATTTTTCTAAGAACATTTAATAAAATATGGCTTTTTGTCGATATTCTTTATGGAATATGCTATCTTTGAGGCATTAAAATAAAAACAAAATTTACTTTACAACATTTAAAAACAATGGAAAGAGATCAAGCCATTTTTAATTTAATAGCTGATGAGCTGAAACGCCAAGAAGAAGGTATTGAATTAATTGCTTCGGAAAACTTTGTTTCAAAACAAGTGATGGAAGCTGCTGGTTCAGTGTTGACAAATAAATATGCAGAAGGCCTCCCAGGAAAACGTTACTATGGAGGTTGTGAAGTTGTGGATGAAATTGAAACCATCGCAATTGATCGTGCAAAGCAATTATTTGGCGCAGAATGGGTAAATGTTCAACCTCACTCTGGAGCACAGGCAAATGCGGCTGTTTTTTTGGCGACAATCAAACCTGGAGACAAAATTTTAGGTCTTGATTTATCTCATGGTGGACACTTGACTCACGGATCACCGGCAAACCTTTCTGGTAAGATCTATCAACCATTATTTTACGGTGTAAAAGAAGATACAGGTCTGATTGATTACGAACAGTTGGAAGAAACGGCACTTCGTGAAAAACCAAAAATGATTATCTGCGGTGCTTCAGCTTATTCCCGTGACTGGGACTATGCACGCATCCGTAAAGTTGCTGATGAAATCGGTGCGATTGTTTTGGCTGATATTTCTCATCCTGCAGGTTTGATCGCTCGTGGTTTATTGAATGATCCACTTCCACATTGTCATATCGTTACTACAACGACACATAAAACACTACGTGGTCCACGTGGTGGTATGATTATGGTTGGTAAGGACTTTGAAAACACTTGGGGTATCAAAACACCTAAAGGTGAAACCCGTACAATCACACAGTTGTTGGATTTAGCTGTTTTTCCAGGCACACAAGGCGGTCCTTTGGAACATACAATTGCTGCAAAAGCAATTGCTTACGGCGAAGCTTTATCTGACGAATACATGGAGTACATTGTTCAGGTGAAGAAAAATGCAGCGGCATTGGCGAAGTTCTTCGTTGAGAAAGATTATAAGATTATCTCTGGCGGTACGGATAACCACTTGATGTTAGTGGATCTACGAAACAAAGATATTTCTGGTAAAGAAGCAGAAGCGGTATTGGGTAAAGCGGGTATCACAACCAACAAAAATATGGTTCCTTTTGATACACGTTCTCCTTTTGTGACTTCAGGTGTACGTTTTGGTACTGCGGCGATCACAACACGTGGAATCAAAGAAAATGAAATTGTTCAAATCGGAGAATTAATTGACGAAGCATTGCAAAATGCATCGAACGATGCTGAATTGGATAAAATCCATGGCAAGGTGAAAGCCATGATGGCTGAATTTCCATTGTATAAATAAGACGATTGTTCCTATATAGAATAGCGGAATTGCCCAAGGTAATTCCGCTATTTTCGTTTTGGGTCTAAGCTACATTTGCAAGTCCCGGCTCTGCTTATGTTCGTTCCCTTCTTTTAACATGTTATTTTCGAGACAGTATGAACTGCGAAACCAGCTTATAATTTCCTGCCGGCAATATGGAGACAGCCTTTGGGATAATAGGCGTTTTATACTAAAATAACAGCGAGTTAACAGCGGTTTGATACGCTTTCATCCAATGAGGTCTGGACCAGGTTCCTGTAAGCTCCCTGTTATCGGTCAATTTGGGTCAGCGTAATTCACCGGATAAGTCGAAGCAGACCTAAGTATGTCAGGTGCTTTTTTGCGAAGGGAAGGAAGTTTTTAATTTTTAAAATGTTAAAAAGTCTTAAAATAAAATGTAAAAATTTGATTACTCAATAATTTTACGGTACTTTGAGCTAGTATTAATTGATTGTTTTACAATAAGAAAGGAACACTATACGCTAAACATTTACATTTTACAACAGAACTGATAATTTAATTGCGAACTGCTAAAAAGTAAGTGACGTATGAGACTTTTGAAAAGTAAGAGTGATCAAGAATTGATCCAAATGTATGTCGGTGGCCAGGAGTCCGGCCTAGAGGCATTGTTGAATCGATATAAATCGAAGATTTACACCTCTATATATATGAAAGTAAAAGACGAATATCTTGCTGAAGATATTTTCCAGGAGACTTTCATTAAAATCATCAATACCTTAAAATCTGGCAAATACAACGAAGAGGGGAAATTTTTGCCTTGGGCGATCCGTATTGCGCATAATATGATCGTTGACTTTTTCAGAAAAGCCAAACGGGCTCCCAATATTGTAAATGCAGATGGTTTTGACATTTTTGAAGTGTTGGAGTTCAGTGATGAAAGTGCTGAGTCTAAGATGCTGAAACAACAGGTGGATGTCGATTTAAAGAAAATGATACAGAAACTACCGGATGATCAGAAAGAGGTTTTGATTATGCGCCATTTTTGTGATATGAGCTTTAAGGATATTGCCGAGATAACAGAGGTGAGTATCAATACTGCGTTAGGAAGAATGCGCTATGCTTTGAGCAATCTGCGAAAAATGATAGAAGGCTCTGATTTGGTCTTTCAGATGGGATAATGAAAAAAATACTATAATTTAGAAAATAACAATAACGGGGGTGAGGTTTTCATCCCCTTTTTTATGCTACAATGTCATGTCGGCATCAGAAGAATTTGTTCTTTTTGTCAGTTATACGCTTTTTATTATCTTAGAAATTCATGTCTTAATCAATTTATGGGAATTGGAATAGGGTTTGATAGTCATATCGAAACTATTAAAAGATAATAACGATAAAAATATAAAAGCTATGTACTTGATTTTATTTATTGGAATAATGGTGGTAAGCCTAATTGTCCAGACACGATTTAAAAACAAATTTAAGAAGTATTCGGAGATGCCATTGGGGAATGGAATGTCAGGTGCTGAGATCGCACTGAAAATGCTGAACGATAACGGGATTTATGACGTAAAAGTAATCTCCATTCCTGATCGTTTGGGAGATCATTACAACCCATCGGATAAAACGGTAAACCTGAGTCCTGAAGTGTATAGTGGTCGTAGTGTGGCGGCTGCGGCAGTCGCGGCGCATGAATGTGGTCACGCTGTCCAGCATGCAAAGGCCTACAAATGGTTGGGTTTCCGTTCGGCAATGGTGCCTATGGTCAATGCGGCTTCCAAACTGACCTCTTGGGTATTGATGCTGGGTGTGATGTTATTTGCATTTTCCAAAGGCGGTAATCCTTGGTTGTTGGCCGTGGGTGTAGGTGCTTTGGCTATTACAACAATTTTCTCGTTCATCACACTTCCGGTAGAATTCGATGCATCAAACCGGGCGCTAGCGTGGTTAAATCATGCCGGAGTTACCTATAATGGTGAGGAGCACGATGGTGCCAAGGATGCGTTAAAATGGGCTGCCATGACGTATGTAGTTGCTGCTTTGAGTGCCTTGGTAACACTTTTATACTATGCGTCTATGTTATTTGGCGGGCGTAGAAGCGAGTAAAGAACGATTTAACAACTTTAGCATATAAAAAAATGCGATTATTTTTAATAGTCGCATTTTTTATGGGGTGTTAATGAGGTTACTACAGACAATTTTTTTAACTTTGCTGTTTATATAGAATAAGACTCAGATTTTATGTTTTCAAATCTTCAAGATAAGCTAGATAGGGCCTTTAAGGTATTAAAAGGGCAAGGCAGTATTACCGAAATCAACGTTGCTGAAACGATGAAAGAAATTCGCAAAGCATTGTTGGATGCCGACGTGAATTACAAGACTGCTAAAACTTTTACAGATGATGTTAGACAAAAAGCTTTAGGGCAGAACGTTTTAACAAGTATTTCTCCAGGTCAATTGTTGACTAAAATCATGAATGATGAGTTGACAGAATTGATGGGCGGATCTGTTACCGAGCTGGAGACTGGTAAAAATCCTACTGTTATTTTGATCGCGGGTCTGAACGGTGCCGGTAAAACAACTTTTTCCGGAAAGTTAGCCTTATACCTGAAAGATAAAAAGAACAAAAAACCATTATTGGTTGCGGGTGACGTTTATCGTCCGGCAGCGATTGATCAATTGGAGGTGCTGGCCGAGCAAGTTGGTGTACCTGTATATGTCAATAGAGAATCAACGGATCCGATTGCTATTGCGAAAGCGGGGGTTGAAGAGGCAAAACGCAATGGCCATAATGTAGTCATTATTGATACCGCTGGTCGTTTGGCGATAGATGAGCCTTTGATGGTGGAGATCACTGCGGTTAAGGAAGCAACAAAACCGGATGAGATCTTATTTGTAGTTGACTCGATGACGGGACAGGATGCTGTCAATACAGCGAAGACATTCAACGATCGCCTTGATTTTACAGGTGTTGTATTGACCAAATTGGATGGTGATACACGCGGTGGTGCTGCGCTATCCATAAAATCCGTTGTCAATAAGCCAATTAAGTTTATCGGTACCGGAGAAAAGATGGATGCATTGGATGTTTTCTACCCCGATCGTATGGCATCCCGTATTTTGGGTATGGGTGACGTGGTATCTTTGGTGGAGCGTGCACAACAACAGTTCGACGAAAAGCAAGCTGCTGAGCTTCAGAAGAAAATCCGTAAGAATAAATTTGATTTCAATGATTTCAAATCCCAGATCCAACAGATCAAAAAAATGGGTAATATGAAAGATTTGATGGGCATGATCCCTGGCGTAGGAAAGGCAATGAAAGATATTGAAGTTGATGACAATGCGTTCAAACCTATTGAAGCGATCATTGATTCGATGACTCCTTTTGAGCGTGAAAATCCGGATGTAATTGATCAAAAACGTCGCTTACGTATTGCCAAAGGTTCCGGAACAGATATTAATGAAGTAAACAAATTGTTGAAGCAATTTGGTGATATGCGAAAGGTGATGAAGCAAATGTCTAACCCGGCGATGGCCGCGAAGTTGATGCGCAATATGCCTAAAATGCCAGGAAAAATGTAATTTTAGTGTATAGTTATATAATATGGGGCATTGTACGCATACAATGCCCTATTTTTTTAATAAATAATCCGTAATTTCAAGTTCCTCGCTCGAGTAAACGAAATAATTGTTAAATTTGTAATTATTATGGATGACCCCGCGCAATTATCGGAATACGGCAAAATCCTTATCATTCTGCTGATAGGGGCGCTGTTAGTCTGTGCGACCATTTTTTTAGCACGTTTAATTTCTCCCAAAAAGAACAATCCCATTAAATCTGGCACTTACGAATGTGGTGAAGATCCTGTTGGATCCTCTTGGGTACAATTTAATCCTCGATTCTACGTCATTGCCCTGGTGTTCCTGTTGTTTGATGTGGAGCTTATTTTTATTTTTCCATGGGCAACTGTATTTGGGCAATCGGAATACATTGCCGCAGATGGTCGATGGGGCTGGTTTACCCTGATTGAAATGGCCATGTTTATCGGTATATTAATCTTGGGATTGGTTTTTGTATGGAAAAAAGGCGATCTGGAATGGGTGAAACCCAATGTATCTTTGCCTAAGGTTCCTGTAAATATTCCTCAAAGTGCTTATTCCACATTGAATAATAGTACCTATCAGGTGCGGGACTATAGGGAGCCGGCAAACGCGGCTATGGAGAATACTGTCGTACAGGAAGTAGCGGCTGCTCCAAAGATCGCTTTTAAACCTCGATTTAAAAAACCTGAGTAAGCATGAGTTTAGATAGTCAACTGCAAAATAATGGTGTCGTTGTTGCCAAATTGGATGATTTGTTAAACTGGGCGAGGCTTTCGTCCATGTGGCCCATGAGCTTTGGCATTGCCTGTTGTGCGATCGAGATGATGGGCGCGATGGCCTCGACTTATGACCTGGATCGGATGGGCGTTTTTCCAAGACCTTCGCCGAGACAGTCTGATGTCATTATAATCGCAGGTACAGTTACATTCAAAATGGCTGACCGTATAAAAAAACTATATGAGCAGATGCCCGATCCTAAATATGTGATCTCGATGGGATCCTGTTCCAATTGTGGTGGACCTTATTGGCAACACGGCTATCATGTGGTTAAGGGAGTGGATCGGATCATCCCGGTGGATGTGTATGTTCAAGGTTGTCCTCCACGGCCAGAAGCCCTTATCGGTGCATTTATTGAACTGCAAAAAAAAATAGATAAAGAAAGCTTATTAGGCGAACAACTGTTCAAGGAAAAAGCTTAGAAGATAAATTTTATAAGATTTTAAAATCAATTATGGCAAAAGATTTTTATGGCGAACTGCAATTAGGCATTCTTGGTGGTGGTCAACTCGGAAGAATGTTAATCCAGGAAGCCATTAATTACAATGTAAACGTTCATGTGTTGGACCCTGATAAGAATGCTCCTTGTCGGAAACTGTGCAATAAGTTTGAATGTGGTTCATTGAGTGATTTTGAGACGGTATATAATTTTGGGAAAGATCTGGATTTGATAACGATCGAAATTGAAAAAGTGAATGTTGATGCCCTGGAGAAACTGGAAGAGGAAGGCGTAGTCGTTTACCCACAGTCTCGTATCATTCGCCTGATCCAAGATAAGGGGTTGCAGAAACAGTTCTTTAAACAAAATGATATCCCGACCTCAGCGTTTCAATTGATATCAACAAAGGATAATTTAAAAAATCCTACCCTGAGCCTACCTTACATTCAGAAACTGCGTAAAGATGGTTATGATGGAAAAGGGGTTAAGAAAATTGTTACTGAAGCGGATATTCAGGATGCTTTCGAAGAACCGAGTTTAATAGAAGAGTGGGTAGATTTTGAAAAGGAAATCGCTGTCATTGTCGCCCGTAACGATCGGGGGGATGTCTCCACCTTTCCGATGGTAGAGATGGAATTTAATCCACAAGCTAATTTGGTTGAGTTTCTTATCGCGCCATCCTTGTATGGCGTGGAAATTCAGCAGCGTGCGGAAGCAATTGCAAAGAAAATTGCGGACGATTTGCAGATCGTGGGCTTACTTGCCGTGGAAATGTTCCTAACGAAAAACGGAGATATTTTGGTGAATGAACTGGCTCCGCGCCCGCATAATAGCGGACATCAAACGATTGAGGGCAATTATGTTTCTCAATTTGCACAACATTTAAGAGCAATATTCAATTTACCATTGGGCGATACGAGATGTCGGACAAATACCGTCATGATCAATCTTTTGGGCGAAAATGGCTACGAAGGTTTGGCAAAATATGATGGCGTAGAAGAGGTGTTGGCGATGGAGGGAGTTTATTTGCATCTGTATGGCAAGAAATATACAAAACCTTTTCGCAAGATGGGCCACGTGTGTATCATCAATGATGATCGGGATAAAGCAATCTCCAATGCAAGAAAAGTACAAGAAATATTAAAAGTTAAAGCTTAATAATACTATGTCAGTCAATAATAAGGCCCAGGTAGGCATTATCATGGGAAGTAAATCAGATCTTCCAGTTATGCAGGATGCCATTGATGTCCTAAAAGTCCTTGGAGTAGAATTTGAAGTTACCATCGTTTCGGCACACCGTACGCCACAACGTATGTTTGATTATGCGAAAGATGCGGCATCCCGCGGATTGAAGGTGATTATTGCAGGAGCTGGCGGGGCAGCACATTTACCGGGAATGGTCGCTTCAATTACACATTTACCTGTGATCGGTGTTCCTGTAAAATCCTCTAATTCTATCGATGGATGGGATTCGGTCTTATCCATCCTGCAGATGCCCAACGGAATTCCAGTGGCTACAGTTGCCTTAAATGCAGCAAAAAATGCGGGTATTTTGGCCGCTCAGATTCTAGGAACTCACGATGAGACGATCAGTAAAAATATTATTGACTTCAAGGAAGAACTGGCGCGTAAAGTGATTGAAACAGCCGTTGAAGTAGAGGATACACAATTCTAAGGAAATTTATCAAATAAAAAGGGAAGCATTTGCTTCCCTTTTTTATTTGATAAGATTTGCCTGCACATAGTCGTAGCTCTTTTTAAGACTCTCCATCTTATTTGGCATATAAATGTCGTCTTGCTCCACAAAAGCATATTTCAGCCCTGCTTTAGCCTTCTCTTTGACAATCTCGGTAAAATTGATACTTCCTGTACCAACTTCGGTATATCTGATATCTTTAAAGATCTGTTCTACCGGCAACTTGCCGTCCTTAGGCCATTCGATCGGATTGGATTTTGTACGGTCCATATCCTTCACATGCCATAGTTTAAATCTATTCGGGAATTTTTCGAATATGGATATCGGATTTTTTCCGGCTTTCTCGGCCCAGAAAAGATCAAGTTCAAAATCCACCAGATCAGGTTCTGTGAAAGCTAACATAACTTCTTCCCCCATCGTATTATTCCCCAGATCTCTAAATTCCCAGAAATGGTTGTGGTATGCAACTTTTAATCCGAGTTTCTTCGCCTCTTCCCCTGCTTTATTAAGTTGTTCTGCGGCATAGAGATAGTCGTCTTTTTTAAGTGCATTAATATCGAACATCGGTGTAACCGGTGCAATAACATATTCCTGACCGAGCTCTTTTGCCGCATCAAAGTAAATGGATAAATCTTCTTTATCTGTATGGGATTTACTGAGATATTTAGACATGTCATAATGACCCGAATAGGTTTTTAAGCCATTGCCATCCAAAATCTTTTTTAGCTCTTTATAAGGTAATTTCCAGAATTGCTTGGCGGCGGGATCAATACCATATAGCTCAACATGTTTGAAGCCAATTTTTGCAATTTGCTCCAAAGAACCTTTTGGATCTTTATCCATTAAATCCCGTATGGAATAGAGCTGTACACCTATGTTCTGCAGGGGATTGTCACTGACGGCGCCCGCTTTATTTTGACAAGATATCAAGTTGGGCATCAGATAAGCTGCCGAAAGACCTATTCCAGCTTGCTTTAAAAATTGACGGCGAGAATTGTTCATCATATAACTGATTATGTGTTAGTGTACAATGTACAATTATTTTGGTCAAATATCAATAAAACGCCGCGGAATATTTTGTGAAGGGATAATATTGAACTATCAGAAAATAAGATAGAAGCTGTTGGGAAAGTGAAGTCGAGCCTGCTGAATATTTAATGAGAGTGGAGGCCGGGATACGAATCCCATAAACGAAAGGAGGATGTTCAATCTTTTGAACATCCTCCTTTCATTTGTTTAAGCATAGCAACTTAAACAGTCATGATATCTTTTTCTTTCAGTTCAGCCAATTTATCAACTTTAACAATGTATGCATCAGTCAATTTTTGGACTTCACCTTCAGCAGTTTTGATTTCATCTTCTGAGGCGCCATCATTTTTTAGTTTTTTGATGGACTCATTTGTATCCTTACGAATATTACGGATAGCGATACGGCCTCTTTCAGTCTCTTCTTTTACTTTTTTCACCAGGTCACGTCTTCTTTCTTCAGTCAAAGGAGGGACATTTAAGCGGATTACGATACCATCATTTTGAGGATTGATGCCAAGGTTAGCATCCGTAATAGCTTTTTCAATTGCGTTGATGAGCGATTTTTCCCAAGGTTGGATGACAATTGTCCGTGCATCAGTAGTATTGATGTTGGCTACTTGCGAAAGCGGAGTAGCGCTACCATAATAATCGACTGAAATACCATCTAACATGGATGGTGAAGCTTTACCGGCGCGAATTTTTGTTAATTCAGACTCAGTGTGAGCAACTGCTTTGGACATCTTGTCTTTACAATCGTCCAATTCAATTGAAATTAGTTCGTTCATATAAGATTACGTTTTTTACAGATATTAATTATTTTACCACAGTTCCGACATGTTCACCGTTTGCAAGTTTCAATAAGTTGCCCGGCTTGTTCATGTCAAATACAATGATTGGTAATTTATTTTCTTGACAGAGGGTAAAGGCGGTCATATCCATTACGTTTAACCCTTTTTCATACACTTCCGTGAATGAGATCTCTTCAAATTTTGTTGCACTAGGATCTTTCTCCGGATCAGCGGTATAGATACCATCTACACGTGTTCCTTTTAATACAGCATCGGCGTTGATTTCAATCGCGCGTAATGACGCTGCCGTATCGGTTGTGAAATATGGGTTTCCGGTACCAGCTCCGAAAATAACAATACGTCCCTTTTCCAGGTGCCGTACCGCTCTTCTGCGAATAAACGGTTCGCAGATCTGTTCCATTTTGATTGCCGTTAGCAAACGTGTCTTTTTCCCAACTTTCTCAAGTGCATCCTGAAGTGCCATACTGTTGATGACGGTCGCAAGCATTCCCATGTAGTCTGCCTGAACACGGTCCATCCCTGATTTTTCAGCGCTTAAACCGCGGTAAATGTTACCACCGCCGATAACAATTGCGATTTCTAGACCTTGATCGTGAATTTCTTTGATATCATTAGCGTATTGTGATACACGGTTAATATCGATACCATAGCTTTGGTCACCCATTAAGGATTCACCGCTAAGTTTTAATAAGATACGTTTGTATTTCATAATTGTTTTTTTGGAAATTTTCCAAAGGTCAAAGATAAAATTTTTTTTTCAACCCTTAAGGCCAAAAATGATATTTATTGCGCTTTTGTCGTTTGATCAATCACTTCCTGGTAATATTGTTCGTATAGCGGCATGATATTAGACAATTGGAATTTTTTAGCATGATTTAACGCCGCTTCTTTAAATTTTTCCAATCGTTCTGCATCTTCTAAAATATAGATTGCATTCTTGGCCATATCATCTACATCACCCACATTACTGAGGAATCCTGTGACACCATTTTCATTGAGCTCTGGTAATCCACCCGTATTGGATGAAACTACCGGGACCTGACAGGCCATTGCTTCTAGTGCGGCCAATCCAAAACTTTCGGAACTGGAAGGCATCAGGAAAAGATCGGAAACAGATAAAATCTCTTCCACGGCATCCTGTTTGCCCAAAAAGCGAACATCTTTACACACATCCAATTCTCTGGATAATTCTTCCGCGTTGCGGCGTTCGGGCCCGTCACCTACCATTAATAGTTTGGAAGGTATGACATCATGTACTTTCTTAAATATACGAATAACGTCTTCTGTATTTTTGACTTTTCTGAAATTCGAGGTGTGGACCAGGATCCGTTCGTTGCCCGGAGCAATCGCTTTTTTGAAATGGGAGCGATCCCTATTACTGAATCTATCGAGATCGATAAAGTTGGTAATCACTTTAATATCTCTGGAGATATCAAAATATCGGAGTGTCTCATCTTTTAGATTTTGTGAAACGGCGGTTACACCGTCTGACTGATTGATCGAAAAGGTCACGACTGGGCTAAAGCTCTTATCCTTTCCAACCAGCGTAATATCTGTGCCATGAAGAGTGGTCACAACAGGGATATTAATGCCATAGGTCGTCAGCAATATTTGCTTTGCCATGAACGCAGCTGAAGCGTGGGGAATTGCATAATGCACATGGATCAGATCCAGCTTTTCAAAACGTACAACATCAACCAGTTTACTGGCCAGGGCGGATTCGTAAGGTAAAAAGTCAAAAAGTGGATATTGGGATACTGCTACTTCGTGATAGTATAGGTTTTCCGAAAAGAAATCTAGGCGTGCAGGTTGTCGGTAGGTTATAAAATGGATCTCATGTCCATTGGCCGCCAGAGCCTTTCCTAATTCCGTTGCCACAACACCACTGCCACCAAATGTGGGATAACAAACAATGCCTATTTTCATTGATATAATTTTTATTTAGTGTTCGCTTTCATTGGTACAAATGAACTCGCTGCACTCGGTTCTATTTTAAAGGTGATGAAGCGTCAGATTTACCGCCTTTTCTGTGTGCGAATAAATCCTGATGATTTCATAACTAATTTTTTGTGCTGCAAATTTCGACTATTTATGCCTAAAATAACAAAAACCAATTGCCATAGTTTTGTGAATTTTTTGATTACTTAAAAAGCATTATCTTTAAGTAGACATTTAAGCGATATATGGACAATTTTACAAGTGATATTTCAGGACAGCAATTCCCTATCGAACAGCGTATTTGGGGTGCTTCTATTCGACAACCTATTTTTAAATTGATCCGGAAGGAATACCCGGGTTTTGCGAAAGATAAGTGCATTGCTGCCTCTGAACTGACGCGGTTTAAGGAAGCCTATATTGCCGAATTTTTGAAGGATGAGTCTGGACAGCTCAGTCAATTGGATCAACAAGTGATACAGAGCTTTAAGGATAATAAAGTCATTAGTGCTGGTATAGACAGTGATGTAGGCGGCGCGACCTCGGTGGGAGAGCGTGTAGCGGATAAAGTTGCCGAATTCGGCGGGAGTTGGACATTTATTATTTCTTTCGTCGTATTTTTGCTGATCTGGATTGCGTTCAATACCTATTGGCTAAATAATAAAGGTTTTGACCCTTATCCATTTATTTTGCTTAATCTCATCTTATCTTGTGTCGCCGCGCTACAGGCACCTGTCATTATGATGAGCCAAAATAGGCAGGAGGCCAAAGACCGTGAGCGGGCACGGAATGATTATATGGTCAACCTCAAAGCTGAACTTGAAATCAGGGAACTACATGAAAAAATAGACCATCTCATTATTCGCAAAGAGCAGGAACTCGTTGAAGTGCAGCGTGACCAAGTCGAAAAATTAGGCTTTCTGCTCAAGAAGATGGAAAAAATAGAAGAAGCATTTAAAAACAAATGAATATAACAGGATTAATAGCAGAGCTGACGTTTAAATTTTCACGGTCCGGTGGGGCAGGGGGGCAACATGTCAATAAGGTATCCTCTAAAGTGACCCTACAATGGGATGTGGAACAGTCGACAGTTTTATCCGCCGAGGAAAAGGCCATTCTGACTGAAAAGCTCTCAAATCGCATAAATAAAGAAGGCATTTTGCAGCTGGAATCTGATACAGACCGCTCGCAGGTACGCAACAAGGAAATTGCCATTGATCGTTTTCTTCACCTGGTGAAGGATGCCCTTATACCCATAAAACCAAGAAAGAAAACCAAAATACCCTATTCCAGTGTGTTAAAAAGGCTAGACCGCAAGAAGCAACAGTCCCAGCTGAAAGCTTCACGCAGACGGAATTTTGAAGATTAGTCTGTTATAAAGTAGTATTTAGTTTAATTTTATTTGATTTATAGTCAGTGACTTATGTATATAACTAAAGAAATAGTTGTAAAACTATTTCTTTAGTTATATACTTGTATTGTAATCGATTACAACAGTACTGTTAATATAAAGGAGTTATGGAAGATTTTAAAGAATTGACTAAAGCAGAAGAACAGATCATGCAGGAGCTTTGGGAAATGGAACGTGGTTTTGTCAAAGATATCATTGACCGACTACCTGAACCGAAACCTGCTTACAATACAGTTTCAACGATAGTGCGTATTCTCGAAACCAAGGGTTTTGTGTCGCATGAGTCTTTTGGTAAAAGCCATCAGTATTTGCCAAAGATTTCAAAAGAGGAATATAAAAAAGGAATCACTGGTAAGTTGTTGAATAATTATTTTGATAATTCTCCCAAAAGTATGCTTTCTTATTTTCTGGAAGAGAATAAATTGGATGTCAAAGAATTAGATGATATTCTTTCGATTATCCGAAAAAACAAATAACAACAACCACCTCTTATAAACTTTTGATTATGATTTACTTATTGATTGTCAATGTTTCATTGATTATCAGCTTTGCGCTCTATAGGCTGATTTTTCGAAAACTCACCTTTTTTCAATGGAATCGGGTTTATTTGATCGGGATGATATTTTTCTCGCTCCTGGCACCCATTGGGATTTTTATTGAAATACCGAAAGCCCAGATAATCGCGTATTCCATACCGATGGTGGATCTGAGCGGCTATATGGACATTGCCATTAGCCGCCCGCAGGAGCAGCCCATTTATCTGATAGACATGATGACTTATGTCTATTGGACAGGAGTTGCGATTGCCTGTGTTTTCCTTATCGCTCGGCTGATGTGGTTATTTCGCGCTTTGCGTCACGAACAGGACTATCTAAGTTTTTCATTTTTCAATAAAATCATCATTGGCGAGTCTATTAAAGACAGTGGTAGTATCGAATTACATGAGCGTGTTCATGTCGACCAGGGCCACTCTTACGATTTGCTTTTGATGGAGCTGTTGAAAATTTTCAACTGGTTTAATCCGATTTTATATTTCTTTCAAAAGGAGTTAAAGTTCCAGCACGAATGTATAGCCGACGAAATCTGTTCGACAGATAAGGTGGCTTATGCCGAAATGTTGGTCGCTCATGCCCTGCAGACGGATCATCTTCCGCTGACGCATGAGTTTTCTAATCATTCGTTTTTAAAGAAAAGAATTATGATGTTATTTAAGAATAAATCAACACAGAAACATAAGCTTTTGTATGTAACCATTTTACCAATGCTATTGGTGGTGACGGCTTCCACCTTGGTATTTAATACAAGCCGAGCGAAGGATCTTGTCACCGATGTGGAAAGTTCCATTAACCAGCTGGAGATACCTGGATCAAAAGAATCAGTTAGGCCTGTTGAAGAGTTGATCCCGGCGAACCAAGCACCGGGAAGGCAATGGAATGCGATTGTTGAACCTTCACCAGCTGTGGCAGGAAGCAATGTTTATGCAGATGGGGGCGCCAACGCCTTGATCCAGCAGGATACAACGAACCCTCGGAAGGATGCTGTTTTTAGCGAAGTTGAAGTTGTTCCTGAACCCGTTGGTGGCATGCGGCAATTTATGATGTGGGTTAGCAACAATTACGACTATCCGAAAGCCGCATTGGAAAACGCAGTGAATGGTATTATTGAAATTTCCTTCATTGTGGAACAGGATGGGAGCTTGTCGAGTTTTGAACTCAAAAAAGATCTGGGCTATGGTACCGGTGAAGCTGCATTGAAGTTAATGAAAAGTGCAGCAAAATGGAATCCCGGCCTACAAAACGGTCGAAAAGTACGTGTAGCCTACACCTTACCTATCCGTTTAAATACAATGCAAGAGGGTAGCTCGCCGGCTAAAGCAAAAAAAGCGGTTGCTACACCAAAGCTCGGCGTTGATGGCTTAAGCAGCTGGTTTGCCCAGAATTTTAAAATGCCGCGAAAAATATCCAATAAAGACCTCGATCCCGTGATTGAAAGTTACTTTATTATTAATCCCGATGGTACAATAAAGTCTTTAAAAATCAGGACGGATCTGGACAAACAGTTTGTTGATCAAGCGACCAAATTATTGTCGCAGTCAAAATGGGAACCTGCCCTGGAGGATGGCAAACCTGTTGAATCAAAAGCTGCCTTCTACTACAAATTTGCCCCGAATGGTGGTTATGTAAAAAATTATACGCGTGTAGACGTGACATCAGAACCTATCGGAGGGATGATTGCCTTACGTGATTATGTGATGAAAAATTACGCACCAAACTCAACTGGTAAAGATGGGAATGTCGTGGTGCAATTTGTTGTCGAAAAAAATGGTCAGCTGAATAATTTTAAAGTTGTCAGCACGCCCAATGCGAAGGCTGGTGACGAGTTAGTCCGACTGTTGCGATCTGGAGCAAAATGGAAGCCCGGTATTCTCGATGGCAGCCCTGTTAGAAATCAATATGAGTTGACATTAAGGGTAATGAAAGTGAATGGTGATTTTTATGATGTTTACCGTTGGGAAGGATTAAAGATGCAGAATTTAAAATCTTAGAAGACCGCCCGGATGTTTAAAAAAGAGAAACCCTTACTTCTGTTGATCACTGTGTGGCTAATTTTTGCATTTGTTTCCTGCAAATCCTATCAGGTGGCACCAAATGGCTATACCGTGGAAGGGGACGAATATTTTATCAATATTGATAAAAACCTGGCTGTATTTTTAGGCGATGATATTTTAAAGGAAGAGAACTGGCAATCCAATGGTGGGCCGATCAATGTGAGTAAGGTCACTGCTAAATACAAAAATGTACTCAAACATCTAAATTACCCGGATACTGCTTACAAGGTCTTATTTACCGGGCATCTGAAAGGGAAATATAGTTATGACATGCTTGCGGTGATAAACAATTTTCCGAATGTCAAAGGCAAAAGAAATCATTTACTGGACTTGACCGCCCTTCAGCGGGAAGAAAACAAGGAAGGACGGTATTTCTACAACATAAATGAATTCAAAGGGCAAAAGCTGTTGCATTTTGTTATTCCGTTCAATGACAGGCTCTGGCAGGAAAAGATGGTCAGCATGATCTTTCTGCTTCCGGCTGATTTCAATGACATTGCCTGGGCGAAGGATATTGTATTATCTAATGTGGCTATGTATCGTGACCGTTATGTTTTTACGCCAAGCAGGACGGAGATCTTATGCCCTGATGATGGGAGCCGCTCGCATCTGGACTATAAGATTCCTGAGGAGAAGATTAACAAGACCGGATATATGCTGATGAAAGCATACGGAAATGTAGAAGGGAAGCGTACATTGGTGGTCTATCGGCTAATGAAGCCAAAAGATTTTTATGGCTCATTCGTCGTTTGTAAAGGGGATTATGAAATTCTCTATACAACGTTGCAGGATAAAATCGTCTGGCAGACCAAAATCAATACCGAGAAGGACGTGGTATTCTAATTATTCTATTTTATTGACGGGTATAAAAGCCCTGGACTAATAATCCAGGGCTTTTAATTTATTTTTGAGTAGTAAGATTTCATTTTGCAGTTGTTCGACCTTATCCAATAGATGATTGGCTACCTGAATTCCCTGGGGATTTACTTCAAGATCGTAATATAGATTTGAGAAACGTTCCAGTTTCTTGAGTTCATCTTCGTCGATATATTGTTCTTCCTGCTGGATGACAATATGAATGAGTCCATATTCCTCCATGGTCTGTAGAAAAGTTGTTTCAACCTTTCTCGACTGACAGAAGTCTATCACTTTTATGAGTGTCGTTTCCATAAGATTATTGCTTTAAATCCTTCAATTGTTGAAATAGCGCTTTTTCGTCATCGGAAAGATTGCTGGGCATTTTGATGTTTAGGCTTACGTAGAGGTCTCCAAATTCACCTTCTTTCCGGTATAGCGGAAAACCTTTGCCCTTGAGCCGCATTTTTGCACCGTTTTGACTCTCGGGTTTGACCTTTAATTTGATCTTACCGCCAAAGGTATCGAGTGTTGCCTCGCCACCTAAAATCGCCGTATAGAGGTCTACATCCAGCGAGGTGTACAGATCATTTCCCTGACGTTTGAAATTTGCATCCGGCGTGATGTTGATCGTAATATATAAATCGCCTTTAGGGCCACCATTGATTCCTTCGCTACCATAGCCCTTTAATTTGATTTTCTGTCCATCCTCAACACCCGCATGAATCGTAATACGGATACTCTTGCCGTTGATATTAAAGGTTTGTTGGTGGGTAGTGTAGGCCTGTTGGAGCGTTAAACTTAGCTCGGCATTAAAGTCCTGCCCGCGGAAAGTACTCTGCCTACCGCCACCGCGTCGACTGCCAAACATCTGCTCGAAAAAATCCGAGAATTGACCATCATCAAAATTTCCGGTATACTCATAGGAACCCGCACCGCCACCAAATGGGTTCCCGCCGGCCCCAAAAGGATTGCCACCGCCAGATTGGGATTGTCGGTATTGCTGCTGTGCTTTTTCGTACTCCTCTCCATGCTGCCAATGTTCGCCATATTGGTCATATTTTTTACGTTTCTCGGGATCGGATAAGACTTCATTCGCTTCATTGATCTCCTGAAACCGTTGTTTAGCCTCGTTATCATTGGGGTTGACATCAGGATGATATTTACGCGCTAGTTTTCGATATGCTTTTTTGATATCGTCTGCCGAAGCCGTTTTATCAATGCCAAGCACTTTATAGTAATCTACAAAAGCCATAAATTATACGTGTTTTATCCTAAAGATAACAATAAATACAGGTAAAATGTTTCTGCTTGTCGTCAAATCAAACTTTTCCAGATAGACCCATCATTTGGTTTTTATCATATTGAATTTGTGGATATATCCGAGCATAAAATACTGTTTTAAGGTCATTGAACTTCCAAAATAAGTCATGTTTCCCTGACTTCCCCAGTAATTTTGTGTATTTTGATTCAGGATGTCAAAGCCGGTCAGCTTCACTTGAGACTTGTTTTTAAAAGTATAGTACATCGAAGCGTTTAATATATGGTAGTTTTTTCTTCCATTTAATCCACTTGCTCTATTATCCAATGAATAAGTGCTCTCTAACGAAAAGCCCTTAATAGGGTTGATGTTTAATCCCATGCCGATCTGATGTGTTGAATAAGCTGTTTCAGCAAAGTCGGGATGGTTTTTGGCGGAATTTAAGTTTTTATTCCTGTTATAAGTATACTTGGGTTGAATACCGATCAGATTTCTCCAGGTAATGGAAAATTCCTGCGATAGATCTATCCCCACATTATTTGATTTATTGGCGATGTCATTGATTGTACTGTAATTTTCGAAATTATAAGCAGTACTGGTCTGGGAAAGGTAAAAATTCCAGTTTTCGCCGCTTTTAAAACTATATCGGAGGAAACTATATAAAGAAGAATTATACCTGGAACCAGCTAAATAAGATTGAACGGTATAATGACCATTTTTGGCATCACGCCAGCTTCTAGTGCCGATGCTGCGTTCTTGGTAGTTAATATTTCCTCCGGTATTGAATTGGATCTTCGCGTTATATGCATAAAAAGATAAGCTTACCTGTTGGGTTTCTATGTTATCGAAAATAAACGCCTTCAATCGGGTTTGTAATGGGTTGAGGTCGTTTTCAACCGTGCGAATTCCATTTGTGGCGGGCGATTGGATATTTTTCTGCCAACTGAGTGACAGATTTTTGTAACGAACGGAAACATTAGGAAGCCAATAGCCATTTTTGAACTTTTTCTCTTCGTTGAGCTGTTTGAGATTAAAATGATCATCCTTTATGGCATAGGTGGTTCCTATATCAATAAACATATCTTTGACAGGTTTCCAATAGAGCTTAAGACCAGTGACATATTCTTGGTAGTTGTAATCAAAATTGTTTTCAAGATCGTTCCCATGAGTCTTTCCGCTGTTGTTCCGATCAAAATAGAAAGTTTCGGTCTGCGAACGGCTGTTTTTATTGAGGGAAAAAAATAGATTGAAATCTAACTTTTTCACCGTTTTGTTGAAATAACTGATCGTCGAATTGATGGCACGGGACTTCGTTACCGAACCTTCGTTTGTCCATAGGAGGGTTCTTGGATTTGGGTTGTTGTAGATCTCACTCAGTTGTTCATTGGTGCCATCCACATCATTGTTACTGTAATTGATTTCATTGCGAAAAGAAAGACTATGCTTTTTGTTGAACTGTTTTTCAATATAAAAATTATGTGAATAGTTGAACTGGGCTTGCTTAGAATCTCCCCTTGTTTGTGATCTGTTTATGCTATCTTGCTGTGTATCAGTTTTTGAAAAGGACTTCGAATCGTTGTGATCTCTATTGATCCTAATACTCGGTTTAAATTCAAGATAGGCGGTTGTATCCAGTCGGTGTCGGAATAGGGACTTCAGATCATGACCTAAGCGTTTTTTGCGTTCCTCATAATTACTGTTATTGAATTGCTCGATGGAATCGAATTTTGAGATATTACTGGACTGGTTAGCATTTTCGGTGTTGTTATGCTTCAGCATATACATGATGTTAAGTTTTGTTTTTTTGCCCCAGTCATTGTTGAGATTGAAACCGATACCGACATCATTTGCTTTCCCCGAGTAATTTCGCCCGCCAAAGCTATCAAAACCATAACTTTCTGCTCGGCCCAATCCACCTTGCTGGTTTAATTCATTATAATCGAAACTCTGTCTATTGACATTGTTTCCAAATGCCAGAAAACTCAATTGCAATGTATCCCGAAAGGTGTTAAACAGTGCTCCTGCTTCGTAATGCCCTCTGGTGCCAGCACTCCCATATGCTTTTCCGAAGCTCGCTTTTAAAAACTCTTTCTTGACTTTAAGATTGATCGTAATTGGGAGCCTGTCTTCATCTTCGACATTGATCTTAGATTCACCTTTGTCACGATATACCTGTACTGTTTTTATTAAAGAAGCATCCAGATTTCGTGTAGCGATGCGTACATCCGTGGAAAAGAAATCTTTGTCATTGACTTTGACTTTTGACACTTCTTTTCCCTGATAGTAGATGGTCCCGTCCATATTGACCTGTAATCCGGGGAGCTGTTTAATTAGTTCTTCTACATTGGCATTGGGCCTCGTTTTAAAGAAGCTTGTATTATATTCCAATGTGTCTTTGTTCATCCGGACGGGAGGGAGAACATTGACCACAACTTCATCCAGGCTTTTAGCCGCGAGCTTTAATTGCCCAAAATTATGTGACCCATTGTGAATACTAAAATCTTGGCTGTAAGGGGAGGCATTGATATGTGATATAATTAAAATAAGCCTGGTTTCGGCCGGTAGCCGAAAAAACTCGAAGTTTCCCTTGGCATCTGTCAGTAAATACGAGATGACAGCGGAGTCCTTGGGAGCAAGCACCGTGACTGTTGCTTTTTCAAGTGGCTCACCTGCTTGCGATAGTATTGTTCCGTTTGCTTTCCCTTTTGTTTGAGATAAAGCGGGAATGGTAAAAAGAAGCAGAAAGTAGAAAATAAACAGTATTTTCATAAAGGTTATTTTGGCTATTGGCTTAGTACAATTATTTAGTACAATTATACTAAGTAGTAGGTGAAACAAAAAATAGGAGTTGGTATTATGGCTATGTTTTAACAGAGTTTAACACTAAAGGCATAATTTATCTGCTAGCGGAATAGGTGGGCTTGTGTAATAAAAAAAGGTCAGGTAAACTGCTTTTACCCGACCTTTTTTTATTATAGCGAAAACTATTTTTACTCTTTGTTGCTGTCTATTGCCAGACGGTTTTCTCTATTGGCGATCTGCCATGCCGTAAAAAAGACCAATTTTTCCCGTTTGACCATCAGCGGGAAGTCGATTTTGTCATAGGTATCCGCGGGTGTATGGTAGTCGGGATGAAGACCCGAAAAATAGAAGATGGATGGTATGCCTTTCTTTGCAAAGTTATAATGGTCAGAACGGTAATAAAGACGCATTGGATCCTTTGGATTGTCATACATGTAATCTATCTCCAGCTTGGTGTTTTTGTCATTTTCATCTTTATTGATCTGGTAGAGTTCAGAGCTTAGTTTGTCTGAACCGATCGCATGAATATAATCATGATTTCCTTTAAGATGTTTGTCATCAACACGCCCGATCATATCAATGTTGATACAGGCTACGGTATTTGCCAATGGAAAAACTGGGTTTTCGGTATAAAATTTAGAACCGAGTAAACCTTTTTCTTCAGCTGCATAAGTAATAAATAGAATACTGCGCCTTGGGCCATTGCCTGCGGCTTTTGCGCGGGAAAAGCTACGTGCGAGCTCAAGTACAGCCGTTGTTCCGGATGCATTGTCATCTGCACCGAAGAAGATGTTTCCTTTGGAATCTTTGCCGTCGTGATCATAATGCCCGCCAATGACGACAATTTCATCTTTTTTGTCGGTTCCTTCTAAATATCCCAGGATATTTGGGTCGGCTAAAGGTTTTGCATTTGTGCCGAACTCAGCTTTAAGGTTTGTACTGATCGCGAAGGAATTTGCCTGTCCGGAACGGTTGATTTTACCAACTACAGCCGCGAGATTTGTACGTGCCAGATTGAAGATATAATTCGCTGCGTGATCGGTAATATTGACAACGGGGATCATGGGGGATTTTTCGGGTGCCGGCTGATCTATGGCCAGGTTATAGCGGCCTTCGGTAGCACGGTCTCCCGCATCTTCAAGCAGTTGTGAAAGCTGACTGTTGACAGCCAGCACCAACTTTGGTTTCTTCTTGAGAATTTCCTTTATTTTTTTATTTCTGCTTGTCGACCAGTCAGACAGTGTTTTTTTTCCGGTGATCCATGAATTTCCTTTGTCATCCGTAGGCTCACCTTCATTCAATAATAAGACAACTTTATTGGTCAGGTCTAAACCGCTGATGTCGGAATACTTTGGATCATCGATCCCATAACCAATGAAGATAATCTCATTGCTTTCAAAGAGTTTATCCTCGTTGTTGCCGATGACAAAGATATCTTTTCCATTTAAGAATGGTCGGTCATTGATGCTAAAGTGCTTGACTTTAAAACTATTGTGTATGAGCCGTAAAGGTTGGAAGTAGGACCCATTTACTGGGGCTGAAAGCCCGTATTTCTTGAACTCGTTTGCTATATAATCTGCAGCCAGCTGCCCGCCTTTTTGTCCTGTTCCTCTTCCTTCGAAGTCCACGGAAGCGAGTGTCCGCAAATGCTTTTGTGTAGATTCTACGGTGATTTCGCTGGCATATTTGCTACTGACATCCTGTGCCTGAGCACAGCTCATCGCAGCAAATGCTATCCAGATCAGGTTATGTATTTTCTTCATTGTTTATTTTATTCTTTTGGTGTTCAATGCAGCGGTCTTTGGTACTGTAAGCCTAGACCTTAAGCTGTATCTATTACTTTGTTTTTTATGGTTCCCACCTACCTTACTTCTACACAATATAACTAAAAAAGCGGATGAAAAGTATAGTTTACCTTTCATCCGCTTCTTAAAATATGTTAATTTATTAACAGTCGCAAGCTATTTTATTGACACGGTTGGCATGACGGCCACCTTCAAAATCGGTTGTCATAAAAGTTGATACGATCTTTTTAGCTAAATCAAGGTCGATAAAACGTGCCGGCACACATACGACATTCGCGTCGTTGTGTTGGCGTGCCAATGCGGCAATTTCTTCCAGCCAACAGATTGCGGCACGGATATTCTGATGTTTATTGGCCGTGATCGCAACACCGTTTGCACTGCCGCAAATTAGCACACCAGCATCAGCTTCTTTGTTTTCCACTGCGGATGCGACGGGATGTGCAAAATCTGGGTAATCCACTGAATCTGGCGAGTTTGTTCCAAAGTCCTGAACTTCATAGCCCAGTTCATTCAAAAAACCAACTAATGCCGTTTTGTACTCAAAACCTGCATGGTCACTTCCAATCGCAATTTTCTTTACGCTGCTCATTTCTATTGTTATTTTATTTTTCTAGTGCTAATTTTTTTCTTTTGACATCTGCTGAGACCATGATACTGACTTCATACAATAAGAACATCGGTGCAGCAACAGTCAACATGGTGATGATATCCGCAGAAGGTGTGATGACCGCTGCGATGACCAAAATAATTACAGTGGCATAGCGACGGCTGGCACGCATAAATTCAGGTGTCATAATACCTATCTTGGACAGAATAAATACCAGGATCGGAAGCAGGAAAACAATCCCACAACCTAATGTCAACGTAGCGATCGTAGACAGATAATTGTCGATGGTAATCTGATTCACGATCTCGTCACTTAAGGACACGTTCGCCAAAAAGTTAATGGATAATGGTACAACAATATAGTATCCGAAAAGTGCCCCTAAAAGAAACAACATGGAAGAGTAAAACACAAATCCACGTGCAGAACGTCTTTCAACATCTGTCAATGCTGGTTTTACGAATAGCCAAATTTCGAATAAAAGATAGGGAAAACCCATCATCAAAGCCATCAAAAGACAGGAGTTGATCTGGAGCATAAATTGCCCTGCTAATTCCGTATTGATAATGTTAAAAGGTATTTTCTTGACACAGAAGTCGGCTAGATTAAATGCATCTGCGGCTTTGCACATCATGCGATAAGTCCAAAAATCGAGATTCTTGGGACCCATGATAATATCGTTGAATACAAAGTCATAAAATGTAAACGCGATACCGGCAAAGATACAGATTGCAATAGCTGAACGAACCAAATGCCATCTCAAGACCTCAAGATGGTCAAAGAAAGACATTTCTGCTTCTATATTCTTCCCCTTATTTTTGATAGCTTGTATTAAATCTTTCGAATTTGGTGTACTCATAAAAATTGTTTGGAAACAAAAATACCATTCTTATTGTAAAGAATGGTATTTTTTATGTATGTAAAGACAATTTTATTTAATCTTCTACAGGATATTCAGTTAGGTCAAATGTTTCCATGAATTTTGTCGTGAAATTGCCCGCTCTAAAGTTAGGGTCGCGCATCAATCTCAGGTGCAGAGGAATGGTAGTTTTGACACCTTCGATTACGAATTCGCTCAATGCACGCTCCATGGTACAGATTGCTTCTTCACGTGTTTGTGCAACACAGATCAATTTAGCGATCATGGAGTCATAGTTTGGCGGAATAGTATAGCCAGAGTAAACATGTGTATCTACGCGTACACCATGACCTCCCGGAGAGTGAAAATTCGTGATTTTGCCCGGTGAAGGACGGAAGTTATTAAACGGATCTTCCGCATTGATACGACACTCGATCGCGTGCATTTCCGGTTCATAATTCTTTCCGGAGATCGGAATTCCTGCCGCAACTTTGATCTGCTCTTTAATCAGGTCGAAGTTGATCACTTCTTCGGTTACGGGATGCTCTACCTGAATACGTGTATTCATTTCCATAAAGTAGAAGTTGCGGTGTTTGTCAACCAAGAACTCGATTGTACCTGCACCCTCATAGTTTACAGCTTTTGCACCTTTGACAGCCGCTTCACCCATTTCAGCCCTTAATTCAGGCGTCATAAACGGTGAAGGAGATTCCTCGATCAATTTTTGGTGACGACGTTGGATCGAGCAGTCACGTTCTGATAAGTGACACACTGTACCAAATTGGTCGCCTACGATCTGGAATTCAATGTGACGGGGTTCCTCAACATATTTCTCAAGGTAGATACCATCGTTACCAAAAGCAGCTGCAGATTCTACACGGGCAGAATCCCAAGCTGGTTCGAACTCTTCGTCTTTCCAGATGATACGCATACCACGGCCACCACCACCGGCCGTAGCTTTAATAATAACAGGATAACCTATTTCATTGGCTAGTTTGATGCCTTCTTTTACGTTTGAGATCAAACCATCTGATCCGGGTACAGTAGGTACGCCAGCTTGCTTCATGGTGTCCTTCGCACGGGACTTGTCGCCCATTTTCTCAATTTGTTCAGCAGTAGCACCGATAAATTTGATGCCATACTCTGCACAGATTGCCGAAAAACGTGCGTTCTCAGACAAGAAACCATATCCTGGGTGAATTGCATCTGCATTTGTCAATTCAGCCGCAGAAATAATATTAGGAATGTTTAAGTAAGAATCTTTACTCGGTGGAGGGCCAATACAAACCGCTTCATCAGCAAAGCGTACGTGTAAGCTATCTCTATCTGCGGTCGAATATACTGCAACACTTTTGATACCCATCTCACGGCAGGTACGGATAATGCGCAGGGCGATTTCTCCTCTATTTGCAATTAATATTTTTTTAAACATTTTCTTGAATTATGAAGTTTACAAAAATGTAGCCCTTTTGAGGCTACATAGTATTCATTTACGTTCGTAAATTACTTAGGCTCTACTAAGAATAATGGTTGATCATACTCAACAGGTTGAGCATCTTCTACCAAAATCTTAACGATTTTACCAGAAACTTCAGATTCGATTTCGTTGAACAATTTCATTGCTTCAATAATACACAATACAGAACCTGTATTGATATCATCGCCAATATTAACGAAAGATGGTTTACCCGGACCAGCTGAACGATAAAATGTACCGATCATAGGTGATTTAACGGTAATCAAGTTTGCGTCATTGCTAGCAGCTGGAGCAGCAGGAGTAGCCACCGGCGCTGGAGCTGCTGCTTGTGCAACTGGAGCTGCCGCCACAGGGGCTACAGCCGGAACAGTAGCTGTTACATACGTAGGCTCTTGATTTGTTTTTATTGTAATTTTAAAATCTTGCTCTTCAATCGAGACTTCATTCACACCTGATTTTGAAACGAATTTAATCAAGTCCTGAATTTGTTTGATATCCATACCCATAGTATTCTAGGTTTTGTTTGTTTCTTAAAAAATTCTAACTGTCAAAAGTAATAAATTATACCATAAAATGGACAATTAATACGCCCATTTTAAATAGATGGATCCCCAGGTGAAACCACCGCCGAAAGCGGCAAGGATCAGGTTATCTCCTTTTTTCAATTGAGATTCCCATTCCCATAAGCATAGTGGGATTGTCCCACTGGTGGTATTGCCGTATTTTTGGATGTTTACCATCACTTTTTCGTCTGGAAGACCTACACGTTCGGCCGTTGCATCAATGATACGTTTATTGGCCTGATGGGGTACCAACCAGGCGATATCTTCTGATTTCAAGTTGTTTTTTTCCATCACTTCATGCGCTACGTCCGCCATATTGGTCACAGCAAATTTGAATACTGTACGGCCTTCTTGGTACGCATAATGTAATCCTGCGTCAACAGTAGCATGTGAGGCTGGATTTAATGAACCACCACCTTTAATATTGAGGTACTGGCCACCGGAACCATCAGTTTTCAAAATCGCATCCTGTATACCCAATCCTTCCTCATTCGGTTCCAATAACACACAACCGCAGCCATCACCAAAAAGGATACAGGTATTGCGGTCCTGATAATTGATGACCGATGACATTTTATCTGCACCGACGACAAGCACTTTTTTGTGTGTGCCTGCGGTGATAAACTGTGTTCCGGTATTTAGACCGAACAAGAAGCCTGAACAAGCTGCCTGAAGATCGAATCCCCACGCATTTGTCGCTCCGATTTTATCGGCCAGAATATTTGCTGTGGCCGGAAACAACATGTCTGGTGTACTGGTACAGAAGATAATTAAATCGATATCCGTCGCTTCTATTCCTCTCTTTTTCAATAAACCCTGAACGGCAGGTACAGCAAGATCTGATGTAGCAAGCCCTTCACCCTTTAAGATGCGTCTTTCTTTGATTCCTGTTCGTGATACAATCCACTCGTCGTTGGTATCGACCATTGTTTCCAACTCTTTGTTGGTGAGGATGTAATCCGGAACGTAACCATTTACAGCCGTAATTGCGGCATGAATCTTTGACATAAATACTTAATTGAAAATAGATCTGATGCTGTCAATGAATTTAGACTCGATCATATCTCTTGAAAATAAAACCATATTTTTAATGGCCTCCGGTGTTGAAATACCATGACCAATAATGACAGGAGCGTTGACTCCTAAGATTGGACTACCGCCGTACTGCTCGTAGTTGAATCGATCGAAGAAATCATCTTTAAAACCTTTTTTCAGGGTCACTACATAAAATGATTCTGCAAGTTTTAAGACCACATTGCCCGTAAATCCATCGCAGACGTATACGTCGGCATGGTCACTGAACAGGTCGCGGCCTTCTGCATTTCCGATAAAGTTAATCTTGTCGTTGGCTTTAAGTAGGGGGTAGGTAGAGGTTGTCAGGATGTTTCCTTTTTCTTCTTCTTCTCCGATGTTCAATAATCCGACTTTAGGATTGGATACATTGAATACATGCTCGGCAAAGAGGCTGCCCAACATTGCAAATTGATTCAGCATCTCCGGTTTACAGTCTGCGTTTGCGCCGACATCCAGTAAGAGTCCGAATCCTGATTTCAATTTTGGAACAATTGATGCTATGGCTGGGCGCAATACGCCTGGAATAGCTTTTACGCTGAACATCGATCCCACAAGCATGGCTCCGGTGTTACCAGCGGATGCGAATGAGTCGATTTCTTTGTTTTTTAAATATTCAAATCCCTTTGCAATACTTGAGTTGGGTTTTTGAGTTATCGCTTTGGTTGGATGTTCGCCCATTGCAATGACTTCTGGAGCTTCTACATATTCAAAGTCAGATGAATTTCCTCCGGCTTGATCGATTAATTGCTTCGTCTCTTCAGTTTTACCAAAAAGGACTATTTTTTGGTCTCCAGTAAGCTGTTTTTGTGCTTCAATCGCACCTGTTATCGTTGCTTTAGGAGCATAATCTCCTCCTAAAATATCTAAACCAATCTTCATCCGTTATTATTTAGTAAATCAATAATACGCAAAAAACATCCCAAAATAAAGCAAATTTCTAAAATATTGCTTGTTTGGGATGTTTTGGTGTTATGAAAGGTTTACCTTAGACAACAGCTGTATTTTCAATGATCAATTTACCGTTGTAGTACAAGTTTCCGTCTACAGTGTATGCACGGTGTGGTAAATGAACTGCGCCAGTTTCTTTACATACTGTCAAGCTAGGAGCTTCAGCTTTATAATGTGTTCTTCTTTTGTCTCTTCTTGATTTAGAAGTTTTACGTTTTGGATGTGCCATCTCGTATTTTTGTTTTAGTTATTTTTAATATTTCTCAATGCTTCCCAACGTGGGTCGATAATTTCTTCTTCTTTTTGCTCCTCTGCATCCGGTTCGCTTGTAAACAAAGCCAGCATTTCAGGATCGCATGCTATGCCCTCTCCCTGCTCCTCACATTTCACGATATAGGGAACAGCTAAATTAATGTATTCGTACAATAACTCAGCTATATCCAACTCATGGTCGCTTTTTGATAAGATCAACACTTCTTCCGTGTTGTCTGTCCAATCTTCATCCGTGAATTTGACCAATATCCGTTCTTGAATTGAAATCGGTGACATAAACTCTTTCAAGCAGGTATCACAAGTCAATTGGATCTCGCCTTGGATATCAAAATGCAAAATCAACAGGTTTTCCTGTTTTTGCAATTCAACTTCTGCTTTCAGATTGCCATCTTTTACAATCGAATGTTCGTAGCAGTCAAAGAACTTTTTATTTATGTCAAATTCAAAATTGTGCTTTCCAGCGTTGAGTCCCGAAAAGGGAATTCTGTATTGTTTTAGATGTTTCACAATCTTGCATTTGAGCCTGCAAAGGTATGTATAAAATCATTAGGATCGAAATATTTTTTTAAATATTCCGGTCGAACGCTTTATATATACGCATGGCACGACTTATTCATAATAATTTTTACCTAACTCTATTTTTTCGCGTCCATTTGCCATGCGCCATTTGTTGGTGTCACGTAGCGAATAGGCACAACCGCAGTATTCCTGCATGTAGAATTTCTCTTTTTTGGACACTTCAAGCATCCGTGCCGAACCACCTTTCTTGCGCCAGTTGAATGTCCAGTACTCCATACCTTCATGACGTGAGGCTGCACGTAGGCCACAGTCGTTGATCTGTTCCATGTTTTTCCAGCGGGAAATACCTAATGAACTTGAGATCACATCAAAGCCATTAGCCGCCGCATATTCTGCTGTTTTCTCGAAACGCATATCAAAGCACATGGTGCAACGGATCCCCCGTTCAGGCTCCTGTTCCATGCCTTTAGCCAGGTCAAACCAATGGTCCACATCGTAATCCGCATCAATAAAAGGGATATTGTGTTTTTCGGCAAACCGGATATTTTCATCTTTGCGCAGATCGTATTCCTTGCGTGGATGAATATTGGGATTGTAGAAATAAATCGTAAAATCGATATCTGAAGCAATCAACGCTTCCATGACTTCTCCGGAACAGGGTGCACAGCAGGAGTGTAAAAGCAATTTCTTGCCTTCTCCCGGTAATGCCAACTTCTCCCGTACAAATTCCTTCTTTTCCATAATGTATATGATATCAAAAACAAAGGCAATTTTAATCAAAAAGTAGCGGAATGACAAATATTTCCGTTTGAGTTCCCGTACTATATGTCCAAAAGAATCATATAAATTCATTGATATTCTGCATATATTAGTAGATTTGTATGTTTGACGCAATAAGCTATTTATAATAAAAAATATATGAAATTTTCATTTCGAACCTGTGTTATTGTATTGTTCGCCAGTTTAATAGGCGTTGCTTCCTGTAAAAAATTAGATGATGAACCTGAGCGTGGAGAGGCAACACTTATTTCAAGATTGTATATTTCTTTTCAGAATTATCAGGCGAATAATTCTTCGATTAAAAATCTCTTTATTGTGGACCCTGCTGATACCAATAGCTTGGATAATATCTATCAGTATCTTTCTCCTGCAAAAGGCGGGGGGCCAGTCATCTTTGACCCTAATGCAAAATCAATTTTTCAGGCGAGTTCAGGGACCGTCGCGCAGGATACCTTTATCCAGCGTATTGCACTGGACGACGTTTACGGGATTCCGGGAAATGCAAGTGCTATTGGCTATACGGGCTTTGCGAACGTCAAAGGACTGGCTTATTATACCTATGCGCAACAAAATGGTAATTCGGGATCTGTTCTGACCAATTTTCTACTTGCAGTGACAAACAATAATATGTTATATGCGGTAAGCCGTCCGGAAGGAAAAGGCGGATCGACAGGCGGTTCCAAAATTATCGATAAACAGATCAGTTTGGGGAATATTGTTCCGACATCAGTGACGCTCTTACAAAGTAACACGAGTGATCCCAATGAAAAATTGTTGTTGGTCGGGTTTGATGAGGATGGTGCTAATAAGGGTAGCGGTTTTGCTGTTTATACAAATCTTAAGCGGGAACTGATCGACAGAGCGCGGGATACCATTGTTAATTCGAATACTTTCTCCCCGGCGATGAAAGTCTATATACAGGGAAAAACAGGCTTGGGAGCCGTGTCTTACGCACCAAATAAGGCGTTATTGGCGGTTACCGCGGGAGAAGAGGTGTTATTCTTTAAGAATCCGAAGGAGTTATTTAGTGGGAGTACCAAAGAAGCCGTCTCACCTGATTATGTAATCGGTGGCACAAATACGGGGTTGAGGGCACCTTGGGGAATAGCCATTGATGATCGTACTGAAAATGGTAAATTCTTTTACGTCTCCGATTTGACTACAAGAAAAATCTCGCGTTTTGAATTGAAGGATCAAGGGAATGCAACACCCGAGATGACAAAAAATTATGGGACACTGATACCAAATTATATCTTTTTGGATGCCAGAGAAAGAACTGATTTCTAGTTTGTCAATTTATATATCAGGCAAGCAATTCGAACAGTTCTCTGATTTCCTGTTGCTTGCCTACACTTTCATTGGCTTCATAGGCCGAGAGCAGATTTCGTAAGGCACGCTTCATGATTGTCACATTGTCGCATGGATAAGTAAACTCTCGCTCAGGACCTAAGTTCAACTGCTTCAGGAACGAATTCACATCACTTTTTTGCATGATCTGCCCCCGGTTAAATGCATTGATGTAAAACAAAACATGTTCATTTCCTTCCTCATCCGAATCCATGTAAGCCAAGATAAAATGCTTGGGCAGGTTAATCCCATAGATCGGGATATCCAGCTTTTGCGCAATAATGCTATAGATACAGGATAAGGTCAGTGGGTTTCCCTGTTTCGTGTCCAAAACCTGACCGATATAAGAGTTTTGTGGATGGTGATAATCTTTTGTATTGCCAGCTAAACCGAAGGAGCCAAATAGCACGTGATTCAATAGGTTTACCTTCTCCAGGGGACTCATATCGTATTGTAGCCCGCGCCACACCTCTGTTTTCAGATCTTCGATCTTCAACACGATTTTATGGTCTTCATAAGATGGGTACTGATAATTATTGAGGATGATAAGTCCCTCTAACAGATTGAAGGAATTGCTCAGATTCCAGATCTGTAGCTCATTTTTGGTCTGCTCAAACTGAATTTCATGGATAATGTTTTCCAGCCGCCCCTGTACCCTTGGGTCGAAGCTGGATTCCCAGAATTTCTCCAAATAAGGGACAATTTCAGGACCTTGGCTTTTCAATTGATGTTCCACTTCCTGAATAACCTGTTGATCGGTATCGTCCAACAGGAATATTAACGATTTCAGCGCGCTCTCATTCATCATAACGAAGTTAAAAAAATGAATTGAGAAATGGATACAAAAAAATCCCTACAGTAATTCATGTACCAAGTAGGGATTATTCAGGTTAAATTGGCATACAATTATTTGAGCTGCCCATCCAGCATATTGACAATTCTTTTGCCGTACTCCGCATTTTTTTCGGAGTGGGTAACTTGTATGATCGTGACACCGTCATCATTCAATTGTTTGAACAGCTCCATGATCTCTTCGCCTTGCTTGGAATTGAGGTTACCCGTAGGTTCATCGGCCAACAAGAGTTTTGGAGAGCCGGCCAATGCGCGTGCGATGCCGACAATCTGTTGCTGTCCACCGGATAGCTGAGCCGGAAACAGATCTTTCTTTCCGACAATGCCAAAACGGTCAAGCATATCGGCTACAATGGCTTTTCGCTCTTTGCCGGAAATGTCTTTATAGATCAATGGTGTTTCTATATTTTCATATACCGTCAATTCATCCAATAAATGGTAAGCTTGAAATACGTATCCAATATGAGATTGGTACAGTTGCGTCCGTTTTTTTGCTTTCATCTCCAATACATTTTCATCCATAAAGATATATTCACCTTCATCGGGTTCGTCCAGCATACCGATGATATTCAACAGGGTGGATTTTCCTGAACCCGAAGGCCCCATGATGGAGATGAAATCACCTTCTGCTATATCTAAACTGACATCTTTGAGCACAAATGAGCGTGTACCACCTACATTATACCACTTGAATAAATGTTTTAATTGTATCATTTTCTAGTATTGAGATTTTGTCTTTTAATTTCTACTTATTCATTAATCTTTGTTCTATTCATCCCGAAGGTTATCTACCGGATTTGTCCGGGCGACTTTCAGCGACTGGAAGCTAATGGAAATCAATATTAGGATAAATATGCAAAATATCGGAATCAAAAACGACCACCACTGTATATTGACATGATATGCAAAATTGGAAAGCCATTTGTCCATGAGTAAATAAGCTAAGGGAAGGGCAATGCCGATACCGATCAGAAATAGCCTGAAAAAAGGTTTATTCAATTGGACAAAGAGCAGCTGTGCCGAGGCACCGAGTACTTTTCGGATACTCATTTCTTTCTTGCGTAATGCGGCCTGATAAGCGGCCATGCTGAACAGGCCCAACGCGGCGATAATAACCGAAAGGCTTGCGAAACTATTAAAAGCAATCTGCAGTTCCTGTTGTTTTTGGTGCTGTAACGCATATTGTTGATCCATAAAGGAATAGTCTAAGGGCAAATCCTTGGCAGTAGTATTTTTCTCCCATTCTTCCTTGACCGTTTCAATTGCCCGATCAACCATTCCGGGTTTTGTTTTCACCATAAGTGTCGTCTGAATGCGCATGCTCCCACATTCATTTTTAAACGAATAGAGGGTAGGTTGAACAGCATTTTCAAAGCCATAGGCCTTACTATCTTTGACAAGGCCGACGATTTCGAAATTTGCGTCACAGCCACTGATTTTTGCGCCAATGGGATTTGAAAGCCCCAAACTTTTAGCGGCAGATTCATTGATGACCGCATAGTTGGAGAGGGAGTCACGGAGCAACTGATCCATGGACAGATTGCTATTTCCTTGTAGATTGGGGATATTTAATGTTTTGAAATAGCCCGGATCGATACCGACATGCGCAAAGGAAATATTCTTTTGTGCATAGGAGAACTCCATTTTGGGCGGTTGTTCCCCTTCTCCCGGGATATTTGTTGCGGAAGCCACTGCCGCAATGCTCGGATCATTTTCTAATCGCCGTTTCAACTGGTGGAAAGAACCATCATTTTTGGAGTCGTAATACATGCCCACTCCCCTGAAATTAACCACTTGTGCCGGCTCAAACCCTTTATCTGTATGCTGCATGTACTGAAGCTGGCCCCGAATGACCAGCATACCTGAAATAAACAGAATTGCCATGCTGATCTGAAAGGTTAATAAGACATTTCGGAATGTTCCTTTTTTTAGTATTGCGGATAATCCGCCTTTGAGCAGATTGACAGATTTGAAACCTGAAAGAACGATGGCAGGGTATATTGCGGATAGGATCGTTGTTAATAGTACAGCGACACAGAGTTGGATAATTGTTGCAGAACTTAAAATATAACTTCTCAGATCATCATTGAACCATCTTTGTAATATGTTGCCGGTAAGTGCCAAGGAAATGAAACTCAATACTGCCGCAGCGCTGGTCAGTATAAATACTTCCAGTAATAATTGCCTTACAATGGCCCAACGCGAACTTCCCAATATTTTTTTAAGGGCGAGCTCTTTCAGGCGTTGATCGGCTTGGGCCATAATCATATTGGCGAAATTGGCGGATGCAAGCAGGAGGATCAACAGGGAAAGAATACCGATAATCCATGTGATGAGATAGGCGGTGTTGCTTCCGGTTTTTGGTCGCAGGTGCAGGTTGGCCAATGGATCCAAGTAGATCTTACCTTTGGCATAACCGGAAGAGCGTATTTTATCTTTTGGTGCGATTTCCTTGTGGTAGATTGTGTTGATCTGATCGGTCAACTTAGCGATATCTGTACCCGGTCTGACCTGAATAAAAGTCTGGTATAAAAAGGGATTATTTTCAGCAAAGAGATCCTGTGGTTCACGGATAACAAGAAGATCGTAATCAATTATGGATAGACCTTGCTCTTTGATGGTGCCATAAATCGTCTCCTGCACACCTAGAGCGAGGCTTTGAGTTGGAATCGAATGGGGGCTGTCAAAATTTAGGTCCTCTTTTTTGAATAGTTGTTCGGCAATAGGACTTTTGACCATGGTCGCATCCTTTTGATCCTTGTTTTTGTAGAGTGGTCCGTTGGCATTTTCTACCTGAAAGATCCGGGCAGCAGAAGAATCAATTAATGCAGCATTTTTGATAAGTACCGTCTTCTCCCCAAATAATGGGTAACTACCATAATTGTAGACTATTTTTCGGCCGGCATAGACGATATCTGGTAAATTCTGTTTTAGCAACGGAGCCAGGGAAGGAGAGGTTTCGTCCGTAAAAGCTCCTTCGGCTTCCAGACCAATTTGATAGATTTCCTTATAGTTTGGATTCCATTTATCAAAGCTTGTTTCCCGATTGATGTATTGATAGGAAAGGATAAAACCGGTAAAACCAAGTGTCAGTCCAATAATATTCAAAAATGCGAAACCCTTATTTTTTAAGAGTTTACGCCAAGCCAGTTTGAAATCATTTTGTGCCATGCCATAAAAAATGCAATCCCCTTGCCAGTGTTTTAACGGTTTTATTATGAGTTTGTTAGGTGGTTGTTGTTCGTTTTTGATGTTCGATTTCGGACAGTTTTCGTTCGCAATCGAACATTCATTCCCCTTTAGCCATTGGTGCATTGCCCACCACGCAACAGGCAAGGCAATGACCAAGACAACAAACACCAATTTTTAAGATCTTCGGATTTTATTCATCCCTTAAACTATCGACCGGATTGGTCCGGATAGTTTTCCAGGTCTGATAACTAATGGTGCCTAAGGCGATGAGGATAGCACCCATACCTGCCAGAATAAAGTACATCCAGTTAATATCTATTTTATAGTTGAAGTCTCTGAGCCATAGGTTCATTGCCCACCACGCAACAGGTGAGGCAATGACCATGGCAACAAACACCAATTTTATAAAGTCTCCGGACAGGAGTCTCAGCAATCGGAGGGTACTTGCGCCAAGCACCTTCCGCACACCGATTTCTTTTGTCCGCTGTTGTGTCACATAGGTGGCCAGTCCAAAGAGACCCAGGGCCGCCACAAAAATGGCAACAATTGCAAAACAGCTGAATATATTCTTGGTTCGTTCGACATCTTGATAAAGGGAGGCAAAACCCTCATCCAAAAAGCTGTAATTGATTTTTTGATCAGGTGAAAATTTATTCCATACGGTGTTGATCCCGTTTAGGGTCTCCTGTAGATTTTCGGGTTTAACTTTAATGGAGAGGAGTGATGGATAACCCCGTAATACCATACAAAGGCCAGCGAATCCTTTACCTTTCAGCGACTCAAAAATAAAATTGTCCACGACACCAACGACTGTCCAAGTATTGCCATTGGTTATTTTTGCCCCGATGGGATTTTTTAATCCAAGGTCATCCGCCAATTTTTGGTTGATGATGGCGGCTGTGCTGTCTGTGGCCATTTTGGGATCGAAATTTCTACCTTTGGTCAGTTGCAATCCGAAGGTAGCAAGATAATCCTGGTCAATCTCCCAAAACTGCCCCTGTGTGGCCATATCCATCTCCCGTCTGCCCTCATTCCAAAAAGGGTTTCCATTTCTTTTGGCACCATCAATGGGGACAGGGAGAAAATCGCCTAGGGAGACGGAGCTGACATTTGGAATGGATTTTAATTCGTTTTTAAGACTTGGGATCTGATTTCCCAATGTACCAATACCACGCAGCACAATCACCTGCTCCTTTTTGAAACCCAGATCTTTTTCCAAGATATAGCGTATCTGTTGATTGGTCACCAGGGCACTCACAATAAGGATGATGGACGTGGCAAACTGAAAGACGACAAGACCATTTCTGAATAATGAAGATTTGGCTCCGGTGCTCTTATTTTTCAATGCGGCAATCGGCTTAAATCGGGATAGATACAAAGCAGGGTAGATTCCGGCCAGGCTGCCGATGAAAATTATCGTCAGCAATAACGAAGGAAAAAAGTATAGGGATGTCCAGGGAATGGTCAGGGACTTGTTGGCGAGATTGTTGAATATAGGCAACAAAGCCCAACTCAGCAATAGTCCCACGAACAGCGATAATACACTATAACAAATCGCTTCGAGCAAAAATTGCCCGATCAGTAATGTCCTTGTCGAACCAATTGTTTTCCGGATACCGATTTCTTTGGCTCTTGTGGCGGCATTGGCCGTTGACAGGTTAATAAAATTAATACAGGCAATCAGAAGAATAAACAACGCCACGGTGGCAAATGTCCATACCATGCGGATATCACCTCTATTCAGCGTACTCACTTTATCATCTTCTATATCCGAGGACTTTAAATGCATATCAAGAGCATTTTGTAGGTTGATTTTTACCTGCTCAAATATGGGATTGAGCTTGCGTCCCGATTTTTGATATTCAGGTAAGTAGTGCTCTTTATAGTTTCTTAAAATTTCCTTTTCTGTCTGTTCGATATTGACATGCGGTTTTAATTTAACGTAGACCGTATAGTTATTGCTGAGCCATTGGTTTTGTTCGCCGGGATAAAAAGGTTCACCTGCCAGAGACATAAAGAAGCTATAACCGGCCAGCGTAGAATTTTGAGGCATGTCTTCGATCACACCAGTGATGGTATATAGTCTGGACTTGTTGTTGTTCAGGTAAATGGTCTGTCCGATGGGATCATTTTTAAAGTATTTTTCCGCTTTGCTTTTCGTAATGACCAGTGTATTGGGTTTATCCAATGCATGGGCAAGTCGACCGGAAACCATGGCTGTCGGAAACATGTCCAGAATAGATTGATCAATATAGACAAAACCGTCGTCATAAAAGCTTTGTGGATTATCGTTCAGGGAGAGCTGATTACTTCCGGCGCCAAATAAAGGGTTTGGAAGTATCCGGCCTGTTTGCTCTATGGAAGGAATTTCAGCTTTAAGGGTTGGTGCTACCGGAGCAGAAAGTGAAACCCAACGCTGTAGCTTACCTTCGATCGGAAGCTGTACGACAAGACGGTAGGTGCGGTCCATCTCTGGATAAAACTTGTTGTAACTCGTCTCATGTCTAATGTAAAGTACGATGAGTATACAGATTGCGATACCAAAAGCAAATCCTCCGATCTTTATAAAAGAATAGAGTTTATTTTTTGCCATGTTTCGCCAAGCGATTTTTAGACTATTTCCTATCATAACAATACATTTTTAAGATCTTAATTGATCCGTAACCGACCGGTCAATCTAGACATTAGACTGAAGTCAATTGTATTGCCATTTTTTTAAGTAATTGATTTTTAGTTATTTGATCTGGTTTGTGTATTTTATGCCTGTACGATATCGAACAGTTTTTCGTCCAATACCGCACAGATCATATTGTTAAAGGGCTCCGTTAAAGCAGCTTATTCTTCTATCTCTTTCAGTTCGAGATGTGCGCAGAGTTCGAGCATCATTTTGGCCGGATCCGTGTCGATGGCCAGAGCAATCAAGTACATTTCATCCAAACGTAATTTAGCGGTTTCGGTCATGGTTAATTCATTGATCCTTGCCTTACTTAATCCTGTTTTGCGGGCAATCTGAGATTTATTTACAGATTTCTTCGCTAAAAATTCGCCTAATTTTGTCATCCTTTTTTTTAATAATCTGTCCTTTTGTATAGATAAATATATACAATGTTATTTTTATTTATACAAATGTTTTTGTTTTTAGAATATATTCTGTTCTTTTGTATTGATAATCTATATAAATGTTATGAGTAATAAATTTAAACTTAGCACGAAAGTGTATAAAAGGAAATGTCAAGAGATAGAAATATTGATATTTTACCGGATGATATTGCACCGTATCTCGCGGCATTTGTCGCCTGAGGAAGTTTCTTTTTTAATGGGTAAGCCATTGGATTTTATGACTAAAATTGAGACATTCAGGATTAAGCAAATTTCTATGCACGATGTATTTGTCATGAATGATGTATTGGCTATAAATAACCTAGATACTATGGTGCATATGGGTGTTAAAATATCGTCAGCGGAGAAAAGATACGAATTGCATATGACAAAATTGGCTGACCGGGTTATTTACCAGCTATATAAAGTTGATGAGGAGCAAGATCAGCGAGTAACCGAATTTAAATTAATAGACATCCGTCACGATATTGATCCTTATGAAAGTTCTACAGCGGATGAAGTGGAAAAGATAGCGGCTTTTTTGGAGGAGACAATTGATGCTGGATATTTTAACGAGGAAAAACAACCTGACGAGGTGCATAAGTTATGTTGCGAGAAGTTGGAGAGCTATGTACGACCTAAAAATCTGATGAAGGTGCTCGATGATCTGCTCAGTCTGTATGGCGAACGCAAAATTGTTCGGAAAGAATCTCCATATGGGTTTGCCTATGTTTTAGCGGCTCACGCGGAATCGACTGAAAAGAAATAGGCAATTTTTAGCTGTTCACATCGAACAGCTAAAAATTGCTACAAAGATCCTAAGCCGTAGGTACACCAATTATAAACTTCCATTCCCAATAGGTTAATAATAGATACACTTTTTGGCTTCGATAACCTAAGGCTTATTTTCTCTTATTCGTCCCGTAAACTATTGACGGGATTGATGCGGGCTGTCCGGAATATCCGGACAGCAATAATCGCTAAAGTTGTCAAACCGATAAACAATCCAGTGAAAACAAATAGGGCAATCGGAACATCAATATGGTAGTAGAAATTTTCCAACCATTTGTGCGTAAACCACCATGCTGTGGGAAAAGCAATTAGAATAGCGATCAGCAGGAGCACGATAAAGGATCTGGAAATCATATAGGTGATCGTATTTATTGAAGCCCCCAATACTTTACGGATACCGATTTCTTTTACCCGTCGTTCTAGCGTATAAATGGCAATGGCTACGATCCCTAAAATAGCAATCAGCATACTGGCCCCCGTAAAAAGTGCCAATTGCTGGTACTGTTTTTTCTCTTTGTTATATTGATGCTGTACCTGATCTTCCTGCCAGTTGATCTGCGCGATCCGGTTAGGGAAAAATTTGTTCCAGGTACTGTTTACCAAGGCTAAAGCTTCCTTTTTCTTGCCTTCTTCTACGCGGATAAGCATGCAGCCGCCTTCCCATTCCTTTTGTGCCTTAATCGCAAAAGGGCCGATCGGAAACTTTAAACTTGCCCCGTTAAACTCTTTAAATACGCCCACCGGTGTATTTTTTAGAGGCTCGTTGCTCCTATTGAGTTTTAAAGATAGCCGCTGGGCGGTGCCTTCGGAAATGAGCATGTTTGTAAAGACCGGTTGTCCATTGTGTACCGAATCCGTAAATGGTCTGTCCATTGCATAGTCCGCACTCAAAGGCCGGCCGTCAAGAAGCTTTATGCCCATTGTTTTGATGTAATCATAGTCCGCATAAACAAATACAACAGCGAGATCTTCGTTCGGATTATCGGGGTCTTTTACTGTTTTAAAATCCACGCTCCCACTAAAGGGAGTCCAGCCTGTGAGGCTGACCGATGAGATGTATGAATTTTTTAATAGCTCCTGTTTGAAAGCCTGATCCTTTCCTTCCCAGGAGGTATAGTTGATGGCCAAAAGATTTTTAGGTTCGTAGCCAAGATCTTTGCTGTACAGGTAATTCAATTGCGCCCGCATGGACATCATACAGATCGCTACGACAATGGCAATGGCAAACTGGATAACAACCAGTACTTTGGTAAATGCCATATTGAGCGGAAGTCTGAAGAAAGAAAGCTGCCTCCGAAGTTCCAATGATGGCTGCGTTTTTGATAGAGACAATGCCGTAGGTAAGCTGCACAGCCAGCCCAGAAGGATCCAGATGGATAATAATCCAACAAACATCAATAAGGAATGCTGGTAGCTCATCGTCAAAGGATGTTCTAAATAATGTTCAAATGCCGGGCTGATAAGCACATAACCAAAAAATGCAATCAGAAAAGAGCCGGCAAAGAGTATGGTACTCTCCAGGCCCATTTGCATAATCAGATTCTTTCGGCTTGCACCCAATATTTTGCGGATTCCTATCTGCTGTGTGCGTTTTAAGGCATGGGCAAAGCTCAGGTTGATGTAATTGATACTGACCAATACAAGGATCAAGAGCGCTATTCCAGCCAGCAGATAAATATCCTGCATCGGATTCTCCCATCCTGTAATACTTAGTAAGTGTATGTCTTTGATGGGCTCAATGATAAGATTGTGTCCTTTCGCCCAGTCATTCAGTTTCTGTGCATTGTACCATTTGTTTATTTTAGTTGAAAAGCTGTTAATGTCAGTTGTGCTTTTGAGCAATAGAAGCTGTGTTTGCAATGAACCAGTCTCTGCCGGATTGAATTCATTGACCTTAGGCATCAGCACGAGGGCTTCTGCCTGAAAGGAAGAATTATGGGGCATATCCTCAATAATGGCATTGACATAATAAGCTTCGGGCTCCCCTTCTTGCGGCTTATTGTAGAATGTGCTGCCGAGCACGTCTTTTCCACCGAAGTGTTTTTGTACAGCGGAGGCTGTCAATGTGATATTTTTTGCTCCGGCAATGACTTGTTTCGGATTTCCAGCGATTATTTTTGCGTCAAAAAGATTGAAAAAACCACTGTCAATTTCCAGCGTATTGATTTCGGCTAGTTGCTTCGAGCGCTTGTTTATGGTTAATTTTGTTGAAAATGAATTGATTGAAGTATAACCAAGTACTTCCGGAAAATTAGCTTTTAATGTGGCCGAGATACCTTCGGGAGCTCCTGAAATATTGTTTGTGACACCTTCCTTTGTTTCTTTGGGCACTATTCGCATTCGGTAAAGCTCATTGGAGTTGCTCCATTGTCTGTCGTAAGAAAGCTCATCAACGACAAGTGAACTGATCAACATAAATACGAACAAAGCAATGGTTAACCCAACGAGGTTTGATAGCGAATAGATTCGATTGTGTGTCAATGTCCGCCAGGCGGTTTTAAGATGGTTCTTTATCATACTGTTTATATGGATTAGTTTCTGATATTATTCATCCCTTAATTTTTCGACCGGATTAAACCGGGTGGCCCGAAATACGATGAAGCCCACCAGCAGACCCAGCATGCTCAGCAGTATGCCCAGTGGCAACAGGTAGGTGAATGCATTGATTTCTATTCGGATGATATAGTTCTGTAGCCAGTGTTGCATCAGCATATAGCTTGATGGGACTGTTACCAAAATCGCCAACAAAAATATGCCATAGTACTCCTTCGAAAATAACAGCATCAAATGTGCTAAGGAGGCGCCCAGCACTTTGCGGATACCTACTTCCTTGTTACGGAGATGAATCGATAGGGAGATCAGACCGGTTAATCCCAACACGACGATCAAAAGTGAAACCGCGCTCGCGATCTGTGCTGCCCGGTGCAGTTGCAGTTCCGTTTCGTATAAACCTTTAATGCGGTCATCGATGAATTGATATTTAAATGGCGCATCCGGCATCAATTGTTTCCATTTCTTTTCCAGTCCTTGCACGGCGCTGGACAGTTGACCCGGTTTTAAACGGATACTTAGGTATCGGTATTGGAAACTTTCACGGATATCTGTCCAGGCGATCGCCGGAGATGCCTGATGGAGAGAATTTGCGACAAAGTTGTCGGTAACCCCTACAATGGTCATCTTATCTTTTGGATCATTTAGTGCGATCTGCTGACCGATCGTACTTTGAGCATCACTGAAACCAAAATCTTCCATGGCTTTTTTGTTGATAACAACGGGTCGATTAGTGGTACCGGTCACCGCATTTTTCGGTAAAAAGGAACCCGCCAATAAGGGGATTTCATAGGTTTCCAGAAAATAACCGTCACTGGTAATGCGTTGTACCTGTACGTCCGTGTCGTTGTTATTGCCAAAAGCCGGTTGCATATTGAAGCCTAATAGCCCGGGGGTCTCATAGGAAAGGCTCACGGACTTAACCGCTGATTCCTGCAGCAGCTCATGCCGGATGGTCTCCATTTTCCGGATACCATTTTCGGACCAGTCCCTTGGTGCCTGTACCGTCAATAGATAATCCTTGTTGTATCCTAAATTGCTGTTTATGAATAGATTGACCTGTTTGGAGATAATCAGGGTACAGACCAGGAGGAGCAGGGCAACGGCAAACTGAAAGAACAATAGCACTTTTCGAATCAATTGCTTGTCACCCAATGCGGAGAACTGATTTTTTACCGAGGGAAGTATCTTGATATTGGACAGTTTAATTGCCGGATATAGTCCCGCCAGCATACCAACCATTATAGTCAACAGGCCTAATAAACCAAAAAAATACCCCGGTAAATTGATCAGAGACGGCAGCTCGCGCATCAGCACATGTGCAAACAAAGGGCGTACCATGCAATACATGGGTAGACTGATCAAGGCTGCAATAGTTACGATAAGAATATACTCTGTCAGCAATTGCCTTACCAATTGTAATCTGGAAGAACCCATAATCTTGCGCACACCGATTTCCTTCAATCGTGTAATATGCTGTGCAATACTAAAATTGATAAAGTTGATGATGGCCATGACCAGGATAAAAATGGCTATCCAGATTAACGTCTGAATCATCTTGCGGACAGCGCCTTGATTATCATCTAGATAATAGCTTTTCAACGGCTTTAGGTCGGGGCTGTATTGGCTGGCGAATTCCTGATCGGTGTTTTTATGCACCAGCGTTTGAATCGCCGCATCCAGTTGTTGTGTCGTCACCCCGGCTTTCAATTCGAGGTAACCTGCAATGTAAGGATTATTCCAGTTATCCACGGATCTGCCGAAGTATTGTTCGTTGGCAATGGGCAGGAAGATATCGGAATGCATATCCTTTGTTAGATCCATGACCGCATTTTGTACGGTAGTTTTTATAACGGCAGTAATTTCAAAATCATGTTTTTCGCCTTTGAAATTTTTAATCTGCAAGGTTTTTCCCAGAACATTTATGTTTCCAAAATATTTTAAGGCGGCCCGGTCAGTGATCACTACAGAAAAGGGATTGTTCAGCGCGGTCTTGGGATTGCCTGCTAAAAGCTCAAAGCCAAACATGGTCAAAAGGCTAGGATCTCCGAGTGCCATTCCTTCTTCATGGATCGTAGCACCATTGGCGATAATACCTGTCAATCCATCGATACGATAATAGTTGGCCACCAAATCCGGATAGTCTTCATAGAGGGCTTTGGGTAGTGCTCCAATCGTGGTCAAATTGATTCCAAAACCTTCCTTCTTATACTTGCTCTGTAATAAAAATTGCTGATCTATATTTTTGATTTTACTATTTACCCGATGAACATCCCACATATAGGCCCCGACCAGCAGTAAAAAGGTAATGCCAAGAGTCAATCCGATCAGGTTGATCAGGTTTTGAATTTTTTTCTTTCGAATATTCCGCCAGGCAATCTTGAAGTTTGTAAAAGTCATTGTCACTTGTATAAGGGTTATTTCCGTCACCGCATACAGACCGGATGCCAGCTTCGGTTTTCGCTAGTTTTTGTATCCTAATACAAATCCTTAGCCAAATAGGTATGTTGTTGTGAGTGAATGTATTAATATGCTTCCGGTTGAAGGGACTGTTCGATTTCGGACAGTCATTGTACAGCGGTGAACACCTTGATAGCGTTGATTTTCTGGACGAATAACAAATAATAAAATAGGTGAACAGGAAAAACTCATTGGAAAAATTCAATAGCAGAGAAGCGATCGGCGGTATCGGATGAACAGTTTCATTTTATAGATTAGACACTGTAATTTTCAATCGTGAAAAATCTTTTTACCAGTGTGTTATTTCCAGTCCTCAATTTGAAAAGTGACCTTGCTCATTAGGAAGAGGAATAGGTAAACGAAATGTTCGGTTCTCTCAATTTGATTTGTGCTATGCCTAATTTGGAAGCGCCGATCGCTTATTGGATTTGCAGAAACGCTATTTGAATATGCTATTTGTTTAATTAGCGAAACACAGTATCTTCATCGCATTCAGCTTCCGCTCCATTGAAAAATTGAATACCCAATATGTAATCACCAGCCACTCAATTGCTTTCTGTTTTTTCGGGTCAAGATTTTGCGCAGTTTCAAGTGTATTTTTCAAAATATAATATGTTTTTTGATTTTTCAAATAATCCTAGGGCGGCTGATACAGGATCTTTCTATTTCGGAAAAGGATGTTTATCGGTCCATAACGCAATATTTACTACAGATTGCTGTTCGAAATCAACTAAAATAAGGGGTAAAATTGTCCCAAAACCTTTTTTGTACTTCCTGCATTTTGGGACAATTTTACCCCCTGTCTCCGAGCCTCTTGACTGTATATTTGCTTATGGAAATAATTTTATCTGAAACATTTAATTTTAAAAAAGATGAGTCAAGTTACACTTAATGAAAGAGGGCATAAAGATGCCGGGTTAATGCAGGTGGCGGAACAGGTGTTGAGCAAAATGGCTGCTGAAACCGAACTGTTTGCAGCCCCTGTACCCGCATTGTCAATTTTGGAGGAAGCGCTCGTTGCATTCCGGAATGCCGCAACGGAAGCCTATTATCGCGACACACGTGCTATACTGATCCGTAATCAAAAAAGAGCTGAACTGGCGTACGTACTGAAAGAACTGGCTAAATATGTAGATACGATCGCTAATGCTGATCCGACGATTATTTTAGCTGCCGGTTATGCTGTCAGAAAATCCAAAACGTCTTATGGAGGAGTGGTTCCCAAAGTGGAGCGACTAATCGCCCGTCCCGAAGAGGTGGGTAGTGGGCGCGTGAAGCTAAAAACACAGCGATGGCGGGGGGCACGCATGTATCAGTATCAATTCCGCATCAAAGGTCAAAATGTAGACTGGAGCACACAGCTCTGTTCTAAAAGCAGCTGTATTATCGATGGGTTGGAGTCCTTTCGTGAATATGAATTTAGGGTCTCCTATATCGGAATAGACCCGACTCCAAATTATAGTGATATCATCAGTAGTTATGTACTTTAGACAAACCTTATTCGAATACGGAGCATCGGAAAGGAGTGTATATTCAAATCCCAGCATTTTCGCTGTAATTTGTTGACAGCTTCCTTTCCTATTCGTCCCGTAAACTATCAACAGGATTGGCTGTGGCCGCTTTTATTGCTTGGAGGGATACCACGGCAATCGTTAACATAAGTCCAACACAGAAAGCGGATGCAAAGATCCACCAGCCCATACTGATCCGAAAAGGGAAATTGTCCAGCCAGCGGTTCATAAGATAATACGCAAGTGGTGTAGCAAGTAAAAAAGCAATTGTTATCCATTTAAAGAAATCTTGTGACAACAATACAATAATACCTGTTACCGAAGAACCTAACACTTTTCGGATTCCGATTTCTTTTGTCCGTTTCAGGATGTTAATGGAGAGCAGCCCCAGAAAACCGAGCATACTGATGCTTATCGCTACGATAGCGGCGATCCAGATCAGTTTTTCCAGTAATGCTTCTTTCTTGTAGAGCTGAGCAATCTGCTGATCATAGAATTTGTATTGGAACACTTCATCGGGATACCAATTTTTCCATTGCTGTTCCAGGTCTTTCACGAGCAGTTGGTGATCGGTACCCTTCAGTTTAATCGCTACATTTTTTAACCGCGTTTCATTATACCCAATTACGGTAGGGGAGATGGGCTCGTTCAGCGAATTGGTGCTAAAGTCCGCAACAACTCCTACAATTGTTCCTACTTGCTCTTCGTTCAGCCCACCGGCGTTTAAAGACTTGCCGATAATATCATTAGGATCTTTATAGCCCAATGCGGTAGCCATATTTTGATTGATCAGAAATTCAGGTTTCTGGGGATTGTCGTTGAAATTTTTTCCTACCAATAATTTGATGTTAAAAGTGCTGATATAAGCAGAATCCCCGATAGCGTATCGGGCAGGCCATTTTTCCCATTCTGTTCTATTGTCAAACTGGATGGTTCCGCCCCATACCTTTTCAGATGAAGGTGGATTATCGCTAAAAGTGTACGATTGAACATCGGTTCTATTGCTGATGAAATGAGCGATTTTCGCTTTTGATTGGATCATTTTTTTTGTGAACGGAAGCAGGATAACCTGCTCCCTACTGAATCCAATATCTGTGTTTTTGAGGTGATTTACCTGTAAGACAATAACGAAAGTGGCGATCAGCAGCGTCATGGCGATCACATTCTGAAAAACAATAAGCGTTTTGCGGCTAAAGTTCCAGGGGCCTATGGTCAGCTTTTTCAATGCCTGCTGGATGTCCATCTTGTTGACAAAAATGAGGGGATAGATGGAGGTCAACAGGCTCGTTAAGATCCAGATGATACCAATGATAGCTATAAATGACTGAGGATGGACAATCTGTACAGGTTCATGTGGAAAAAGAGCCTGGTTTGCCCAATTGGAAAAGATCAGCAATAAAACTAAGGCGAAGATAATAGCAGCAGCGGTCAGGATCAGGGTTTCGATCAGAAACTGAATGTAGAGTTGCCTTTTGGAACAGCCCAGTACCTTTCTCACGCCCATTTCTACACTGCGGTTCATTTGTCTGGCAAAGGTGATGTTGCTGTAATTGACCAATGCCATGATACTGACTCCGATGGCAATTGCGACCAGGATACTCAAAAGTGTACGTTGTGTTCCCTTTCCGTAATCTGTGTCAAAATGGTAACTTGTTAAGGGCAGGAGTTTATAACTGAATGTCTGTAGTACATCTTTGTGCCAGTACTTGGCAACCAACGCATGTATGGCTTGCTCGACGGTATTTTTATCGGCGGCGTTTTTTAAGGTGACAAGGATATTATTGCTTGAGTTGGAGTAGCCCCAATTATTAAAGAACCCGTCGTTTTGAGGGATTTGCCATAAAGTAGAAACAGAACTTTGCGAAAAATAGATTTCTGAACGGAAGTCTGAATTTTTGTTACGGTCATCTATGATACCCACAACTTTCACTGGAAATTTGCTGTCGACCAAGATCGTTTTGCCCAAGGGGTTATCGTTATTAAAATAAGTTTTGGCCATTGTTTTGGTCAACGCGACGGTATTGGGCTGATCCAGATCTTTTGGGGATCCCGCTAACCAGGGGAAATTTAAGGTGTTGAAATATTCCGATGAAACAAAAGCGGCTTTGCCCTCCGTTTTATACAACTGATCTGCTATCCGGAGCGTAAGGTCTTTATTATCCATATACAATGCTGTTCGTTCCACTTGTGGAATTTCACGTGAAATAGCATTGTACATGGCATAGGATCCACCTTTGCTATGCTCAACCTGCTCTAGTTTCAGATCCTGTACGACTAAAAAGGTACGATCTTTATTGGTATGAAACCGATCAAAACTATATTGGAAGCTATTATAGCTATAGATAAATAAACTACATGCAATTGCCAGACCTAAACCGGCAATTGTTAAAAAGGTATAGTAGCTATGTTTCAATAGTTGTCGTAGCGCTGATCTGAAATATATTTTAATCATAATTTTATTGTGTTGCGTTTACAATATCATTGTTTTTGTCGTATAGGAGATTATTCCTCCCGCAGACTGTCAACCGGATTTGCCACAGCCGCCTTGATGGCTTGCGAACTAACTGTCAGCAGTGCGATCAATACAGCGATTAGTCCTGCAACGGCAAACATCCACCATTGCATTTCAATGCGGTAAGCAAAATTTTCCAGCCATTTGTACATCGCCCACCAGGCTATCGGTGAAGAAATCACGATGGCGATCAGGACAAGTTTGATAAATTCTGCTGAAAGCATCCCTGTAATACCGGGAACAGAGGCGCCGATGACTTTACGTATACCTATTTCTTTCCGGCGCTGATTTGCCGTAAAAATAGCTAATCCAAATAAACCCAGACAGGCGACGAAAATCGTCAGTCCGGCGAATATGCTTAACAATTTTCCTGTTTTGACTTCGGCCTGATAGGTCTGGGCATAGCGATCATCGAGGAAAGAATAGTTGAATGGAATATCGGAAGGGAACGAGTCGTAGACAGCTTTCAATTTTTTAATCAGGGCCTCGGTATCTTTTGTCTGTGTTTTGACAATCAGACTCCCAGCTTGATCGCTCAGTACCATAACCAATGGTGAAATGGGTTCGTGCAGCGATTTAAAGTGGAAATCTTTGACGACACCCACAACACGATAGGTTTTGTTATCCTTATTGGTCAATGTATGGCCAAGGCTTTTCCCTTTCCAGCCCAGATCTTTTGCTGCGGTTTCATTCACGATAATGGATAAGGTATCGTTCCCAAAAGCTTTCGAAAAATTTCGCCCCTCGTTAAGCTGCATACCCATCGCAGCAATATATTCCTCATCTATGTCATAACGCAGTGTTTTGACCCATTTTTCCGTATTTCCGTCCGGATAGACAAAGAAGTTATTGTTGTTAGTTTCACCAGCGGGCAGGTACGATGAGCGGGAGATATGTTTTACACGGCTATCTTCGGATAGCAGCTTGACGTAAGTTTTTTCATTTTTGCCCAAGGGCCAGCTCTGGATCACAATAACATTTTCCTTTTCATAGCCTAATTTGATATTCCGCATATAATCGAGCTGTTGGATGACAACCACGGTGCAGAAAATGAGTCCCACGGAAATCATAAACTGAAAGACCACAAGGCTGCTCCTGAGATTGAATCGTTTTGTAGATCGCAACAAACGCCCTTTTAATACGGTCAAGGGATTGAAAGCAGCTAGATATAGAGCCGAATAAGTACTCGAAAATAGACCGACCAATAATCCGAATGCGAGCAGGAGGGGGATTATGCGGGCAAAATCGAGCTGTTGAATGGCAATGGACTTACCCGATAATTGATTAAATAGGGGAAGGGCCAGTAAAACAATGCCGACTGCCAGAAACAAAGCTAGATAGGTCAGCAGAATGCCTTCGAAGAGGAACTGACGGATCAGGCTTTGCCTGTCGGCGCCGAGTACTTTCCGTACACCTACTTCCCGACTTCTACGGAAACCACTGGCTGTAGATAAGTTCATAAAATTGATCGTCGCAATCAATAACATAAACAATGCTATGGCACTAAAAATATAAATATATCGGATATCACCCGATGGACTGAGATCGTAGCCAAAATTGGAATGCAAGTGGATATCGGTCAGGGGCTGCAAATAGAGACCTATTGTATTGCCTGATTTTTTGTAATCCTCGTAACTCATTCCGAATCCGGCCATAAATTGAGCACCGACATGTTTGTCAAATAGGGTCACTAAGTTTTTTTCCAGATTTTTTAATGAGGTATTTTCTGCAAGCAGTGCATAGGTATAATATTCGGATGTCATCCAGGAGTTTGAACGGGAGTCCTCCAGCGCCGTCATTGAGGTGAAAATATCAAAATGGAAGTGCGAATTGCTGGGGATATCCTTCATTACTCCGGTAATTTTTAGCCTATTTTGGTCGCCTTTTATGGTGAGATCCCTACCTACGACATCTGTCGTTCCAAAATATTTGCGTGCCATGGATTCAGATATGACCGCAGTATAAGGCATCTTCACTGCTGTATTAGCATCACCTTTGATAAGAGGCAGGGTAAATATTTTAAAGAAAGAGGCATCAACATAGGCCATCTGTTCATCACGAAAAATCTTATCACCAACCAAAAATAAGGGAGCCCCACCTTGTCTCAAACGTGCTGTCTCCTGTACTTCGGTTAGTTCAGCTTTCATTGTTGCCGCCACCGGTGGCATGACATGAGCCTCATTCATCGTTCCCCCTTTTACCGTACCGCGGAAGACCACACGTACAATTCGATCCGCATTTGTATTGAAACGGTCAAAACTGAACTCATCAGCAACATATAGGCTTATCAGCAAACAGATTGCAATACCCAAGGCTAACCCAGTGATATTAATGATCGAGGTGGAAGAATTTCTTCTTAGATTCCGCCACGCTATTTTTAGATTATTCTTTATCATAATCGGGTTGTGTTGGTTAGTAATATTTATTTTATTCGTCCCTTAAACTATCCACCGGATTGCTAAGCGCTGCTTTAATGGCTTGATAACTTATGGTTGCCATGCTGATTAATATTGCCATTAATCCTGCAATAACAAAGTAATGCCATTGGATCTGGATACGGTAACTGTAATCCTGCAACCATTTGTCCATGGCCCACCAGGCGATTGGTGAAGCAATCAGAATAGCAATTATCACCAATTTAATAAAGTCCACGGACAGCAAAGAGGTTACTTGTGCAACACTTGCGCCGAGCACTTTGCGCACGGCAATTTCTTTCATCCGGGTTTCGGCCATATATGCAATCAATGCGAGAAGACCGAGACAGGAAATAAAGATGGTCAATCCTGCGAATACCATAGAAAGCGTGCCGATTGCTTTTGTTTCTTTAAATTTCTGCTCATAAGTTTTGTCGATAAACTGGTATTCAAAAGGATAGTCCGGATTGAATTTTTTAAAGATTGATTCAATTGTTTTCAAATTATCTGCAATGCCGCGATTCGTATTCAAACGATAATGAATCGTGGTAAACCAGGCCTGTGGTCCTAAGATAACCATCGGTGTATTATCACCAAATGGAGAGCCCATTATAAAATCTTTCACGACGCCGACAACGGTCCATTTTGTGCCGTCGCCATCTACAATGCTGTTTATCGGGTTTTTAAGATGCAGGCTTTTTACTGCAGATTCATTTAAAATCAAAGCGGTACTATCGGTCGCAAATTTATAGATATCGATATCGCGACCTTGGATGAGGGTAAGACCAAGGTTTTTTACAGCATCAGCATCGGTACTAAAACGGTTGTAAGAAATTCGTTTGTCTTCTTCGGTTGGTGTACCGGATGTGAATCCCCAACCATTGCTGTACATATCTGTAATAGGGGACATATTTTTTGATACGGAAACAACCGCATTGCTAGCTAACAATTCATCCCGCAGGAGTTTATAATTTTTTTCCAAATCTCCTTTGAGACTGGAATATAATAAACCGTTTTCATTATAGCCGCGTTCGCGTTGTTTTGTGTATTGAATTTGTTTGGTAACCACTACCGTAGCGATAATTAATACAATGGCTAGACTAAATTGAATTACGACCAAGATCGAACGAACGCTAAGTCCTTTGGTTTTGGAAATAAATTTACCTTTTAATGTCTTGATAGGTTGAAAAGAGGAAAGGAAAAAAGCAGGATAAATGCCTGCAAGTATTCCAGTGAATACCGCAAATCCGATCAGAAATAACCAAGTCCACAAGTTTAATAAGGATAAGTTGAGCTGCTTTCCGACGAGTTCATTAAAGAAAGGTAGTACAATAAAAACAAGCACTGTGGCTAGTATCATTCCGATCATACTAATCAGTATGCTTTCCGTCAGAAATTGAATTATTAATCCCATTTTATTTGCACCAACTACCTTTCGTACCCCTACTTCCTTCGCACGACGCTCTGAACGGGCAGTGCTTAAGTTCATAAAATTGATGCTGGCAACCAACAAAATAAAAATACCGATCCATACAAAGAGCCTGACAATATCAATACGTCCGGAAGTGTAATTACCTCCTTTTCCGCTATTATAAAGGAAAGAGTCCTTGAAAGGAAATGCGAAAATCTCTCCGGTATACTTTGCAGATTGGTTACCTTCGGCTCTGTTGACTGTGTTAATATGATCTCTCGAATATGTCCTGATCTTGGTATTGAAATCTGAAAGCGAGCTTCCTTTTTTTAATAAAATATAAGTGCTTATCGAATTATTACCCCAATTGTCATCAACGTAACCGATTGTTTTCGCATATGCAAAAGGAAGCAGTATGTCAAACTTGAAACTTGAATTGCTGGGTAAATCTTTGAGTACCGCCTGTACGGTGACTTGGTTGACAGAATCGATTTTCACTGATTTTCCAATGGGTTCTTCATCTCCAAATAAAGCTTTAGCATAACTTTCTGTGAGAACAAGACCTTTAGGACTGTCAAACTGAATATTATTGGATCCTTTGACGAGGGGTAATGAAAACATGTTAAAAAATCCGGGATCGACAAACACTGTCTTCGCAATTATTTTTTTGTCACCGAATGTGGTCAAGAATTGATTGCCTTCATCATATCGTGTAAATGCTTCAATATCCGGGAAATCATTTGCCATTGATGGGGCCATTATCTTGGGGGTGTATGCCCATGCTGATTTTTCACCCTGAAATTCATCCCGATTACTAATAATATAAAGACGGTCACTTTTCTCATGGAACCGGTCCATGCCTAACATGTTCTGTAACCACAGTGCGATAAGTAAAGCACCTGCCATACCAATAGCCAAACCGAGAATATTAATTGCCGAAAAAGCTTTGTTTTTTAACAAATTCCGCCACGCGATTTTGATGTATGTCTTGATCATGTTGTTTCTGCTAAATATAATAACGGATAATTATTCGTCCCTTAATGTTTTCACCGGATTGTGATTTGCCGCTCTAATTGCTTGCGAACTTACCGTCACGAAGGCGACAGCCAAGGCTGCTAAGCCTGCTAATGCAAAAATCCACCACTGTATTTCTATTCGATAAGAGAAATCCTGCAGCCATTTATTCATTGCCCACCATGCAATAGGTGAAGCAATTAGAATAGAAATAATAACAAGCTTGACAAAATCTTTGGATAGCATCGCCGTAATTCCGCTTACTGAGGCGCCCAGTACTTTACGAATACCAATTTCTTTGGTCCTCAGCTCGGCGATATATGATGCTAATCCAAATAAACCCAGACAGGATATAAAGATCGCTAGCCCCGAAAAGATGAAAGCGAGCTGGGCTGTTTGTTGTTGGTCTTTGAATTTAGTGGCAAATTTTTGATCGACAAATTGATACTCGAAGGGATACGCGGGATTGAATTTTTTAATAATTTGTTCGATTTTTTTGAGCTGGTCGCTCATCGAAGCGTTGGGATTTGTACGGATAACCAGATTAAATAGTGCTGTCTTATTGGCATATATAAGCATGGGTTTTACCGGATTATAAGGAGAGCCGCTGATATAGTCGTTTATTACGCCCACGATGGTATAGTTTCTGTCTCCCCATTTGAGATAACTTCCGATTGGATTTTCCAACTTCATTTCTTTGACGGCAGCTTCATTCAGCAGTGCAGCGGTACTATCTGCGGCTAATCTCGAATAATCGATATCACGTCCTGCTATGAGCTTTAATCCGAGTGTTTTGACAAAGTCACTTTCCGCTCTTCCCAGATCAAATCCCATTTTTTTCTCTTGCTCAGGAGTAGCTCCTGCCCAGGAAAAACCACCCCAGGAATTTCCAGAACTACCAGTGATGGACAATCCTATCCTTGTGACGGCTGTAGCCACTCCATTATTGATCAATTCTGATCTGATCGCCTCATAGTTTTTCCCTAAATCACCTTCCATTCCGATTTCGAGCAATTGAGCGGTATTATAACCAATATCTCGTTGTCCGGCATATTCAATTTGCCGCCTGACGACAATGGTAGCAATTATCAGGATAACAGCTATGCTAAATTGAAAAACAACCAATAATTCCCGAAAACTCAAGGGAAATTTTTTTGACCGTGCAAATATTTTTAATGATTTAATGGGCTTGAAAGCGGACAGTACAAATGCCGGATATAATCCAGCCAATAGTCCCGTTATGAGGATAAAGCCTATCAACGACAGCCATATTGTTGTATCTGAGAACGAAAAGAATAACGGTCTATCTAAAATCTTATTAAATAACGGGAGCGTAAGCTTAGTCAATACTATTGCGCTTAAGCCTGATATAAATGCTATCAGGACTGATTCTGTAAGAAATTGGACAATTAAATTGAGACGTCTGGCTCCTACAACTTTTCGTACAGCAACTTCCTTTGCTCTTTTTTGGCTGCGGGCGGTACTAAGATTGATAAAATTAATGCAGGCAATCAATAATATCAATAGACCAATTCCTGCAACCAGTTTAACCTGATCAATCTTTCCCCCAACTGGAATACCTTGTTCAAATTTTGAATACAGATGCATTTTGGACATTGGATACAGAAATAGGGATCCTCCCAATTCGCCGTCGGTCTTTTTCTTGATAATATCGATGAGCTTATTATTGAAAGCCTCAATATTGGTTCCCGATTTTAACTGCACATAGCTTGAGAATGTAATTGTATTCCAATTTGGTGAATATTTGCTAGCATCGGCTAAAGGAATCAGGTAGGTGAAATCAAAACTTGTATTATTTGGAAGATCCTGCATAACAGCAGAAACCTGATAAGGCTCCTTGTTATCAAGTATGATGGTTTTATTCAATGGATCGATATCACCAAATATGCTTTTTGCTAAGCTTTCTGTAAGAATAATATTTTTTATTTGCTGTAAAGCTTGCTCACTATTTCCCTTAAGGAGTTTGAAATCAAACATCCGAATAAAATCTGGATCGACTTCATTTCCTTTGGATTTGATTTTTTTGTCATCAAATGATATCAGCCTAGTGGTACTCCAATACACACGTGCAACATGTTCGACTTCTGGATAGTCTTCTACAAGAGCACGCGCTGCTTGTCCAGAAGTAATTTCATTCATGCTTACTTTTCCCTCATCATTTTGATATTTATTCCAAAGTTTATACAGGCGATCTTTATTGCTGTAAAAATTATCGAATTGCAACTGGTTTTGCACCCATATGCCAATAATCAGTACAGCAGCCATTCCAATGGAAAGCCCAATGATGTTGATTGCAGAGTAGCCTTTGCTTTTCCACAAGTTTCTCCATGCAATTTTAAGGTAATTCTTTATCATCGAATTGATATTTTGAATTTTTCATAATTTACTAGTCCATAATCCATTTATCCAAATGGATAGCTGTATTCATGGTCGTGCACAATAGAAAATGGTTAATTCAATTCGTTTGCCATAAATGTAATCTTTTGATTTTTAGGGTTTTGTTCTGGTTTTTTTTAAACCTAAATGTTCGGAAACGGACAGTTTGGTGTCCGTCCCCGAACAAATTGGTCTTATTCGCTTCTTAATGTTTTCACGGGGTTTGCCCAGGTTGCTTTGATCGCTTGATAACTAACTGTCAACAAGGTAATGACTAAGGCTGTTAAGCCTGTAACCGCAAATACAGTCCAGGTAATTGATATACGATAGACATAATTTTCAAGCCAAGATTCCATTAGGAGACAAGCCAAGGGGGCAGCAACGAGAAATCCGATCAATGTTAACCAGATGTATTCGGTGCATAACAATCTCCATAAACCAACTTCTGATGCGCCAAGAACCTTACGGATACCAATTTCTTTTTCACGTTGCTCGGTTAGAAATGCGACCAAAGCATATAGTCCAAGACAGGAAATCAGTATGGCGAGCCCCGTAAAAATACTGGTCAGGCTTTTGATCATTTCCATTTGCTCAAATTGCTTGGCGTATTCTTTATCTGTGAATGCATAATCAAAGATGAGATCTGGATCAAAGCGATTGAATTGTTGTGCGATTGCTTTCATCGTCTGACTGATATCTTGCTGTTCATTCAGTCGAAGTGTTATTTTATTTTTTGGCAGAAAATCAAGAAAATAGGCCGTTGGCGTAATCGACTTAAATGGGGATTCAGATAAGGTATTCTGTATAATACCGATAATTGTGTAGTTAATCCCTCTTTTAGACAATTGTTTGCTTGTCAGATCTGTAACTCCCATAAATTTGGCCGCAGCTTCATTGATGATTACTCCCGTGGAATCTGTCTTAAAATCCTTGGAGAAATTTCTGCCTTTTAAAAAATTCCATTGTACAGTGTTGGCAAAGTTTTCATCTACGGTGAAAATGCCCATAATGGATCCTTCCTTTGTTTCATTCCCTTGCCAACTAAAACCACCGCCAGTTAAAGTGAGCTTATTGACAAAACTCGAAGTGAGTGATACCTCCTGAATCAAGCCTTGATCAATCAATTCTTTTCTTAGGATCTCAAAGTTTTTGGAAATTAACTGACTGCTGCTAGTAACGTTTACTAAGTTTGAACTTTTATAACCGATCGGACGGTCTTTTGTATAGTGCAATTGTTTGATCACCAGATAGGTTGCAATCATCAAAAAGATGGAAATCGCAAATTGTACGACAACCATTCCCTTTCTGGCATTGAATCCTCTTTTGCCGATGTTCATCTTTCCTTTGAGCGCAAGGATCGGATTAAAAGAGGATAAGAATAGCGCAGGGTAAATTCCAGCCAGGATTCCAACAGAGAAAATTCCCAAAAAGGAGTATAGGTAGAATTGAATACTCGTAAATGGAATAGCTAATGTGGTTTTGGTAATGGCATTTATCCACGGAAGAAGCAAAGTGCTTATTATAAGCGCTATCAGAAAAGCACAGGATACGGACAGGATGGATTCAACTAAAAATCCGGTAATCAGTTGCCGGCGGTTGACACCGACCGATTTTAAAATACCAATTTCCTTTCCTCTTTTTAAACTTCGGGCCGTACTGAGGTTAATGAAGTTTATACTTGCCAACAAAAGAATAAACACACTGATCCAGGCAAACATCCAGACATATTGAATCTGTCCACCGACATTTTTACCATTTTTGAAAGCGTCATAGAGATGCCATTTGGACATGGGGTGCAATAGAATCTCGGGGTTGATATCCGTCAGATTTGTTCTAAAGATGCTGGTTAGTTTATGCTCTATCCCGGGGATATTTTGCGGGTTTTCGATTCTACCAAAGGTACTAAAGAAGCAGTTTGACCATTTTTCGTCTATGCCTTCATTTTTACGGAGGTAATCTACAAACGGCAAAATATACTGCAACCCGTGAAAAGTGTTGTTTTCAGGTATATCTTTATAAACTCCTTGTATCGTATATTGTTCCTTCCCGTTGAGCTGAATAGTTTTCCCGATCACATCAGCCGATCCCATTAGAGCGTTGGCCAATGATTCGGAGATAATGATGCTGGAGGTTGCCGTTGGAGTGAGCGTATTTCCCAGTACAGATTCGAACGAAAATAGTTCTGAAAATTTGCCCATTGCATAAAAGCCAGAGGCATTCAGTTTCTTGTCACCGACTTTGATCGTATTACTTTCCATATCGGTGACCAATGCTAAATCTTGAATTTCATCGGTGAAATCTGATGCAATAACCTTAGCTAACGGAATGGGCGTGGAAGTCCCATCCGTAGATTTTTCACCATTGAAAGTTCCCGTCATCATCATCTGATAAATACTATCATGGTTTTCATAATGCTTGTTGAAGGAAAACTGTTTCGAGATCCACAGTGTACTTACCAATGCGACTGTAATTCCAAGTGATAATCCAAGAATATTGATTGCCGTATTTAGCGGGTTGCGTTTTAAATTTCTAAGTGCTGTTTTTAGGAATAATCGAATCATTTTATGGTGTTGTTTTTGGTCCTTAAATATAAGCTATTCATCGTGCAGACTTTTTACGGGATTGGCGTAAGCAGCTTTGATGGATTGGAAACTAACGGTAAATAATGCAATAGCAATTGTTATCCCACCTGCATATAAAAATATAGTCATGGGGAGTGTCGTTCTAAAGGCAAAGCCATTGAGCCAGTTTATGCTGAAATACAAAGCGATCGGTATAGCGATGACATTGGCCAGAATTACTAAGACTAAAAATTCCTTGTTTAATAGTTTTATAATGTTGAATACGGTGGCTCCAAGAACCTTTCTGATCCCAATCTCCTTGGTTTTGACCTGTGCGGTATAGGTACATAATCCCAGGAGTCCTAGACAGGAGATCAGGATAGCGATCAGTGCGAAGAAATTGAATAAGGTACCTTGTTTCTGTTCATTCGTATATTGCTTTTGGTAGCTTTCATCAAGGAAACTATAGTTCATAGGCATATCATCATAATAGTTTTTCCAGATCTGTTGCATTGAGTTCAAAGCAGATTTAGCTCCGGAAGCTGTTGTTTTGATATAAAGCTGCCAGCAATCTTTGGGGCTGTATTGGAATACCATCGGCTCAATTTTCTGCCTCGCGCTTGCATAATTAAAGTCTTTTACCACACCGATAATTGTTCCGGGAACAGTTCGAATCCGTAGGCGTGTGCCAATGGGATCTTTTAGTCCCATTTCGCGTACTGCCGTTTCATTGACAATAAAATGTGTTGAATCTGCTGTTGAGCCCGTAAAATTACGACCTTGCGTAAGTTTTATCTGAAAAAAGCTAAGCGCAGACTGGTCCGAATACGTAATATTGAACCAGAGATTTGATTTGCTGGGCTTTCCATCCCAATCGTTGTCTCCAGTGGAACCGCCCCCATAAACCATATCCCGACCAAGACGGATAACGGCATCAATATCCTTATTTTTTAGAAGTTCACTCTTGACTGCATCAAAATGCTTAGACATCTTTGGTGACATGCCAATAGAAATAATATGATCTTTTTCATAGCCTAAATTTTGATGTTTTATGTAATCCAATTGGCGACCGATAACAATTGTCAGCGTAATCAGGATAATAGAGACCGTAAACTGCAAGACAACAAGTATTTTCCGTGCGCTGGAATTTTTTAGGGCAAACCGGCCTTTCAATACCTTAATCGGATCAAATTTCGATAAAAGGAGGGCGGGATATATACTGGTGAGCAGCAATGTACCGATGAGCATGGTCAATATACTTGTCCATAGCGTAGGATTGCTGAGCTGCAGCGAAATATGTTTTCCGGAGAAGTTATTAAACAAAGGAAGGCAACTAAAAACGATTGCTAATGCCAGGGTTGAGGCAATGGTAAAGAGCAGAGTTGTTTCCAATATAAATTGGAAGAAAAGTTCCTTTTTTCCGGCCCCAATAATTTTACGAATACCCACTTCTTTGGCGCGCGACAAAGAACGCGCAGTAGAAAGATTGATATAATTGATGCTTGCGATGACAAGGATCATGATGGCTACGCCTATAAAAATTCGAACAGTGCCTATCCCCCCATCACTACCGTCCATCTGGTACAGATGTACCTTTGCCAGCGCTTGTGTAACATATGGTACAGGGGCATCTTCGGGTTTATTCCGTTCGTGTATGGATTGTAATTTTTGCGCGATAGTTGCCGGGTTGGCATCTGGTCTCAACTGTAGATAAGTTTCAAACGAAAAATTGGACCAATCTTCATCCATGGAGGATAGAAAGGTTTTATTGTCATAGGTCGTTTTGTTTTTGATATAAGCGTGTTCATTGAGTCGCGATATCGGCAGTAAGACCTGAAATTGAAAGGTAGAGTTTTCCGGATAATCGGCAATGACGCCAGAGACAACACAGAGATCTTCAATGCCCAATATTACCGTTTTTCCAATAGGATTTTCATTGCCAAAATAGCGGTGTGCCGTACTTTGGGTGATCACAACGGAATTGTTATCGGGGAAAGGTCGCTTTGGGTCGCCTTGCAATAAAGAAAAGTCAAAAACACTAAAATAGCTAGGGTCCACAAATGCAAGGTTCTTTTCATTGAATCTTTTTTCCTTGTATTTTAGGGCGGCATCACCGATTTTAAATATGCGTACAGCATCTTGGACTTCAGGAATCTCCTTCTTAGCAGAGCTTCCGACAGGAGCAATGATGGATCCAAAGATCCGTTTTGATATGCCAGTGCCACCTTCTATACCAATTTTATAAATGGATCGATGATGTTTATGGAAGCGGTCATAGGATAGTTCATCCTGAATCCAAAGCATTAAGAATATCCCTACAACTAATCCTGCTGTTAACCCTAAAATATTAATGGCGCTATAAAACTTGTTGGAAAAAATACTACGCCATGCGGTTTTTATAAAGTTCTTTATCATTGTTTTAGGATTTAAGTCTTTAATTCATGTTATAAATGAAAGTTCAACTTGATCTATTCGTCTCTCAAACTATTTACCGGGTTAGCTTTTGCCGCCATAATACTTTTGGCTGATAGAACAACGCTTGCGAAAGCAATTGTTGCTATGCAAAGAGCTAGATCAATTCGTTTGCCATAAGTGTAATGTGTTGTATATGAGTGTTTAATTTTATTTTTAGCACATGTTGGGTTGTTCGAAAATGGACAGTATGTTGTTCGCTTCCGAACAAATAAGGAGTTGTTTTTATTACTTTTGGCGTGATATGATTTTTTATATTGCGCCAAAACTCTTTGATCATCATTCGTCCCTTAAACTATTTACCGGATTCAATAGTGCGGCTTTAAATGTCTGGAAGCCTATTGTGATAAATGCGACCAACGCGACTGATATTATCGCAATCAGGTATGCCCACCAAGGCATCTCGATATGATATACAAAATCATTTAACCAATTACTGAAGAGGTAATAAGCAATCGGCCCAGCAATAAGAAAAGAAAGAATGATTAGTTTGATGTAATTTGATGAAAGTAAGTGAATAATGCTCGGAACACTTGCGCCCAGCACTTTTCGGATACCGATCTCTTTGCTTCTTGCCTCGGTTGTATAGGCTGCTAAGCCCAACAACCCCAGGCAGGCTATAAAAAGGGTAAGAAACGAAAACAGGCTCATGACATTGGATGACCGAATTTCATTTTCATATTGATTTTGTACATGCTTATCTAAAAACGAAAAATCGAATGCAGCTTCGGGTGCAATGGCCATATATATCTTCTTTACCTGTTCAATATATCCGCTAACATCTGTTGTTTTATAACGGATCAGTAAGTTTCGTGCCGATTCGGAAGGATCGTTCATGGTATAATAGCTGTAACCTCCAATTTCTGATTTAAGGTTTGAATAATTGAAATCCTGGACGACACCGATGATGATAGAATTGGTCGGACTCATCTCGGTGACAATATGTTTTCCGATGGCCTCCCCGGGAGATTTATACCCTAAAAATTTCAGTACCTTTTCGTTAATCAACACGTAGCACGTAGAGTCTGGACGTCCCCAGATATCGGGCAAATCCGTTCCCGCAAGTAATTTTAATCCAAGCGTATTTACGGTCTTTCCATAGGTAACGCAGCTTAACGTCGGCAGACCTTGCTTGTCCGTTGTTAATTTATAGGTTGTTTTTCCACTTTCGTTACTTCCTGGTATGGACTGTGCGAACGTGGTGGATAGCGTATTTGATAAGCTTTGGACCTGTTGGTTCAGTGTGTTGAGTTTTTCCTGGCTCCGGAAAGAACGGATAGGGATAGATACCACCTGTTCAGGTTGATAACCCAGATCTTTGTTCCGAATAAAATTCATCTGTGTAAGCATTACACTGATGCCTATGATCAGAATAATGGAAATGGTAAATTGACATATCACCAAAATTTGCCTGACCAAAACTGTTTTGCCCTGTTTGTTATAGCCCTTATTCATCAAGGCTATCGATTTGATTTTCGATAAAAATAAGGCTGGATAGCTGCCGGCAACGAGTGTGATAACAAACCAAGATATGGCTAATATTCCGAGCATATCCCAATTCAGAAGTTGTTGGATAGTAATGTTTGTGCTGCCTATGGTATTAAACAGCGGAATCAGAATAACAGACAGCAGCACGCCAAGGATCATAGCAAAAAGGCTAATCGTTGCGGTTTCAACAAAGAAACGGACAACGAGCTGGCTGCGGGTAGCACCAAGTACTTTGTTTACGCCTACTTCTTTCGCATTTTTTTGTGATTTAGCGGTAGCCAGGTTCATGTAATTGATGCAGGCAATCACGATAACAAGAAACGCAAGGATAGATAGCGTGCGAATGGTATCAATATTTCCCATACGCTTGGTGACGCCCTCCCCGAGATTTGATGAGTAAAGATGTACCTTTAATAATGGTTGTAGGAAAAATTCGGTAAAATATCGGTGATCTTTTTCGACATATTTGTCAATGAGTTTAGTTGCTTCTTGCGCAACAATAGCAGGATCAGCTCCTTTTTTTAGTAATATATAAGTCTCATAACTGGCATTACTCCAATAGACATTTTGCCCCATCCATGAATCCATAATATTCATGACCATATTACAGTCCAGGGTACTGTTGGCAGGGAGATCCTTGAATACTCCGGTTACCTGTACAGTATCCCTTTGGTTAATGGAAATGAGTTTGCCGAGTGCTTCACTGTTTCCGAACAACTTCTCTTTTGTTGATTGGGAAAGCACAATACTCTTTTTGTTCAGGAACGCAGTATGTACACTACCTTCAATAAATTGGAAGTCAAAGATGGAGAATAGTGTGGAATCTGCAAGGTATAATTGTCTCTCATTAAAATTTTCCTCTCCAGCGCGGATGGAAGCCGTTGCTCCAAAGCCATCTTTTACCAACCGTACCATATTATCGACCTGCGCAATATCTGATTTCAATGCGGGGCCCACTGCATTGGGCAGGTTGATCATCTTCTCCCGATTGTATTCCGCCGACAGCTGCATGTGCAACCGATATATATTATTGGATTTTGTATACATGGTATCAAAACTCAGTTCCTGACGAATAAAAGCAAATAAAAGGAGTGAAACACAGATGCCAATAGCTAATCCGCTAATATTAAGGATGCTGAAAAATCGGTTGGCTCTGATACTCCGCCATGCAGTCTTTATGTAGTTCTTGATCATGATCGTATGTGATTGTGTCGTGCTATATATAGTCGGTTTTTGTATTATGTTATTTATTCATCTCTCAGACTGTCTACTGGATTAGCTTTAGCGGCTTTAAATGTTTGATAGCTAACGGTGATCAGGGCAATGAATACAGCTGACAATCCAGCAAAAGCAAACATCCACCATTTTGGTTCAATATGGTACGCAAAATTGTCCAGCCATTTGTTCATCGCTATCCACGATAATGGTGTGGCTATACAGATTGCGATGACCAATAGTCGGATAAAATCGGAAGAAAGCAATAGCACTAAATTATAGATGGATGCACCTAGAACCTTCCGCACCCCGATTTCTTTGGTGCGCTGTTGCGCCGTATAAGTCACAAGTCCAAGTAAACCTAAGCAAGCAATGAAAAGGGCAAGGCTTGAAAATGCGGTAAAGAGTCTTCTAAAATTATAATCGGCTTCGTATTGACGGTTAAAATTATCGTCTAAGAAACTGTACAAAAAGGGGCGATGGGGAGCGAGTTCAGCCCATAATTTACCGATTCTGTCGATCGTTTGCTGATTGACATGTTGTAAATTAACGGCTAGATAACGGCTGCTACCCGGTTCAAGACGCAAGGTTAGGGGTTCAATTTTACGATGTAAAGAAAGGTAGTTGAAATCTTTTACAACACCGATGACCGTACCTTCTTTGCCCCATTGTCTGAATTGTTTTCCAATAATGTCCTGTGGGTTTGAGTAGCCCCATAATTTGGCCGCAGATTCGTTGATAACGAGTGAATGAGCGGTATCTGCTGGGAAATCACGTGAATAGGCTCTTCCCGCAACCATCTTGATGCCCATATTGGGGATAAAGTCTATATCTACCTCATATAATGAGGGTGCGAAATCGGTCATTTTGCCATCTGTCGACATAATCTCTGTTCCGGCATTTGGAAAAAATGCTCCCGGTACGGTGCGTGAAGCTGTCACCGACTGCACATCTTTATCTTTTGCGAGTGTATTTTTGATTGCCTCTAAATTGTTGTTGACTTTTTCGTCAAAATTATAGTCGATGATTAGTCGTTGTGCTTTTTGAAATCCAAGATCCTGCTGTTGCAGTTGATTCAATTGTGAAAATACGATTACGGTACCAGCAATCAGTGCGATGGAGAGACAGAATTGGAAGACGACAAGACCCCGACGTAACAATGTCCCGCCCTTACTGCTGCTAAAAGCTCCTTTAAGGACTTTAATTGGTTGAAAGCTTGCCAGGATCAATGCTGGGTAACTTGCCGCTAAAAGTCCGGTGACAGTTGTTGCCAAAAGAAATATTGACCAAGTAGTACCGTTCATTAATGATGAATAAGTCAGGTGTTTTCCAGAAAATGCTTCTAAAAAAGGGAGAAAAGCAAGTACTAGAACAATTGCCAATAATCCACTGAAAAAGACAAGAGCCAGCGATTCGGACATAAATTGGAGAATCAGATTACTTTTATTAGCGCCGATTGCTTTTCGGACACCAACTTCCTTGGCACGTTCCATGGATCTGGAAGTAGCCAGATTCATAAAATTCACACAGGCAATCAGTAGAATAAACCCGCCGATGATCGTAAAAATATACAAATTTTGATAGCTGCCAGTTGCTCCGGGTTGACGATCTGCCGTAGAATGCATATAAGCCTGAAGCATGGGCTCGAGATGGAAATTGTATCTAGAATTGGCATTTTCTTGCACCGGGATATGTCGCTTGAGAAAATCAGGTATTTTTTGATTGAATTTTACGGGATCAAAGTCTTTTGAGGCGAGAAAATAGGTGTAAAAGTCCACATAGCCCCAGCCTTCTTTTTCAAAGACATCTGGCCTTGCTTTTCGGAATGTACTCATTGAGAGCAGAGCATCGAAGGTAAAGTGTGAGTTGGCCGGCACATCTGCCATCACAGCAGTTACGGTATATAAACCTGCATCTGCGCGGCCGGCAGCTAATCCACCTTCAATGGTTTTGCCAATAGGGTTCTGATTACCGAAATACTTTTTAGCTGTGCTTTCTGTCAATACAACAGAATATGCATTTTTTAATGCTGTATGTGGATTTCCGGCAAGGACTTTCCAGCTGAATACATCAAAGGCCGTTGAATCCATGAAAAATACATTTTCTTCCTGGAACCTATTTTCTCCTTGTTTGAGTAGGATGGACGTTTGCCCAGAGAATTGAACGATCTTGTCTATCTCCGGGAAGTCAGCTTTCAGCGCCTCACCAATTGGGGCATTCCCCCAGATCTGCTGCTGCGATGTGCTACCGACTTCTTTATAGTCATGTACGACGCGATAAATGCGGTCTTTGTTGAGATGATATTTATCGTAGGAGAGTTCATGCTGTACATAAATAACGATTAGTAAACAACAAGCAAGGCCAATGGCAAGGCCTATGATATTTATGGTGGCATACCCTCTATTCTTGAGAATATTGCGCCAGGCTATTTTAATATAATTTTGTATCATGGTTGCTGTTTTTTATGAAAGTTTATCGGGGTTATCTTTATATCTTTTTCCGAGACGTGGATAACCTCCTTACATATCATTATTTATTTATTTATTCGTCTTTTAAACTATGTATGAGGTTGGCCAATGCCCCTTGTTTGTTAATGAAATAATCGTGTAGAGATCGTAATGGGATCATTTCTGATACCCATCACTTTCTCTGATCACTATTGAGCTTCTTTTATTCATCTCTTAGACTATCTACTGGGTTGCTCAAAGCTGCGCGAACGGCCTGATAGCTAACGGTAATAATTGCGATCAGTAAGGCTAAAATACTTCCCAGGACAAAAGTCTGCACGTCCAGATCTGTTTTATAGGCAAAATTGCTCAACCATTGTTTCATCAGGTAAACTGCGATAGGGCATGCTATCAAAATGGCAATGGAAACGAGGATCACGAAATTTTTGCCCAGTAGTCTGACGACACCAAAGGTGCTTGCTCCGAGTACTTTGCGGATTCCGATTTCCTTTATGCGCATTTGTGCTTCGTGAGTTGCCAGTGCAAACAGACCCAAAGCGGATATAAAAATTGCGATGCCCGCAAAAATGTTAAATAACAGGCCAGTGCGGCGCTCCGATTTATACAAATTGTCAAACTGCTGATCGATGAATGTATAGTTAAAAGGTGTATCGGAAGGATAACGGTTATAAATTTTTTCTAATGCCTTAATCGCCTCAGGTGCTTTTGTCGTACTTGTTTTGACATATAAAGTACCTGCTCCATAACGCGTCCAAAAGACCATCGGTCCTATTCTGTCTTTAATGGATTTGAAGTGAAAGTCTTTTACCACACCGATAATTTGTCCCGGAACATCATGAAAACTCATGTTGGATCCCACGTAGGGCGGTTTTAAACCCATTTGTTTCGCTAAAGTCTCGTTGATGATGTATCCAGACGAATCAGCCGGCATGCCGGTAAAGTTTTTTCCTTCCAGAAATTGAATATTCATCAAAGGGATAAAATCCTTATCAATGGTCGCCTGAGCAACAATCAGTTTGTTGTCTTTGGACTTGCCTGGCCAGTCTATATCTCCGGTTGCATTTCCGAAATCCGTCATATTGTAAACGCCGGACAAGGAGACAGCCTGAATAGCGTTGTTGTTTTTGAGTTCGGTCCGTATCGCATCCATATGTTTATAGGCTTCTTCCGGAAGACCAAGAGTCATGACATGATCTCTGTCATAGCCGAGATTGATCTTTTGGATAAAAGCCAATTGGTTTCGGATCACCAGTGTGCATACAATCAGTGTCACGGAGAGTGTAAATTGGAAAACCACCAATATTTTACGCATCGTATTTGAAGAAACCCCTTTTACGGATTTTCCTTTTAACGAATGGATTGGATTAAATGATGAAAGTTGTATCGCAGGATATATGCTGGACAGACCCAGTGTCCCTATAATTGCGATCCCAATGTATAGCCATATTGCCGTATTACGGAAGGAAAAGCTGATTGATTTTTGTGCGATCTGATTATATCCTGTATGAAGGATGAATATAAGGATAAAAGCTATCAGCAGCGAGCAAAGGAATACAACGATTGTTTCCGTGATGAATTGTAAGAATAGGTGGAGACGGTTGGCACCGATTATTTTGCGGATACCAACATCTTTCGCCCGATCCAATGCTCTTGCGGTGCTCAGATTGACATAATTTACCGCACCGATGACCAGCAGCAATACGGCAATAATCCCAAAAATCTGCACCATGCGAAGCGTTGATTTATTACCGTCAGGAGCAATTAAATGCATGGTTTTTAACGGGTCTAAAACAAATACAGTCGAATTTTCGCCGTTACGGGCTTTGGTATAGGAGTCTGTGATAGATTTTCCGATAAGTGCTGCAGAAGTGTTGGGTTTGACTTTAACATAGGTTGAAAAACTGTAATTGCCCATGTCTTCATCGATTGTTTTCCATTTGCCATTACCGCCCCAGTTTGTAAATCGCTGTGCATGATAACCTAGCGGGATAACGACGTCGAACTGCATTGAGGAGTTTTGCGGGATATCTTTTAGGATACCCGCCACGGTAAAGAGATCTTTCTGATAACGGAAAGTTTTTCCGATAGCCTGCTGGGTACTAAAAAGTTTTTCGGCTGTCGATGGGGTGATAAGCGCTTGTTTGTAATTTGCCTGAAAACCTGAAAGGGAACCCTCTTGCAACGGAAAATGAAACATGTTGAAAAAATTACTGTCAACATAGTAGATGTTCATATCCGTTACGGGACGTTTTAGCTTATCATTGACCAGCGTCGTATTGTGGTCCTGTGAAATACGCGTTGCATAGTCTACCTCGGGTATATTTTGTGCATAATTTCCGATCGGACCAGGAGAATTTTCCCATATAGAACCATTATGCTCGGGATCTAAATGAGAATTGACTTTGTAGATATGCTCATAGTCTGGATGGAATTTATCAAAACTTTGTTCATCCTGTACCCAGAGAATAATTAATATCGAGGCAGTAAGACTGACCGACAAACCTAATATATTGATAGCGGTATAGAATTTTCTTTTCCTTAATTCTCTGATTGCTGTTATTAAATAATTCTTTATCATAGAGATAGGTGTTTATTGTATTGATTACTATTGAGCTTCTTTACTGTTTTATTCATCCCTTAAACTATCCACCGGATTTGCGCGGGCAGCCCGCAATGATTGGAAACTTAATGTCATAAATGCGATCATTATCGTGAGTATTGCCGGGATAAAAAATAACCACCATTGTATTTCAATTTTAAATGGAATATCACGTAACCATTCGTTCATGGCCCACCAGGCAATTGGTGTTGATACCAATATTGAAATGATGATTAGTTTGATGTAATCTTTGGACAGTAAGCCAATAATACCGGTAACCGAACTTCCCAATACTTTCCGGATTCCAATTTCTTTTGTGCGTTGTACAGTTGTTATCGTGACTAGACCAACGAGGCCGAGGCAGCTCAGCAATAAGGTGATCGCTGTTGCCAGATTGATAATCTTAGACAATCGCATGTCAGTCTCGTAGAGAGACTTGATCTCCTGGTCGTAAAAACGGTAGCTGAATTTTGCATGTGGATAGATATTTTTCCATTCTTTTTCGAGGTTTGCCAATGCAGTTGGCCATTTTTTAGGATCATTGTCCAAGCGAACGTTAATATGTCCGAGTGGGCTTCTATTGGTCGAAACCTCCATCACAATGGGATTCAATTGCTGGTGGAGATCTTTGCTGTGAAAATTGGCTATGATACCAACAATTTTAACGTTTTTGTCGCGGGATACAACAGCCTGTCCAAGTGCTTCGTCAGCGTTTTTAAATCCTAATTCTTTCATGGCTTTTTCATTGATTACAATACCCGAACTTGTGTCGGACATCGACAGTTTACGACCGGCGAGTAACCTAATATGGTAAAGGTCAATGTAATCCTGATCCACAAATTTGTACTGCATAAACTGATTTTTACTTTCCTCTTCGCCATGTTTGCGAATCGGATTGCCCCAATAACTATTGTCCATAGGAAAATGCCCCAAGGAAACACGGCTGATTTCGGGATATTTAGCTAATGCCTGCTTGAAAACAAATGGATCTGTTGTCGCTTTATCAGCATTTCTATTTGGAATTGATATGGTGACAATTGCATCTTGATTAAAGCCTAAATCACTTTTGAGCATATGTTTGATCTGAATGCTGATCACAAAAGTGCCAATAAGGAAAATCTGTGCAATTACAAATTGAAAGATAATCAGACCTTTACGGAGAAATACCCCTTTGTTGGAATTGTTTGACAGTGATTTTATTTTCATCACGTCGATCAATCTTACTTTGTTGATCAGTATCGATGGATATATTCCTGCAAATAATGTAATTAAGACGAGCAATCCGATGATGAATAACAACAGATTGAACTGGTCGTTGTAGTTGTTGAGGTCTGGAGGAATAAAATCACTGAACAGCAATTCCATCATTTTTGTCAATGGCCAGGAAAGAAATAATGCGAATAGCGCGATCAAAAAAGTCTCTGTCAAAAAGCTTCTGGTCAGGTAAATTTCCCGTTCACCCAGTGTTTTTCGGATACCGATAGCGCGTGCGCGCATAGGTACCATCGCCGTACTTAGATTGATGTAATTGATAGCAGCTAATACAAGTAGGAAAGCAGCTATTCCGATAAGTCCATAAAGCACCTTGATATTGCTGTGATTTTGTATAATAGGGTTAAAATGAAGCTCAGATAATGCTGAAAAACGAACGGTTTGTTTGTAGTTCTCTTTTTTATATTCTTCGCCATTCATCTGCAATACTTTTTGATCGATGGTATGGGCTAGATTTTTGAGATGATCGGTGGATTTGACTTTGACGAATAGCTGATAATAGTTCATCAGCATCATCCAATTGTTTAGGTTCGGATCCTGATCAGGTATTTTGATAAACTCCTTACCAATAAAAGTACTTGGATAACTCAGGTCTTCTACAATACCAGATACAATAAACTGTGTCGTATCATAAGAAATGGTCTTGCCTATAATATCCTGATTTTGCAGCTTGGGAAAATAGGCTTTCGCGCGTGATGCGGTAAGAACGACTTCATTTTGGAGTTTGAAAAGCTGATGCGGACTTCCGGCAAGCCACTTATAGGGTACCATCTTAAAATAGTCGGCAGTTGTTGCAAAAATCTTTTCCTGTCCGGAAAATTCTGTGGGCGTTTCACTTTTGGAAGCCGGTGTTACGACTTCAAAATAACGATTATAATAAGGTACAACCAATTCGACATCTTGCGAGTTCTCTTTCAGGTAATAAGGAAGGGGAAATGGTACTGCGTCAAAATCCCCGCTTTCATTTTCGCTTTGAGTATGCGAGTATACTTTATATATCTGCTCTTTGTCTGGATGTTCTCGGTCAAAACTAAATTCATAATTGGCAATACGAAAGATAAACCAACAGGCGCTTATACCAATGGCAAGTCCCAATACATTCAGAAATGTAAAAAGACGATGTCGCCAGAGTTGTCTAAAAATCAATTTCACGTTACTCATTACAATTCAGTTTTTATTCTTTATAAAATGCTTTTTATTCATCCCTTAAACTATCCACCGGATTTGCGCGGGCAGCACTGATGGATTGATAGCTCATGGCTAAAAATGCTACGCCAATAGTTACTATCGCCGGAACGATAAACATCCACCAGCTGAGCTCTATTTTAAAAGCAAAGTCTGTTAACCATTTGTCAATCGCCAGCCAGGCAATCGGCGTGGCGATGAGTATTGAAATTATAATAAGTTTGATATAATCTTTGGATAACAATAACACGATCCCACTGATCGTGCTGCCCAGAATTTTCCGTATACCGATTTCTTTTGTCCGCTGATGCGTAGTAAGTGTCACTAATCCGATCAATCCCAGGCAACTTAGCAAAATGGTAATGGATGTTGACAAATTGATTATTTTATAAAAGCGATAATCTTTCTCATACAGCTCTTTGATCCGCTGATCATAAAATTGGTAGGCAAATGGTGCATTTGGATATACGTTTTCCCATTCATTTTTTATGGATGCAATCGCCTGATGCCATTTTTTAGGGTCTCCATTTAATTTGATATTAATATTCTGCAGCGTGCCCTTGTTGGTTGAGATTTGCATAGCAAGGGGTTCTAATGAAGCATGGAGATTAAAGCTGTGGAAATCGGCCAGTATGCCTACAATTGTGGTTGGACGATCGTTTACAGTTACGGTTTTTCCGAGTGCTTCCACCGGAGTTTTAAATCCAAACTTACTAATGGCCTTTTGATTGACCAGTATTCCTGATGTTGTATCCGAAAGTTTGAGGGGCCGCCCGGCCAGTAATTTCATTTGGAATACATCCAGGTAATTTTCTTCAATATATTTAAAAGGCATATTGACCAAGATCTGACCGGTATCGCTCTGCATCATGATATTATTTCCCCATTGGTCGTTATTCATTGGGAGGTGTCCTAGCGAAACCTGGTCGATTTCAGGATATTTTTGGAGAAGTTCTTTCAAAAGAAACGGACTTTTGCCTGAATCTTCTGCTTTTTTATAGGGCAGTTTGAGGGTAATAACAGCATCATCCTGAAAGCCAACATCACTGTGTAAAGCATGCTGTAACTGTAAACCCATGATCACTGTCAGTACGACAAAAGCCTGGGCGATCACAAATTGAAATACAATGAGAATCTTGCGGAGTGAAATACCACCAAAGGAAATTTTATCGGTTGCATGTATTTTTATGGCTTCGACGACATGGACTTTATTAATAAGGTAGGCTGGATACAGACTGGAAATCAACGTAAGTAGGATAATAAGACCCAATAGAAAGATAAAAATAGATAAACCATCTGAATAGGCATTTATATTTTGCGGGAGATATGAACTAAAGGTAAGTTCAAATATCTTGACCAATGGCCAGGAGAATAATAGCCCAAATAGACAGGTAAAAAATGTTTCTTTGATAAAAGACAATGTCAGGTGCCGGGGTTGCTCACCCAATGTTTTTCGGATGCCGATTTCCCTGGCCCTGGCGGGAACACGGGCTGTCGTCAAGTTGATGTAATTAATGCTGGCCAGTATGAGCAAAAATGCCGCAATGCCAATAAGTCCATACATGACCTGCTTGTCACTGCTGTTTAAGACGAATTTATTGAAATGTAATTCAGTAAGCGGAGCCAATTCGTAACCGGCCGTTATATTGTACTGTTTGAATTTTTCTCCGACCATCTCATTGAACTTTTTGGTTGCAGCGCCAATTACTTGCGCGGGACTTCCGTTTTCAGTTAATTTAACATAAACATGGAAATTTGAACTTGAATTTTCCCAATTCTCTGCTTCCTGAGGATTGGGGTTTACACGGATAAATTCTTTGGAGATAAAACTGCTCGGGTAGTCTAAGTCGGCGACAACTCCGGTCACGGTAAGGAGCTGATCATCGTATTGCATTGTCTTGCCGAGAAGGGATTTTAAGTCTGCATCGGGGAAATATTGTTTTGCACGTGAGGCCGTCAGGATGATCTCATTGTTGTTTTTGAGTGCGGTATTCGGATTACCAACAATCCATTTGTAGGGAACAAGTTTAAAATAGTCCGCAGTAGCAGAAATAATTTGGTCCTGCTCATTGAACTCCAAGGTTTCATTGTTGGAGCGCTTAACCTTGATGCTTTCAAATGATCGATTAGCGATCGGTGCAACCAATTCCAATCCGGTCAGATCTTTCTTTAAATTATTCCCGAGGTAAGTACCAAGCGGGTAGGGAGTCCCATCAAAACGATGGATATTTTCACCTTCCTTAAAGGCGGAGTAAAGCTTATAAATCCGTTCCTTGCCGGGATGATTCTGGTTAAAACTGAATTCGTAGTTGACAATCCGAAATACAATCCAGCTTGCGCTGATCCCGATCGCTAGACCGATGATATTAAGGAAGGTAAACAGACGGTTACGTCCCCATTGTCTTAAAATTAATTTTAAACCTTTCATCGTTTTATACTTTAAACTCGTTTAATAGCACTTGATCCTGTATTGGTAAGCGCTTTAGATCTTTAAGAACATTTCTTGTCCTTAAAATGGGCCACTAGCTTTACTAGGATCCTAATGATGTTGTTTCCATAATAACCTGTCCATCCAGCATGCGAATGACACGATCCGAAAATTTGGCGTCGTGCTCACTGTGGGTTACCATCACGATGGTTGTGCCGGCTTCGTTCAATTCGGTTAAGAGTTGCATCACTTCATTACCGTTGTTGGAATCCAGGTTACCGGTAGGCTCATCGGCAAGAATTAATTTCGGATTATTGACGACCGCACGGGCAACGGCCACACGCTGTTGCTGTCCCCCGGAAAGCTGTTGCGGAAAGTGGTTGCGACGGTGCATGATCTGTACTTTCTCCAATACTTCCTCGACACGTTTCTTGCGTTCTGCCGCAGGTACGTTGGTATAGACAAGAGGAAGTTCCACGTTTTCAAATACGGTCAGCTCATCGATCAGATTAAAACTCTGAAATACAAAACCAATATTGTGCTTACGCAAATCCGAACGGCCACGTTCCTTGAATTTGGCGACTTCAATCTCGTTGAACAGGTAGCTTCCCTCATCCAAATCATCCAATAAACCAATAATATTCAGCAGGGTGGATTTGCCGCAACCAGATGGCCCCATCACGGCGACAAATTCACCCTCTTTTACGTGAATGTTCAAATTGTTCAATGCCACAGTCTCCACTTCTTCCGTGCGGTAATACTTTTGAAGATTGGTTATTTTAATCATATTTTTTGCGCTCATGGTTTTATGTTTTTGGGCCCTTGGCAATAGCTTTGGGCAGTTATTATTCTGTTTAAAAATATTCTTTATAGTGTTTATTTTTCTGTTTATTCGTCTCGGAGTGTTTTGGTCGGATTGGCAATTGCAGCTTTAAAGGCCTGTGAACTGATCGTCAATAAAGCTATTACTATTGCGGCTAGTCCGCTCAATACAAAAACTGTCCAGGAAATTGTGATATGATGCGCGTAGTCTGCCAGCCATTTGTGCATAAAAATCCAGGCAATTGGAAAAGCAATAATACAGGAGATACCAATAAGGATAATAAATTCGCGATTGAGCATTTGGATAAGCCCAGAAACTGACGCTCCTAGTACTTTGCGGATACTGATTTCCTTGGCACGTTGTTCTGTAGCAAAGGCGGCTAAACCAAATAGGCCTAAGCATGAAATAATAATAGATATGATGGCAAATACGCTGGATAGCTGTTGTATAAAAAGTTCAGCCTGAAATTTGCTATTGAAGGTTTCATCCAAAAATTTGTAATCGAAAGGAAATCCGGGATTATTTTTTACAATAATCTTTTCAATTTGCTGAATAGCTTGTGGTAGATCAATTCCGGCTTTTGTCCGGATATTTAATAGGCCGCTCTCTCTGACCAAGGGAATAAATAACATCGGATCTGGATCGGCATATACGTTGTTATAAACAAAGTTTTTGACGACTCCAGCAATAGTATAATTTTCTTCGCCGTAATTAAGGATACTACCCACTACATGCCCATCTTTGCGGATTAATTTAGCCAGAGTTTCATTAATAAGAACCGAAGTGCTGTCTCCTAGTAAGTTGGTGTGGAAGTTTCTTCCATCAAACATTTTAAGATCTAATGCTGGTACTAATCCTTCATCTGCGCGCAACATGCCGATCAGAATACTCTTGTTGGGATCTTTTCCTTCCCAATTGAAACCAGAGGTATTATTGTAAATGTTGAGAATACTCACATCACTGACACCGACCTGCTCCACCAGTCCAGTTGCGATGAGCTGGTTTTTGATCAGAGGAAGATGTTTGGCCATGTCCCCTTGCAATGCGGTGGTCAGTACCTGGCTCTTGTCAAAACCCAGGTCTTTATTTTTGTTGTGTTGTATTTGCTGATAAATGATGATTGTACAAATGATCAGTACAACTGATGCGGTATACTGTAGCACAACTAATCCCTTGCGGATAAGACTTCCGGTCCCGGCTTTCTGCTTTGCTCCTTTGATTGTAGACAGTGGTTTAAAAGCGGACAGAAAGAATGCGGGATAGCTTCCTGCAAATAGTCCGCATATTAAAGTAATTGTGATGACAAAGGCAAGATGCATCGGTTTTAATAAATCGACCTGAAGGTCTTGGCCAATCATGGTATTAAATGGCCGAATACAGATATAGACCAATAAAATAGCGACTAAAGAGGAGATAGAGGCTAGGACCAATGATTCTGCGAGAAATTGACCGATCAACGATTGACGGCTTGCGCCAACAACTTTGCGCATACCGACTTCTTTTGCTCTTTTTTCGGATCTTGCAGTAGCGAGATTCATAAAATTGATACATGCAATCAGCAAAACGATCCACGCAATAATGGTGAAAAGACGAATATTTTTTAAGCTTCCTTCTATTTCATTTCCACTGTTATCAAAACGGTTATGCGTAATCCATCTTTCCATTGGATAGAGGAAGTTTTGTGAAAAAGTAACCTCACCATTGGTTCTGTTTTTGACATAGTTCATTAGCTGTTTGTTGATTTGATCAACATTTGCATTGTCTTCAACCTGAATTAAAGTCTGGATGCCATTATTGTCCCATCTGGTCAGCCAGTCTTGGGTAGATTCAAATTTTTTGAATGGAATTAACCATTGAAATTCGTAACTACTATTTTTAGGAAGGTCCTTTGTAATGGCTGAAACGATGTAAAGGTCTTTGTTATTAGTCTTCACTGTTTTGCCTAGAGCTGGTTGATTACCAAATAATTTTTTCGCACCAGATTCCGATAAAATGATGTTATCTACTTTGTCAAATGCGGTCTTACGATCTCCCTCCGTAAATTCAAGGGAAAGCAAGTCTGCAACGGTGGCGTCAGCATATAACCCATTTTGAAATAAAATGTTGTCACCAACAGAGAATAACATTGGGTTAATCCATGTCATACGTACAGCATGTTTAATGCCCGGAATCTCTTTCGCTATATTTTGCGCCAGGGGACCTGGGGTTGATTCGAACACAAAGGTTGCACCATCATAGGTCTGTTTTGACTTAACGATGTAAATATCCTTTTTATTGGGAAAGTTATCATTATAACTCAACTGATTTTCCACCCATAAAAAAATCAGTGCTGCCGCAGCAATGCCAATTGCTAACCCAAAAATGTTGAGGAAGCTATAACCTTTGGTTTTCCAAAGGTTACGAAAGGCTGTTTTTATAAAGTTCTTTATCATCGTGGTATTGCGTAATTGGTGTTGCTTATTCAGATTTTGGTTAAATAAGCCAGTGGTAATCCACTGGCTTATTTTTGTTATTTCAATTTTACCTCTTGATACTTAATTCCTGTACCTTGTCATAGGTCTCGTAACTTGATACGACAACCTTGTCTCCAGGTTGCAATCCTTTGATCACCTCATAATATTCGGGGTTCTGTCTGCCCAGTTGGATATCCACACGATAGGCTGTGCCTCCATTTTTATCCAATTTGAAGATCCAGTTGCCACCAGTCTGCTGATAGAAACCACCTTTAGCTAATAATAATGCTTTCGTTTCATCACTTAAGGCAAGACGGATCTGTAAAGTCTGTCCGCGGCGGATCCCTTTGGGAACGTCATTGATAAATTCCATATCGACTTGAAAACGGCCGTTGGTTACCTGTGTATAAACCTTTTTAATGCGAAGTTTGTAGGTCTTGTCACCAATGGAGAACTCACCTTGGAGATCTGGAAAAATGCGGTTAATGTAATGCTCGTCGATATCAGCACGCACTTTAAATCCGGTCAAAACGTCAATTTGACCTAAACGCTCGCCAGCATTTTTATTCTGTCCAATTTCGGCATCAAAAGCTGTTAACTGGCCATCGACAGGTGCCCGGACAATCAGGTCACCAATTTTTCTTTTCATTAACTCCAATGCACTCTGTGTACGCTGGTAAGTCTGCTTGTCCTGATTGGTCTTTTGCGCATTGGAGATCTCGTCCTGTTTTAGGATCTGTTTGGTCAAGTGGACACGTTCCTTTTGATAATTATATTCGTTCTTCGATTTCTCGAATTCTTGTGTACCTATCGCTTTTTCTGCAAGTAATTTTTTATTCAGATTATAGACACGTTCAGCTTCTCTATAGGCCTGTTCTACATCAGCCATTTGATTACGATTGTTGATAGATGCCTGTTGCGCATTCGTCTGGGCGATTTGCGACTGTGTTAATAGGTTCAATACCTGAGTTTCCTGTTGAACTAATGTGAGCTCTTGATCTGTATTGGATAGACGCATAATCGGGTCGCCTTTTTTTAAGACAGTACCATCCTCAACAAATTTTTCCTCCACACGACCACCCACAGAAGCATCAAGATAGATGCTGCTGATCGGAAGCACTGTACCATTTATCGGAATGAATTCCTGAAAGTTTCCATTTTTTATTTCGACTATGGAGATGCGGTCAGCCTCTACATTGAGTTTGCTTTTGCCCGAGGTAAAATAAAAGCTAGCACCGATTAATCCAACGATGCCAGCAACCCCTACGATGGTCAGTATACGTTTGCTATTCCACTTCTTCTTTTCTAAAGGTCTGTCCATAATTTAATATCAATTTGCTATCTAACTATGAAAGCTGTGCCAATAATTTAACGTATTGATTTTTAGTTATTTATTTTGTTTGCGTTGCTATCCGGTGTTCGATAGCGGACACTTCATGTACGATGGCGTACATCCGCAGTCTTATCTGCGATTTTTACAGTTTATTTTTATTGTATTTTAATAAGACTGTGTGGGTGTTCAATATCGGACAGTTGATTGTACGAACTTGGACATTGATGTATGATGGTTTTGTATATGTTGTTGATAATCAGAAATTTTATTGTTTGGCATGGCGATGGTCTGTTTGGAAACAAAAAGTGGATATGAAGAGAATCTATATATATAGTACATTGTGTTTTTTGCTGGCTTACGCGAATGTTGACGCACAACAAAGTGAGCAGGGAATAGAAGAGAAGGCTGTCTTCAACAAGGAATCAACCGTCAATAGTGAAAATCAGCGACCAAAACGTAGTTTGACTGAATGTATCCAATTGGCAATAAAAGCCAATCCAACTTTATTACAGAATGAATTAGCTGTTAAACGTGCAGAAGTGAATCTTTCGCAAGCAAAGGCTAACCGATTACCTGATTTAAATGGACGATTAGGTCACAGTCTTACCTCCGGACGTTCGGTTGATAACTCTACAAATCAGTACATTACCAGAAATAACTCTTCTGGAAATTTCTCGTTAGATGCTAGCGTGCCGGTATTTAACGGATTTCGGATTTTAAATGATATCCGGATGCGAGCTGATGCGAAGACGGCCGGAAAACTTGAATTTGATTCTCAGGTTAATGCTTTGAAACTTGATGTTATTACGGCTTACATCCAGGTACTGACCGCACAAGATGTTTTGAAGCAATCTGAATTGCAGACTGAGGTGACACGTGAACAGGTGCGTCGTGCCGAAGCAATGCACAGGGAAGGGGCCATTAATCCTGGAGATTATTATGATCTGAAGGGGCAACTTGCCAATGATATCAATTCTATCGAAAACAATAAACAGATTCTTTATATGAATCGTGTTAAAATGGCTGGTTTTTTAAATATTGACGAAGCACAGCTGGGCGATCTACAAGCATTGGAATTGACAACTGACGCGCAAAAAGTAGATGCTACAACACTTTATAAATTGGCTACGGAAAACCTGCCGGATATTCCGGCACTGGATTGGAAAATTAAAGCAGCCGAAAAGAATATCAAAATAGCACAATCATCCTATTGGCCTTCTTTATCATTAAGTGGTGGATTGAATTCGAATTATTCCAAAAATGGAATGGAAGGGGATTATTGGTACCAAATGAAAAACAACGTTGGGAAATACGTTTCGCTCAATCTTTCAATCCCTTTATTCAATAGATTTAAAGTAAGGAATGATGTTAAATTAGCTAAACTAGATTTAGAATCAACTAAATTCCAACGGGAGATTGCCCTAAATAATTTAAGAGCTGAAACATCAAATGCGGTTTTTAATCTTAAGAATGCCAGTAATAATATTGTGCAATTGCATGAGCAGAACATAAACTTTGCCGAATCATTTCGCATTGCCAAAGTTGTATTCGAACTGGGGAACAGCAATTCAGTTATATTTTTAACGGCGAAGACCAAGTATGATAATAGCCAGATCCAGTTGGTTGTCAAGCAGTATGAATGGTTGCTACAAAAATATATCAATGATTATTACGCAGGCTCGTTAAATTTATAGTTATCTTAGTGTCTGAAAGAAGCCAGGGAATATGAAAAAAGCATCTATTTTAGTTGTCGACGATGACCAAGATTTACTCACAGCAGCAAGGATTTTGCTAAAACCTAAAGTTAACCATGTTCAAGTCGAATCTAATCCAGAAAACCTGATTGGACATTTGGAGAAAATGCCTTATGACCTTGTGCTTCTGGATATGAATTTCAAAAGTACCATCAACACCGGAAATGAAGGATTATATTGGTTGTCGCGGATCAAGGAAAAGTTTCCACAGGTTCATGTGATTATGATCACAGCTTATGGCGCCGTAGATCTGGCCGTAAAATCGCTGAAACAGGGGGCTGCTGATTTTGTGGTCAAGCCCTGGGAAAATGAGCAGTTGCTGGCCACAATTGAAAGCGTGCTGGCGGAATCGAAAAATAGAGAGAAGAAAAATAAAAATTCGCTTTTACGTTCAAGCAATACTCCGGATCTGATCGGTAACTCCCCGGTCATGGACGAACTGCAATATAAGCTGGAGAAAATAGCGCCAACGGACGCCAATATCTTGATTTTGGGTGAAAACGGTACAGGTAAGGATTTGATTGCTCAGGCGATTCAACGGCGCTCGTTACGCTCGGATCAGGTGTATGTGAAAGTTGATGTGGGAGCGCTGACAGAAACGTTATTTGAAAGTGAGCTTTTCGGTTATAAAAAAGGGGCGTTCACAGATGCTCGGGAGGATCGTCAGGGACGTTTCGAAGCTGCAAATGGCGGCACATTGTTCCTGGATGAAATTGGAAATATTTCTTTGCAGCAACAGGCCAAATTATTGACTGTATTGCAAAACCGACAGGTTACACCGCTGGGTTCTTACCAACCGATCCCTGTGGATATACGACTCATCTCGGCGACAAATGTATCCCTGAAACACCTGGCTGACGAAAGTCGTTTTCGAAAGGATTTGATTTATCGGATCAATACCGTGGAGATTCAGGTGCCACCATTACGTGAAAGAGGAGAAGATATTAGACTATTGGCCATACATTTTCTGGATATCTATGCCAAAAAATATAATAAGCGGATCGAGGGGTTTGAACCTGATGCCATAAAAAAGCTTTTTGCTTACCATTTTCCGGGAAATGTTCGTGAGTTACAATATAGTATCGAACGGGCGGTCATTATGGCTGATCAGGTAAGCATTGCAGGAAATGATCTATTTTTCTCACCCATTGAACAACAGGTGGAGCAGGTCGCTGTTGAATCCGTATCCAGTAGCCAAAATCTGGAAGAATTGGAACGGAAAGCCATCAAATCAGCCATCGAACGTTATAACGGTAATATCAGCAAAGCCGCAAAGGAACTGGGGCTAACACGTGCCGCACTCTACAGACGTTTGGAGAAATACGATATCTAGTCTATGAGACATGGAAAAGTTTTAAATGTAATTAAGATTATTTTGCTTTTGACGGCTTCGGTTGTCGGTGCCTACCTGCTGATGAAGCATGAGTACGTGCAGGCTGCATTGATCTTTTGCATAATGCTGTATCTTGGTTTCAATCTGTATGCCCAATATAATTTTTTGGAAAGGCAGCTTGTGGAATTTGCCGAAGCAGTCAAATATCGAGACTTCACACGACGTTTTTTGGTTAAAAATCCAAAATCGGTAGAAGGGCAGCTTTTCCGCGCTTTTAATCAGATTAACGAAACGTATAAGGAAATTAGCATTAAGCAGGAAATACAGCATCAGTACCTCGATCGTGTTATCAATATGCTTAACTCGGCCATTATCTTCTATGAAATGGATACGGGAAAAGTAATGTGGGTGAACGATGCCTTTAAACAGCTGTTTCATCTGCCACACCTCGGGAATATCGCGGGGTTAAAAAAGAAGAATCCTGACCTCTATGAAAAAACGATGCTGCTGGACAATGGCCAACAGCAGATGGAACCCATTCAATCAAGCAAAGGGAAGATAAAATTGTTGATCCAGAGCTCTAGTTTTGAGACCCAGGATGCTGTATTCCGTATTGTCGTTTATCAAAATATCAATGAAGCTATCGACGAGACTGAGACAAAAGCCTGGCATAAATTATTACGTGTGCTTACGCACGAGATCATGAATTCTATTGCGCCGATCAGTTCGTTGGCCGAAACGCTCAATGGGCGTTTGGATCATTTTAGAGGACATGAGGATATTGAAGATCTAAAAACAGGTATATCCACCATCAAACGCCGTAGTGAAGGACTGCTGCATTTTGCAAAAAGCTACCGCATGATCAACAAAGTGGATCAGCCACAGCTGGCACCAATTCAGGTTTCCCAGCTATTTGAACATATCTATCAGCTGCTCGAGCCGACATTGATTCAAAAAAATATTGATGTCGATATTATCTTAAAGAATACGCGTTTGATACTTTATGCTGATGTCAATCTGATTGAACAAGTTATTATCAATTTGATGCTAAATGCCATCGATGCGGTAAAGACCAGGGAAGACGCATACATTAGTTTGTCCGCATTGGAAATAGACGGGAAGGTGCAGGTTCGCATCGAAGATAATGGTTCGGGAATTCCCGCTGATCTCCAGGAACAGATATTCACCCCCTTTTTTACGACAAAGAAAACAGGTACTGGGGTTGGCCTAACGCTGAGTAAGCAAATTATGTTGCTGCATAAGGGCACCATTTTTCTTAACAGTGTGGAGGGAGAAGGTAGTGCTTTTATACTTCAATTTTAACGTACTATCACAAATACAATATATTCTTACCTGTAAAATTTTCCTGTGCTCCAGGTGGGACTTAAATGGCTTGTTCCTGTCTTTGTAATTGAATGTTCCATGTGAAATAATTCGTAAAAGCGAAATTGCTAGATGTAAAACTACGATCAACTATTGCCGGAATTTGAATCCGAAAAGTGCTTTTATAAGGCTGTAGATGATGAAATGTGCGGTAAAGCGAACGAATTAAATTGTATATCAACGTAAATTTTTCGATGTTTGCAGCCAATGAACTACCACCTGAAGTACTGGCGCCATTATTTCATATCCCATAGCCGTCATGGGACACATTCTCCGTTTGTTTATAAATTAGTGGATGAAGTAATTTATCAGCAGGATGATCCTGATAGGATCTTAAACTTGCCCCGCGAGGTCAGCATGGGGGGCAAGGTGGAGATAAAAAAATATCTGCTGGTCGACCGTCTACTAAAAGCTTTTGCCTATGATCAGTTTATGTTTTTGACTGATGAGCCTCCAGCGAGTTATGAGGAGCTATTTAAACAGAAGGCAGGAAGTTATTCTTTTAGGAAGATCTTATATATTGACCAAACAAATCTTGATCTGGATTTTCTGGCTGTTGTCGGTGAACGCGATATGCTGATTGTAAACGAGCCCCATTTGTCGGTCGAACGGGAAGAGTATTGGAACAAACTTAGGGATGATGATCGCGTGGTTGTCACGATAGATCTGTATCGAATTGGTTTGGTCTTTTTTAGGGCCGGACAACGAAAGGAAAATTTTCTGATCAGGTTTTAGTTTGTTCTCTTTACTTCCGACAAGCTTTGCGTAAAGTTTAATAGGTCTCTGAAGTTTTCCGTTTCGTTTTATGACTGGAATGCGGACATCTTATCAGCATAATACGCTCACTATAAAAAGGCGGACTTGAGGTGGGGTCAAACTTATTGTGGTCACAGAACGAAAATAGCATCAATCAGATGCTTTTATTGCTATTTAAGAAAGGGGAGGCGGTCTAAAGAGGGAGGCCATCAGCTGAGGCTCCCCCGTTTTTAATTAAAAAGCTTCGCTTAAAGATAGATAAAAACCAGACTGTCTTTTCTCACCCGTCCTCTGTTCACCATAGGAATAATCAAATCGGATACTGCTATTGTGCTCTAAGCTAAAGAAGTAGCGCAAGCCACCACCGTAACTCGGTACATATCTGCTGCTGTTTTCTTTTGAAAAGGTTGATCCAATTCCCGAAAAACCGACAATACCAAAACGAGGATGAAAGCGGTAACGTAATTCCGCTTGGGAAGCAAGGTAATTTTTGTCACGATAACGACCGAGGTAATACCCGCGCATCATCATGTCACCACCCAGTTCACGGTAATTATAGAAAGGAACTGTTTTCCCGAATGTCGAGCGAAAGATCCCCTGAAGTGCCAGTGTGACTTTTTTATGCAATGGAATAAAGCCGCGAAGGTCTATGTCCAAGTTTGCCCCGTTGAAGTCTGTGCTGGTCCATAACTTAGGCGCGTAAGCCAGGCGTAATTTGGCATAATAACCACGGGTGCTATAGGAAACATTGTCTCGGTTGTCAAATAATTGAGATACGCCAAGCAGCAATTGTTGACCGCCCTCTTTTCCGATAAGACCCGATTGATTGAATATATGGTCGCTGCTATCGCTACGGATTGAAAAATTATCGTACTGTATATTGATGCCCGAATAAAGATGGTTGCCGACTTTTTTCTCAGCTTCCAGTTTTAATCGAAATAGCTTTTGATCAACCCTTTCTTCGTCCTTCTTCCAGGTATCCATGCCTATGCCATAGTAATTAAATGGCCAGTTGCGGTATCGGATTTCACTGACGAAATGGTAATCGTTATTTTTTGTCCAAAGATCAGTTTGAAATTTAAAATTTGACTGATGTTTGGATGTAAACGTCCCCATGAGCGTCATTGTGGAGGTACGGATATGGGGATCAGACTTGTCCAAGTAAAAGTTGTATGAACTTGCTAATCCATATTCTACTCCCGTTTCCTGGGCGTAACCAACGGCCGGTAAAACCATAAAACTGCCTGATCGGGTAGAATCTTTTTCAGCCGAAAGAAATTTTTTACTCAATTTTTGAATAATATTTTGAGCTTTCAAATCGCCTTTACCAGCTATAAATAGTGCAAGTAGCGCTGTATAGCGGGTAAGTTTTGAAAGTGATTGCGGTAAAATTTGCATGCCCAAAGATAGCACATTAGGCAAATAACCAAAATAGGCAAATAGTCAATTAAAAATTATTGTGCTGCATATCAGTATAATTGACAAAAAGTGTTGTTTTTTTTTGACAATTATTTTTGTAAAGTGAGTTTTGTGTCTATCTTTGCATCAGCAAACAAGGGAACAACGGTTCATAATAACGAAGTTTGCTTAGTTCTTTAAATGAAAAAAAAGTAAAAAATAAACTTGCAAAAATCAAAAGTAAATTCGATATTTGCACTCGCTGAAAAGATAAAGTTATCGGATTGGCGTTGATAGAACGTAAGTTGTTTTAAAAATATTAGAAGCCTCTTTAGCTCAGCTGGTAGAGCAACTGACTTGTAATCAGTAGGTCATTGGTTCGATCCCGATAAGAGGCTCTAAATGTAACGAAAGTTACAGGTCTGGAGGGGTTCCAGAGCGGTCAAATGGGACGGACTGTAAATCCGTTGCTTCGGCTTCGAAGGTTCGAATCCTTCTCCCTCCACACTTTTTTTAATTGGAGTTTAGATTTACTCTAGTTTCTAGTTATTAAGCGGAAGTAGCTCAGTTGGTAGAGCGATAGCCTTCCAAGCTATAGGTCGCGAGTTCGAACCTCGTCTTCCGCTCAAATTTTTCAAGTATTAAATTTAGTCTCTATCTTCTTTGATAATAATGTATCTAAAGGTGGGGGCATTAATACGTAAATAAGGTTTTTTAGTAAGCCGAAGTAGCTCAGGGGTAGAGCACTTCCTTGGTAAGGAAGAGGTCGTGGGTTCAAATCCCATCTTTGGCTCGTACTTGTGTAAAAGTTAAGCAAGAGTATATAACAAATAGAAATAATTTATAATTACTAATTCGCATAAACATGGCAAAAGAGAAATTTGACCGTAGTAAACCACACTTAAACATTGGTACTATCGGTCACGTTGACCACGGTAAAACTACAACTACAGCTGCTATCACTAAAGTGTTGGCTGATAAAGGTTTGTCAGAAGCTCGTTCATTTGATTCAATTGACTCTGCTCCTGAAGAAAAAGAGCGTGGTATCACAATCAATACTGCACACGTAGAATATTCTACAGCTAACCGTCACTATGCACACGTTGACTGTCCGGGTCACGCTGACTACGTTAAGAACATGGTAACTGGTGCTGCTCAAATGGACGGTGCTATCATCGTAGTTGCTGCGACTGATGGTCCTATGCCTCAAACTCGTGAGCACATCTTGTTGGCTCGCCAGGTAGGTGTTCCTGCGTTAGTAGTATTCATGAACAAAACTGACTTAGTTGATGACCCTGAGTTGTTAGACTTAGTAGAAATGGAAGTTCGTGAGTTATTATCATTCTACGAATTCCCAGGTGATGATATCCCTGTAATCAAAGGATCTGCTTTAGGTGCATTGAACGGTGAGCCTGAGTGGGTTGAGAAAATCATGGAATTAATGGATGCTGTAGATAACTACATTCCAATTCCTCCACGTTTGACTGATTTACCTTTCTTGATGCCTATCGAGGACGTATTCTCAATCACTGGTCGTGGTACAGTTGCTACAGGTCGTATCGAAAGAGGTGTAATCAACTCTGGTGATCCAGTTGAGATCTTAGGTATGGGTGCTGAGAACTTGAAATCTACAGTAACAGGTGTTGAGATGTTCCGTAAAATCTTAGATTACGGTGAAGCTGGTGATAACGTAGGTTTATTGTTACGTGGTATTGAGAAAACTGATATCAAACGTGGTATGGTTATCTGTAAACCAGGTTCAGTAACTCCTCACGATCATTTCAAAGCTGAGGTTTACGTATTGTCAAAAGCTGAAGGTGGTCGTCACAC
>NZ_DLJD01000006.1:98697-103996 GCF_002484085.1 Sphingobacterium sp. UBA7625
AAAAAAGATTTGCAGAAAGTGGTTTAAAACACTATATTTGCATCACAAAATAAGAAATACACGGGCATAGTTTAAAGGTAGAACGAAGGTCTCCAAAACCTTTGGTCTGGGTTCGAGTCCTGGTGCCCGTGCTTATAAAAACAGATAAACTAAAATGGCAAAAGTACTTGATTTTTTTAAAGACTCTTACGTGGAGATCACTGAGAAAGTGACTTGGCCTACGTGGTCTCAGTTACAAAGTTCAGCTGTTATTGTGCTTGTTGCGTCTCTTCTTATTGCATTGGTTGTCTTTGTAATGGATAAAGCTTCAAGTGTAGGGTTAGAATTCTTGTACGGTATTGCTTCTTAATTTTTCAATCGTATTTATTTATGGCAGATCAAGGTTTAAAGTGGTACGTAGTTCGTGCTGTAAGTGGTAAAGAAAAGAAAGTAAAGCAATATATTGATGCCGAGGTTAGTCGTTTAGGTATTGAACACTTGGTTCCTCAAGTGTTAATTCCAATGGAGAAATACTACTTAATGCGCGATGGCAAGAAGGTTGCTAAAGAACGTAACTACTATCCTGGTTATGTTTTATTGGAAGCCGCTCTTGACGGAGAGTTAGAACACGTCATCAAAAATATCAATAGCGTAATTGGTTTCTTGGGAGATAAAGCTGGTAATGCTGTTCCTTTGCGCCAAGCAGAAGTAAATCGTATTCTAGGTAAGGTAGATGAAATGGCCGAGCAAGGTGAAACCATTAATGTTCCTTACTATGTGGGCGAAACAGTGAAAGTAAACGATGGCCCTTTCAATGGATTTACTGGTGAGATCGAAGAAGTTCATGAAGATAAGAAGAAATTGATCGTCATGGTGAAAGTCTTCGGTCGTAAGACTCCGCTGGAGTTAAACTACATGCAAGTAGAAAAAGAGTAAGATTAGTAATTAACGATAGAGAAAAGCTTTACATGAAAATGTAAAGCTTTTTTTTTCTCTTCTATGTTATCTCAGACTGATGACTGCTCCATCAACACCGTTCTTTGTAAAGAAAATGTTAAAAGCGGTATCTGTTTTTTTTTGTAAATTGAACTGCCGGTCATATGTTCCCAGAACCTTTTATAAAAATTATGAACTATGAAACCAACAAAAAGTCGATTTTTTTGTAGAGAGGCACAACGTTCAAAAATGCTTTTCGCATCGCAGAAAAAGGCCGAAAACTTTATGCAATATAATAACAAAGAAATTCTGAACGAGTCAGGCTATGCTCCCGTAAGATCTTATCATTGTATCGCATGTGATGGTTGGCATCTGACGAGCAGACGCGAGGAGCTGGACCTTCCTAGCAAAACAGAATTAGTGCTGGAAGCCTACAAGGAAGTGACGGATGAGAAAGATAAGGTAAAAGAACTTCGTACCAACGGACGGCAAGAAAAGGAAGCTCCATCAGCGAACGCTCTTGAGGGGCTGCGAAAAAAAATTGAGCTAATAAGACGTTCCCTAAAGAATAAAGGAAGTAAAACTATAATAATCAAATTAATAGAGGGAGCTTCTAGGAGCTTGAAAGAGCTTGAGGTTACAGGCCAGCTCAAAAAATCGAAAGGAGAACTGGAAGTCCACTTAAGCAGACTTGAATCCCGAGCCATGTTACTGCCTGATGACGGGGAGGCTGTCATCCTGACACAGATCCGCGTGATAGAACGTTTATTGGATAATAAAAGCAATCGGATATTAATACGTAATCTGATTTATGAAACATTGCGGGGAGTGCGGAATATGGATGGTGCTATGCTACAGCAGTATTCAAAAAAGGCACTTGAAGAAATGCTCAAGAATCTAGCGCTCCGCTGTGATCAATTGCGCAATAATACATCCGGGTAATAGGGATGCGATATCTTTCAGGTTGGTTATTTAGCTGCCGGGAAATAAGTAGTATGTCAGCTGGGGGCCAATGTCGGCTTGATTTTGATTGTGGATATGGAGTGGCTGTTGCGTATCGCTGTATCCTATGGACATATCCAGCAAGTATTGGAAAGATACAACGTCGGCAATAGCCAGTCTGAAGTGTTATGTCAATTCAAGGTCGATAAGCAGATCAAAAGTTGGCTACGGCCGTCGATGGAGTAGCGTTTGCTGGATTGCTTAATGCTGGGTTTTGCTTTGGGTTTCGAAATTGGTTAAAGTGCTGCTGAAAGAGCGCGAATGTAAACTTTTAGACACTATTTGTATTTTAATATATGAACAGTGTTTATTATGTTGTGATTTTTCAGAATGATTATGGTTTTACCGAAATAGAAACAATAATGTATCGATTTCAAATAGTTGATTTTTGCATATGTTTAAAGTTGAAATAAATAAGATAAACGTTGGCGAGTAAATTATGAGAAAGAAATATACAAATGCATTAATGATTTTTTTTCTGGTGATTTTGCCATTCTATATAGGTTTCAGAATCGGGAAGAATGCTGGGCGGCAACATCACCTTCTAGAGATTCACAAATAACAGTTGTTTTTTTATTGATGCTTTTATGGTAGGTGTGAATAAGAGAATAGGAGACATATTTGGAAAACTTATCGTAATATTTATTTTTGGTACATAAACTAAAATCTAAATCATCATGAAAATTAAAACACTTTTAAAATTTGTAGGTATAATAGCTGTTTTGGCATTTTGTGTATACCTGCTATCTAATGTTGGCGAACTTATTCGAGGATTTGAAGATGGTTTGCATGCCGCTAGAAATAAATAATAATCTTATATTAATATAATGAAAAAATATTTTATTCTCCTAATTCTCTTCTTTTTTGTCACTTTTGGTGGCTTTGCGCAAAGTAATTCGATGCTATGGAAAATTTCGGGAAATGGCCTGAAACACGATTCCTATTTGTTTGGTACGATCCACATGTTGTGTCCTGACGATTTTGAAATCAAACAGAAATGCCTGGATGCGCTTAACTCAAGTGACAAAGTCGTGTTTGAAGTTGATCTGACGAAGTCTGAAAATCTACAGATCATGCAGGCTTTCGCCGCTCCGCAGCCTGATTTTATAAAAAAATTCACTGAAAGTGATATAAAAAGTATGGATAGCATCTTGGTGCCTCAGCAGCTTTCCATTAAACTATTGGATTATGTATCGCCTGTCACGGCCATGTCTTTATTTGCAATGAAAGGTTTTAACTGTCCGGATCCAACCAAGATCAAATCATTTGAGGCCGAATTGGCAGAGATCGCAAGGACAAAGGGAAAGTCAATTGGCGAACTTGAAACTCCCGATTTTCAATTCAATCTATTAAAAGATTTGATTACGCCAAAGTTATTTATGGAGTCAGTGTTTCAGTTGGATAAGTATCCTGAGCTGACAGCTAAGATGGTAGCCGCCTATAAGAATGAAAACTTAACCGAGTTAACGGAATTGATTCAGGATCCGACTTGGATGACAGCTGAACAGAAAGAAAAGCTATTGGCAGGACGGAATGTAAACTGGACAACGATTATTCCGAATTTAATCAAGGAGCAGAGCTGCTTCGTTGCCGTAGGAGCTGGACACCTGTCTGGTGAAAAGGGTTTGATCTCATTACTTAGAGAAAAGGGCTATAGCGTGAAAGCAATTAATTAGTAACTGGGGGTATGGAATAGTTGAAATATCTGTAAAGAAAAACCTAAATTCCTGAAAAATTAAAAGTTAGATACTTGCAGGATTCAAATCTTCTTATTAACTTTGCACCTCGGTTGGGGTGTTACGTCCCGATCGATGAATGTTACGTTATTTGCTTCCAACTTACTAACAGACATTTAACAAAATTAAATTCAAAACAAAATGGCAAAAGAAGTCAGTGCGTTAGTAAAATTACAAGTTAAGGGCGGAGCTGCGAATCCTTCACCTCCAGTAGGACCTGCATTAGGTGCTAAAGGTGTGAATATCATGGATTTCTGTAAACAGTTCAACGCTCGTACGCAAGACAAACCAGGTCAAGTATTGCCTGTTGTCATTACAGTTTACGCGGATAAGTCATTTGATTTTATCATCAAGACTCCACCGGTAGCAGTTCAATTAAAAGATGCTGCTAAATTAAAAAGTGGATCTGGCGAGCCTAACCGTAAAAAGGTTGCGGCTATTACTTGGGAACAAGTTGAGACTATCGCTAAAGATAAAATGCCTGATTTAAATGCATTTACTGTAGAGGCTGCTATGAGAATGGTAGCTGGTACAGCACGTAGTATGGGTATTACTGTATCCGGTAATGCTCCTTGGAACAATTAATTAAGAAATCAATTTAAGAAAAGTGGCTAGATTAACAAAAAATCAAAAAGCGGCACTATCCAAAATTGAAGCTGGTAAAGCATACTCTTTGAAAGAAGCTTCGGCTTTAGTTAAAGAAATCTCATTGACCAAATTTGATGCTTCTGTGGATATCGACGTTCGTTTGGGCGTAGATCCTCGTAAAGCAAATCAAATGGTGCGTGGTATTGCAACATTACCTCACGGTACTGGTAAAACTGTTCGCGTTTTAGTTTTGTGTACTCCTGATAAGGAAGAAGAAGCTAAAGCAGCAGGTGCAGACTACGTAGGTTTAGATGATTACATCAGCAAAATTGAAGGTGGTTGGACTGACGTTGATATCATTATTACTATGCCTAGTGTTATGGCTAAAGTTGGTAAATTGGGTCGTATTTTAGGTCCAAGAAACTTGATGCCTAACCCTAAAACTGGTACAGTTACAACAGAAGTTGGTAAAGCTGTAACAGATGTAAAAGGTGGTAAGATCGATTTCAAAGTTGACAAAACCGGTATCATCCATACTTCTATTGGTAAAGCGTCGTTCGATGCAGATAAAATATATGATAACGCATTAGAGGTATTACAAACTCTAGCTCGTTTGAAACCATCTGCAGCTAAAGGAACTTACTTTAAAAGTATTCACATTTCCTCAACTATGAGTCCTGGTATTCATATTGAGACTAAATCAGTAGCAGGTATTTAATCATGAGAAAAGAAGAAAAACAAGAAATTGTTCAAGCTTTGGCCGAACAGATTAAATCTTACGGTAACTTCTATATTACCGATACTGCTGAGTTGTCCGTTGAAAAAGTGAATAGCATTCGTCGTAAATGTTTTGAGCAAGGTATCGAAATTAAAGCTGTTAAAAACACTTTAATTAAGAAAGCATTGATCGAAGCTGGTGTTGAAGAAGAAGATATTTTTGGAACGCTTAAAGGTGCGTCTACAATGATGTTTTCTGAAGTCGCTAATGCACCTGCTAAATTGATCAAAGAATTGCGCAAAACAGGTGAGAAACCGTTGTTAAAAGCGGCTTTCATTGA
>NZ_DLJD01000047.1:0-49927 GCF_002484085.1 Sphingobacterium sp. UBA7625
GCATGTTTATTTCTTTCTTCCTTTGTGGGTAAAGTACAGATGTAATCTACCATATTTTGCACATTGCGACCATATTCTGCAAGGATCAATTTTGGCCTGGTGCTGTTGTAGTCAAAGTTCATATAGCTAATATAAGTACCTATTAAACGGTTAAGATCTCGTTTTGGTATTTTATTATTGAATTATTCTAAGTTTTGCAAATTTAAGCAACAATTGTTTCTGTCCCAACTCCTTAAAGAAAATAGTTGCTTTTATATCTCCTTTATTTCCTTCTAGGTTGACAACTTTACCAAATCCGAAGCGTTCATGTTCAACTTCCATGCCGACCTGAAGATTTGATGTATCAGAAGGAGCAAAACCCGCAGTAGGTTTGTGGGCTTTGGGCAGTATAGACGTTGTTTTAACCATTGGCTTAGGCTTAGGTTTCGAAAACACATCATCACTGTCCTTTTGTTGCCACGCAACTCGTTCGCCTTGAAAACTCCCGGCTGAAGCGGAAGTTTGTCGGGGTTTAAAATCCAATGCAAGACAAGCAGGATTCAGTTCATCCAAGAAACGACTGGGTTCGCAGTTATTCAACGTCCCCCAACGATATCGCGAAGTAGCATACGAAAGTAGTAATTTTTTTTCAGCTCTGGTAACAGCAACGTAAAAAAGTCTTCGTTCTTCCTCCAATTCTGTCCTGGAATTCAATGACAACTGAGATGGAAACAGATTTTCTTCCAAGCCTACAATAAAAACAACCGGAAATTCAAGTCCTTTAGAAGAGTGTATGGTCATCAAAGAAACGGTGTCTGCATTCGGATCTTTATCGTTGTCATCATTGGTCAATAAAGCGATATCCTGCATGTATATGTCAAGGCCACGGTCTTCAATATCTTCCCGTTCCGAAAACTCTTTGATACCATTGAGTAGCTCCTGAATGTTTTCATAACGTGCCAACCCTTCTACCGACTTATCTTCATAAAGTTCTTTCAATATACCACAGTGCTGCGCAATATGCATCGCCGTGTCAAACGCATTGCTATTTTTAGCCAGGGCCTGAAAACTTTGTACCATCTGTGCGAAACCTCCCACGGAAGTCGCACTGCGGCCGTCCAGGAAATGTGCCGCATTGGCCACCACATCCCAAATGCGATATTGGTTCTGATCGGCAGCAATCATGATCTTTTCAATCGTTGTATCTCCGATTCCCCGACGTGGGTAGTTAATAACGCGTTTCAATGCTTCCTCATCATTGGGATTGAAGGTAAGTCGGAAATAAGCGATCAGGTCTTTAATTTCCTTCCGTTGGTAGAAAGACGTACCACCATAGATCTTATAGGGTATATTGATCTTGCGCAGGGCTTCTTCCATCGCCCGTGATTGCGCATTGGTCCGATAAAGAATAGCAAAATCTTTGTAATTGAGTCCTTTCAGAGATTTCTCTTCAATAATCTGATCTGCAACGATTTTCCCCTCTTCATTATCGGAAAAAGCACGTGAAACCTTAATTTTTTCACCTTCTTCATTATCCGAAAAAACATTCTTTTCCAGCTGGTTCTGATTATTGGCGATCACCGAATTTGCCGCATTGACAATCATTTTGGTGGATCTGTAATTCTGCTCCAATTTAAAGATCTTGACATCTGGATAATCTTTCTGGAAGTTCAGGATATTCTGAATATTGGCCCCCCGGAAGGCATATATTGACTGCGCATCATCACCAACGACACATATATTTTCATTGACGGCGGCCAGTCTTTTGACGATTAGGTACTGCGAGAAGTTGGTATCCTGATACTCATCAACCATCAGGTAACGAAATTGATGCTGGTATTTATGCAATACCTCCGGGTGTTTATTCAATAAAACATTTGTTTTGAACAGGAGATCATCAAAATCCATGGCACCCGCGCGATAACAGCGCTGTGCATAGGTCATGTAAATCTGCCCCAATTGCCCGCGCCCATTCGAAATATCTTCGGCCAATATGGCCTCATTTTTATTGTATTCCTGTGGAGAGATCAAATTATTCTTGGCTTGTGATATGCGGCCATAGACATGATTGACATTGTATAATTTGTCATCCAGGTTCATCTCCTTGAGAATGGCACGCAGCAAGCTTTTGGTATCGTCCGTATCGTAGATGGTAAAATTTCGGGGGTATCCGATCAGTTCAGCTTCTACCCGAAGTATTTTTGCGAATACGGAGTGGAATGTTCCCATCCAAATATTTTTCGCTTCGCTTCCTACGACAGATACAATACGCGCGCGCATCTCTTTGGCTGCTTTATTCGTAAATGTCAATACCAAAATATTGAATGGATCAACGCCTTTTTGAATCAAGTGTGCTACACGGTACGTAATTACCCGTGTTTTTCCTGAACCAGCTCCTGCAACAATCATGACAGGGCCTTCTGTTTGCTCTACGGCTCCTCGTTGTGAAGGGTTTAAACCCGCTAAATAATCCAAATTAACTCCTTAAATTTTAAAACCTGAGAATAGGGTATAAAAGTACAAATTTCCTATCGATCACTAAGGCAATCAAGCCAATATTTTTGCACAAAAAAATCCGACAATTTAAAATCGTCGGATTTTTATCGTGTCATTTGTTTAGCCTCTGCTATTATAGTTTGGCGCCTCTTTTGTAATAGAGATATTATGTGGATGAGACTCTCTCAAGCCAGCACCTGTAATGCGAACAAATTGCGCCTGCTGTAGCTTCTCGATCGTTGCAGCCCCACAATAGCCCATTGAAGCACGCAAGCCACCGATATACTGATAGACAACTTCAGCCAACGTGCCTTTGTAAGGAACGCGGCCGACGATACCTTCCGGAACCAACTTTTTGATATCATCCTCCACATCCTGGAAATAGCGGTCTTTAGAACCTTTTTCCATCGCTTCGATAGATCCCATACCACGGTACGATTTAAATTTACGACCTTCGTAAATGATTGTCTCGCCCGGAGCTTCTTCTACTCCGGCAAATAAAGAACCCGCCATAATCGTGCTTGCTCCAGCAGCAATAGCCTTTGCGATATCACCTGTTTGCTTGATACCACCATCGGCGATCAATGGTACTCCTGTTCCTTTAAGTGCTTTAGCTACTTCATACACCGCATACAGCTGAGGGACACCCACACCTGCAATAATACGGGTTGTACAGATCGAGCCAGGTCCGATACCTACTTTTACGGCATCAGCACCAGCTTCAGCCAATGCTGTTGCAGCTGCGCCTGTCGCGATATTCCCGACGATCACCTGTAGTTCTGGAAACTTGGATTTTACCAATTTTAACTTATCGATTACACCTTTAGAATGCCCATGTGCAGTATCAATGGTCACCACATCCACACCGGCTTTTACCAAAGCTTCCACCCTGTCCAAGGTATCTGGAGTAACACCTACTGCAGCACCTACTAACAAACGGCCGTGGCTATCTTTGGCAGCATTGGGATAATGCTTATATTTTTGTATATCCTTAAAGGTGATCAACCCCTTCAAGATGCCTTCATTATTGACAACTGGAAGTTTCTCGATTTTTTCGTTCTGAAGGATTTCCTCTGCTTTCACCAAATCCGTTCCTTCGGGAGCAACGACAAGATTATCTTTTGTCATCAGCTCACTGATCGGACGAGTCATATCTTTCTGAAACCGAAGGTCACGATTGGTTACGATACCCACCAATTGGCCTTTTTCATTCACTACTGGAATCCCCCCGATCTTATGTTCCTTCATAATATTAAAGGCATCTCCAACATTAGCAGTCGCTAATAGTGTTACCGGATCTTGGATCATACCACTCTCAGAACGCTTTACTTTGCGCACCTCAGCGGCTTGTTCTGCAATAGTCATGTTCTTATGTAACATACCAATACCGCCCGCTTGTGCGATCGCAATTGCTAAATCAGCACCAGTTACCGTATCCATTGCTGCAGAAACCAATGGAATATTTAATTTGATTTTTTTTGTCAGCGAGGTACTCGTATCGACGTCACGTGGTAAAATTTCAGAATAAGCTGGAATTAATAAGACGTCATCGTAAGTGAGACCTTCTGCTACGAATTTTTGTGGATCTAATTGCATGGCAAATATGTATTGGGTTTTCTATTTGCCAGGCAAATCTAAGAAAAATAAGCAATATTAAAAAATATAATATACAAATTACAATCCTAAGACAAATTAGAACGATTATGAATTGACGCAATTAAGCCTTCCAGCGGATTGCATCTTTTTTTTTGGCAAGCTATTTGCTTTCGGTAACACGAAAAGTAATTTTAATTAATGAAAATATAAAGTAAAGATAATTATGAAAAAGACATTACTCTCATTAGCTGCTGTTGCAGCATTAGCATTTGGAGCACAAGAAGCGAAAGCTCAATCTCCACAACGTGCCGCTATCGGTGTTGTTTTTGACGGAACAGGTGGTGATCTTTGGGGTGTTCAATACAAGCAATCTTTTGGCGGAACAAATAATGGTCAAGCGCAAGTGATGTTTGACGACAACGTTGTTGCTGTAGGAGCTGACTATCAATACGCTAGACCATTCCGTGGTGTAAATGGACTAGGATGGTATGCAGGTATTGGTGCGCAGTTGACATTTCTTGACGCTGGAAATGACGATATGACGCTTGTTGGTTTGAGACCACAATTGGGTTTGGAATTTAAAATTCCTGCTGCTCCTATCGGATTTCACGCAGACTGGAAACCAGACTGGAGATTAAATCACGGTAATGATTTCGACGCTTCAACTTTCACTTTCGGTATTAAATATACATTAAGATAGTAGAAAGAAAAGATAAAAAAGGCTCTGTTCAAGTTTGAACAGAGCCTTTTTTATGTAAAATAAATTCCTTAAATATTTCTTTTTTTCAGCAATTCTTCTAATTTTATGCCTTTGACCTAAATGGCATAAATAAAGCTTTTCATTCTACAAAAATTTTATACCTTTGCCATTCTTGGTAAAGTGTGATTAAACAAGAACTAATTATCAATTACATAAACAGTATTTAACATTAAAATTAATACAATTAATAACAGACGATGCAAGGTAAAGGGCTGATTAAACTTTTAGTGATAGTGGTGTCATTAGCGTGTCTATACTCCCTATCATTTACTTGGGTGACCCGCAAGGTGGAGCAGGATGCTGAGAAATTTGCCAAAGGAGATTTGGCAAAAGAGAAGAGCTATCTAGACTCCATGGCAGGTGAGGTGGTGTATAATTTAGGTTTTGCGAAATACACCTATAGGGAAGCAAAAGCAAATGAACTGGCTTTAGGCTTGGATTTAAAAGGTGGTATGAATGTCACCATGGAGATCTCATTGGATGAGTTGATCCGTAATCTGGCTAACAATCCAAAAGATGAGAAATTCAACAAAGCGTTGGAACAAGCGGTAGCAAAAAGCAAAACCAGTCAAAAAACGGTCGTTGCTTTATTCATGGAAGAGTACAAATCCATTGGAGCTTCTACCCCACTTTCAACATTCTTTTCGACAAAAGACAACGCTTCTTTAATTAAACCGGGTGATTCCGATTCAAAAGTTGAATCATTCCTTCAAAAAGAAGCNNTACGTACACGTATTGATAAATTTGGTGTTGCTTCTCCAAACATCCAGATTCAACAAGGGACAAACCGTATCTTAGTTGAGCTCCCGGGTGTAAAAGACGAAAGTCGTGTCCGTAACCTACTTCAAGGTTCGGCGAAATTGGAGTTCTATGAGACTTTCACCAATCAAGAAGTTTACCCGCTATTAGAAAATATTGACAGAACATTAGCAACTACTTTAAAAGCTGCGCCTGCTGCGACAAATAAAACTGCTGCTGACACGACGAAAAAGTCAGACGATTTATTGTCCAACTTAACCGGTGGACAGAAGGACACGAAAGCTAAGAAAGACAGTGCAGCACTTAATCTAGGTCAGAAAAACCCATTGTTTGAAGTTTTACGCCCCGCTGTTTATATGGGCGAAAACCAGCAAATGGCACTTATGCCTGGTGCAATGGTTGGTATTGCTTCATTGAAAGATACGGCCAAAGTAAATGCTTATTTGCAACGCCCAGAAGTAAAATCAATTCTTCCAGGTAACTTAAAGCTTTTATGGGCTGTAAAACCAGAGCAAAAAACACCAGAGCAACTTTCCTTATATGCCATCAAAGCAGTAGGACAGGATAATGGCGCTGTATTGACAGGTGACGTCATCACTGATGCAAATGCAAACTTTGATGAGAAAAACCAACCTGTTGTTGGTATGCAAATGAATACCGAAGGTGCACATGCATGGAAGAAAATCACAGCAAAAGCGGCTCAAAATAGAGATGCCATTGCAATTGTCTTAGATAATGTAGTTTATTCCGCACCATCTGTTAATGGTGAAATTCCAAACGGTAGCTCATCGATCTCCGGTTCGTTTACTGTAGAGGATACAAAAGATTTAGCAAACGTATTGAAAGCTGGTCGTCTTCCAACTACAGCTAAAATCGTTGAAGAAGCAGTTGTCGGTCCTACATTGGGACAAGCGGCAATTGATGCAGGTATCAATTCAGCAGTAATCGGTATTATCGTGGTGATGATCTTCATGATTGTATACTACAATACGGCAGGTATTGTGGCTAACATTGCTGTATTGTTGAACGTATTCATTATCATGGGGGTATTAGCCTCCCTCAATGCCGTACTGACTTTACCCGGTATCGCTGGTATCGTATTGACAATGGGTACTGCTGTCGATGCTAACGTACTGATCTATGAACGTATCCGTGAGGAATTGGGCTTAGGAAAATCAATTCGTCAGGCAGTTGCTGATGGTTATAAACACGCATTACCATCTATCTTAGATTCACAGATTACCACATTCTTAATCGGTATCATCTTATTCTTATTTGGTAGTGGTCCAATTTTAGGCTTCGCCACAACATTGATGGTTGGTATTATCACATCATTGTTTACAGCAATACTTGTAACACGTGTTATTTTTGAATGGATGCTGGAAAAAGATATTAAAATTAAAGTATCTTTCCCTTGGTCTGCAAATACCTTGCATAATGCAAACTTCAAATTCGTTCAAAAACGTAAAGTATTCTACGCGATCTCTGTTGTAGCGGTTTTAATTTCTGCAGCTTCAATTTTCACAAAAGGTTTCAGTTTAGGTGTAGATTTCCAAGGAGGACGTACCTATACGGTTCGTTACGATAAATCAGTTGATCCAGAAGCTGTTCGTACCAGTTTGGATGATATTTTCCAAAAAACAACTGAAGTAAAAGTATTTGGTGCATCCAACCAACTTCGTGTGACAACAACATATCATATCGAAGAAACTTCCGATGCTGCCGATAAAGAAGTCTTGGATAAATTAAACCAAGGACTAGCTAAGGTAGATGCTTCCAACAAACATGAGATCCTGTCTTCACAAAAAGTAGGACCAAGTATCGCATCAGACATCAAGTCAAGAGCGACTAGTTCAGCAATCTTCTCCATTATCATCGTAGCGGCTTATATCTTAATCCGTTTCCGCAAATGGGAATACTCTGTTGGTGCAGCAATTGCAACCATCCACGATGCCATTATTCTATTGGGTTTATTCTCCATATTAGATGGTATTGTACCATTCTCTTTGGATATCGACCAACACTTTGTGGCGGCCATCTTAACGGTAATCGCATACTCGGTGAATGATACCGTGGTTGTATTTGACCGCTTGAGAGAGTTCGTATCAAAACCTAATGCGCATAACGAAGATCTTGGTGAGGTTGTCAATCACGCAATCAACTCAACATTGAGTAGAACAATCATTACTTCATTGACGATTATTTTCGTTCTTGCGGTCTTGTTCATCTTTGGTGGTGAGGTTATCCGTGGATTCTCATTCGCGATCTTAATCGGTGTTATTGTAGGTACCTATTCTTCCATTATCCTGGCTGCGCCTTCTGTATACGACTTACGTAAAGGAAAGCATTTAGCTGAAGGTAATGCTGCAAAAAAAGCTGAAGTAGTAAGACCATAATAAGATTAAAAAATATCAGGGAGAGGCGTTCAAGTTTTTGAACGCCTTTTTTATTGCATTCAGATTACTTGTTGCACTAAATATTTTAAATATATTTGTCATACTAAATATTTGTATGCTAAACGAAAAATTCGACCGTTATTCCTTCATACTGGATCAAACCGCCAAGAAGGTAAAACAATTCGCACAATCTTCTTTTACGGAAAAGGGATTTGATATTACAGTGGATCAATGGGCTGTCTTAAAGGCACTCTACGAAACCGAACAGCTATCGCAGAAAGACTTAGCCAGACGATGTGGCAAAGACCAGCCTACATTGACGCGTATCGTGGATATTCTACTCAAGAAAGGTTTGGCCGAGCGTGTCATTGATGAAACAGACCGTCGGAGTCTCTATCTTCATTTGACGGAAGAGGGAAAACTTAAGGTTGCATCCCTATCCCCCATCGTTGCAGAAATCCGGATGAAAGCATGGGAGAAACTGACGGAAAAAGATTTCGAGGATTTTACAAGAATATTAAACACGATCTATAACAATTTAAATGTATAATAGCTATGATAAATACTGACATCTGTATCATCGGTGCTGGACCAGTAGGGTTGTTTGCTGTATTCGAAGCTGGACTTCTAAAAATGAGATGCCACCTGATTGATGTTTTACCTCAGGTTGGCGGTCAATTATCCGAAATATATCCACATAAACCGATTTATGATATCCCTGGCTACCCGAGCATCACCGCACAGGAACTTATCAATAATCAACTTGAGCAAATAAAACCTTTTGCCCCCAGTTTTACATTAGGCGAACGTGTCGAACATGTCGAACGGCAGGATGATGGTTCCTTTATCCTCTCCACGAGCGATCAAACAAAGGTTCATACGCAAGTGATTGTCATTGCAGGTGGATTGGGCTGCTTCGAACCTCGTAAGCCTGAAATTCAAAACCTGCATCTCTATGAAGGTAATGGAGTGGATTATATGGTAAAAGATCCTGCAAAATACAAGGACAAACGGATCGTTATTGCCGGCGGGGGTGATTCTGCACTGGATTGGACTTATCATTTGGCTGATATTGCCCAACAAGTTACACTTATTCACCGGAGTGACTCATTCCGCGGTGCACCCGATTCTGCGGAAAAAGTTTTTAAATTGGCACAAGAAGGTAAAATCAATTTACTTTTGTCCCATAATTTAAGTAATCTACAGGGTAACGGAAACCTTACGGCTATTGAAACCGTAAGTAAGGAAAAAGAAACAATTGCGGTCGAAGCCGATTATTTTATTCCGTTATATGGCCTGACACCCAAGCTTGGCCCAATTGCTGACTGGGGACTAAATATTGATAAAAATGCGATTGAAGTCAATACTTTTGATTACTCGACCAATGTCGAACGGATCTATGCCATTGGTGACATTAACACTTATCCGGGCAAGCTCAAACTCATCCTATGCGGATACCACGAGGCAGCCTTAATGTGCCAAAGTGCTTTTAAGTTTGTTTATCCCGATCAAAAATTGACCTTTAAATACACAACCGTTAATGGTATAAATACATTTTAACCATGGAAGATAATTTGATTCAAGTAACTGTTATCGATCGTGACGGTACAGAAAATACAATAGACATTCCGACCGATGTCAACCTTTCCTTAATGGAAATTCTGAAAGCATCTGAATACGATATACTGGCCACCTGCGGCGGCATGGCCCTATGTGCCACATGCCATGTCGAAGTCCTTGAGGGGCTGGATAATCTTCCGGAAGCCAGCGATCAGGAATTGGATATGCTCGACGCCTTACCTGATGCAGACGAACAAAGCCGGCTTGCCTGTCAGCTGCATCTCCATCCGAATAACAACGGTATGAAAATCAAGCTGAAAGGTTCGTTGCAATAACAAAGTCATTGTGTATTTTATACACAATGACTTTGTTATCTGTGCAAGTTTTTTTTAGGAGTCTTTCTAGAGTATAAAAGACTTAAAACCAAAACACTACAAAATATTTTATTAAAAGAATTGACCTCGTAACGATAAATTTCACAACGTATTGCCATAATAAATAAATATTTTTTAGCTTTTTGGTTCAAAATTTAAGATATTTGCAGCTTAATTCGATTGTACGAATTTTTACAACAAACTATTAAAAATATGCCAAGCAATAGTTCAAATAGAAAATTCCCAAGAGTAATCATTATTGGTGCTGGATTTGGAGGAATTGAAGTTGCTAAAAAGCTTAAAAATAAGGAGGTTGAAGTTCTCTTATTAGATAGAAACAACTTTCACACTTTTCAACCATTAATGTACCAAGTTGCTACTGGTACGCTTTCGGCAGACTCTATCTCCTTCCCTGTCCGTAAAATGTTCAAAAATCAGGATAACTTCCATTTTAGACTTGCCGATGTCAAAAGCATCGATAACGAGGCTAAAGTTGTTAAGACTGATATTGGAGATTTTGACTACGATTATCTGGTTGTTGCTACTGGTGCAACGACAAATTTTTTCGGCAATCAGCAGATCACCAAATATGCTTTGCCGATGAAAAATATTCAGGAGGCCCTTAATATTCGGAGCTACGTTCTTCAGAATCTTGAAGAAGCGGTAATGATCCCTAATCCTGAAGATCGCAAGCCTAATCTGAACTTTGTGATCGTGGGTGGTGGCCCTACCGGAGTAGAGCTTTCTGGTGCTATTGCGGAAATTAAGAATAATGTACTGGAAAAAGACTATCCTGAATTGAAGAAATCAGAAATGTCTGTTTACCTGGTGGAAGGTCTACCAAAAGTTTTGGCCAATCTCTCGGAGAAAGCATCAAAAAATTCGGAGAAATATTTAAAAGATCTTGGTGTTGAAGTACTGTTGAACGTACAGGTAACCGGATACGACGGTAACTCCATTACTTTTGCAGATGGCAGGAGCATCGAAACAAAAACAGTAATCTGGGGTGCGGGTGTTGCAGGTCAATATCCGGATGGATTCAAAAAGGAAGTTATCCAACGTGGTAACCGTATACAGACAGACGATCAATGTCGTGTTATTGACATGCCGGGGGTTTATGCCATTGGTGACGTATCTGCATTTATTACAGATGATCTACCTCGTGGTTTACCGGGTGTTGCTCCAGTAGCACAACAGCAGGGAGGATATGTGGCCAAACACATCCTTCAGACAATGTCCAATCAACCCACGGAAAAATTCAGCTATTTTGACAAGGGCTCAATGGCCACAGTAGGGCGTAACAAAGCTGTGGTTGACATGGGCAAAATTCACTTCAGCGGCTTCTTCGGATGGATGACCTGGATGTTTGTCCACTTGATGTCCATTTATGGATTTAGAAATAAGTTGATCACATTTGTAAACTGGTCGGTGAAGTTTTTCACGAAAAACAGTGGTGTCCGCTTAATCTTCCATAAGTATGATGAGCCTAAACCGGAAGAACAAGCCAAAACGATACAATAAAGTCGATCACGAAATCATTATAAAAAAACAGCATCGCCTTGTTTTTCAGTCAAAAAAGAATGCCATTATTTTCAATAAGAATAATGGCATTCTTCTTTTCTCCCCTCCCCCAAAAATGATCGAAAGCTGATCAAAAAAAAAATTATTCCCTATTAAAATTGACGGCCAATTTTCATATAGTTGTCAAAGCCACTATCTAGAGAACAACAGCACTTATTTAGGTGGCAAATATTTCAAAAACACATTTTTAATTCACATTTCGTATTGCATCCAATAAAAAATAAGTTAGCACAAGAAGTAACAATTGTAGATTATATTCGTTAAATTTAGAAACGGTTTTTTCCAGATAGAATTTACTTGCAGAATATAGTTTTTTTTGATGTATAACCTCAAAAAGATTAATTTTTTTTGTGTAGGTTTGCATATTATTTTAAAATAGCTTAAGGATTAGCAAATGGGCTTATTTAATTGGTTTACGCAAGAAGTTGCGATTGACTTGGGTACTGCGAACACCCTAATAATTCATAATGACAAAGTAGTAGTGGATGAGCCTTCTATTGTTGCATTTGACCGCACCACAAACAAAGTGATTGCCATTGGTCGACAGGCCATGCAAATGGAAGGTAAAACACACGACAATATAAAAACGGTACGACCTTTACGTGATGGCGTAATTGCTGATTTTACGGCTGCTGAACATTTGATCAGAGGGATGGTGAAATTGGTCAACAATGGTAAAAGTTGGTTTTTCCCATCTTTACGCATGGTGGTCTGTATTCCATCAGGTATCACTGAGGTGGAGAAAAGGGCTGTACGTGATTCTGCGGAGATCGCCGGAGCCAAAGAAGTTTATCTGATCCACGAACCAATGGCTGCTGCTGTAGGTATTGGCATCGACGTGGAAGAACCAATGGGTAATATGATCATTGATATTGGTGGCGGTACGACAGAAATTGCTGTCATCGCACTATCCGGTATCGTCTGTGATCAATCCATCCGTGTAGCAGGTGACAACTTTGACTCTGACATTGTTCAATACATCCGTAGACAGCACAATATCATGATCGGTGAACGTACGGCGGAGAAGATTAAGATTGAAGTTGGGGCTGCACTTCCTGAGTTACAGGAGCCACCTGCAGATTTTGCAGTACAAGGTCGTGACCTGATGACTGGTGTCCCTAAACAAATTACGGTTTCTTATACAGAAATTGCCCATTGCTTGGATAAATCAATTTCTAAAATCGAAGAAGCCATCTTAAAAGCACTTGAAATTACGCCACCGGAGCTATCTGCCGATATTTATCAAACAGGTATCTACCTGACTGGTGGTGGTGCGTTATTACGTGGTTTAGATCGTCGTATTCAAGCGAAAACAAAACTTCCAGTACACATTGCCGAAGATCCTCTTCGTGCTGTTGTCAGAGGCACCGGTATTGCGCTTAAAAATATTGGTCGATTCAAATTCTTGATGCAATAATTAACGTTCGATAATTAACAAGATTTTATTAAAGAGCGATATAATATGCAAAACTATTATATCGCTTGCTTATTAAATACCCACAATAAAAAATGAGAAACCTTTGGTTATTCCTGAGACGATATAATGCATTCTTTTGGTTTATCCTATTTTTTGGATTCTCATTATTTATGATTATTACCAACAATTCGTTTCAACGCAATTCTGTGTTAAACTCTTCCAACCATGTAATCGGCAGTCTTTATGCAAAAATAAACTCATGGAAAAGCTATTTACATCTGGGGGAGACAAATGATGCATTAGCAAAAGAAAACGCTCAATTACGGAAAGACCTACAGGCATATAAATCGACCGACAGTATCAAAATTGGTCCTGTACCGGTTATGGATAGCAGCGAATTTGGCCGTTACCAATTTGTTATTGCAAATGTAATCAACAATAGTATCCATAAAAAAGCGAATACAATTACCTTGGATAAGGGCAGTAAAGATGGGATAGAAAAAGGAATGGGGGTCATCGCACCCAATGGTGTTGTTGGTATCGTATTAAACGTTTCGCCGAATTTTTCTACGGTACAGTCCCTCCTACATCCCGATACCCGCATATCGGTAACCTTGGGCCACAGTGAGGTCTTTGGATCTTTAGTTTGGGGTAACAATATAGATTATCGGGCCGCAACAGTGAAGGAAATTCCTAATCATATCAAAGTAAACAAAGGCGATAAAGTCTATACCTCAGGATATTCAGGACACTTCCCCAAGGGCATTTTTGTAGGGACAGTTATTCAAACAGGCATTTCATCCGGAGATGCATTCTTGGATCTTCGCATTCTTTTAAGCACCAATTTCTCCAATCTACAGCATGTATATGTCGTAAAGGATTTATTAAGTAATGAATTAAAAACATTGGAGGAATCGACTAAGGACAATGGCTAGGATTTTAATATTTAACATTATTCGATTTATCGTCTTGATTGGAATGCAGGTATTTTTATTCCAAAATATCGGTTATTACAACTTGGTTGCAGCGTTTCCTTATATTTTATTTATCTTCTTGCTACCAACGGGAACACCTAATTTTCTGGTGTATCTTATCGCATTTCTAACGGGACTAACGGTAGATTCTTTCTACGATACGCTGGGGGTCAATACTGCCGCATGTGTAGCCTTGGCTGCCTTCCGCATTTTCTTTATGAAAATCACGCTTGAGGTGGAGGAACGGGATTCTTTTCTTACTCCAATGTTGGGATTGATGAATGTGAGATGGTTTTTTTCCTATATCTTTTTCGGTACATTGATTCACCATAGTTTCCTGTATCTACTGGAATCTTTCTCCTTTCAACATATTCAATACACACTGCTCAGTATTGTTTTAAGTTGTATATTTACAGTAATTATCATGCTATTATTTAGCATATTATTCTACAAAAAGAAAGATCGGTTGTAGTAGATCGATGGATAGAAATTTATTTCTATGAATAGTTTTTTTGCTCGCAAGTACGTCATTTCCGGAATCTTTGTTGCCATTGCGCTGACTTTGGTCGCCCGCCTATTTTATTTACAGATCATCGACGATTCCTATATACATTCGGCCAATAGCAATGTCATGCGCAAGGTCATTGTTTACCCTGCAAGGGGTGTAATTTTGGACCGCAAGGGTAAGGTATTGGTACAAAATGAGCCTGTCTACGATTTGATGGTAACGCCACGCGAGGTGAAAGAAATTGATACAGCTCTGTTTTGCAAATTAATCGAGATCGACAAAGAAGGCTTTATTAAACGGATGGATAAAGCTAGGGCACACTCCCCATACAGGGCATCAATTTTTGAAAAGCAGTTATCCGCCCGGACCTATGCAAAATATCAAGAATATCAATACCAATTCCGTGGATTCTATGCTGTGAATAGAACAATCCGGAGTTACCCCGATAGTATAGCTGCACATTTTCTAGGTTATGTAAGAGAGGTTGACACCAATGACATCAACAGATCCAATGGGTTTTACCGTAGTGGCGACTATATCGGCAAAAGTGGTGTTGAACGTTCCTACGAAGATCTGATCCGTGGTAAAAGGGGGGTTAAAAATTTAATGGTGGATGCACTAAATCGTCCCAAGGGCATATTTATGGAGGGAAAATACGATACCCTGGCCGTTGCCGGCGAAGGACTTATCTCATCTCTAGACAAGGATCTACAAATATTAGGTGAAAACCTCATGAAAAATAAGTTAGGTTCCATTGTTGCCATTGAACCGGCAACAGGCGAAATCCTGGCTTATGTAAGTAGCCCAAGTTACAACCCTAACATGATGGTGGGAAGACAATTTGGAAATAGTTACATGCATTTATTAAATGACCAAACAAAACCCCTTTTTAATCGCCCTATTCAAGCATCTTATCCTCCAGGTTCTGTTTTTAAGGTTGTTTCGGCCTTAACGGCGCAACAAGCTGGCGTCATCGACCGCAATACGGTATTTTTCTGTCCACACGGTTATAGTTATGGTGGCGGACGAGGTTGGATGGGCTGTACCCACTATCATGGATCAACGACCTTACAACGTTCTGTCGCAGTTTCCTGTAACACCTACTACGGGTTTACTTATGCAAAGATGATCGATGGCCGTGGTCTTTCCGGCCCGAAAGCTTACGACCTCTGGCGAAATGCAGTCACACAGTTTGGAATCGGACACAAATTAGGGATAGATCTACCCGGGGAGAAAGCAGGTTTATTGCCTACATCGGAATTTTATACAAAACGTTACGGCAATGACAAGTGGCGTTCAAGCTTTAATATCTCTTTATCCATTGGACAAGGTGAAATGGGTATCACGCCATTACAAATGGCCAATATCATGGCTATTGTCGCGAATAGAGGCTTTTATTATAGACCACACCTTATTAAAGGTATCGGTGCGCAAAAAATCGCCAAAAAGGAATTTACCGAAAAGATAAGCGCTGGTGTAGATGAACGATATTATCCTGTCGTGATCCAGGGAATGAGTGATGCCGTAAACACACCTGAAGGGACAGCTTGGTCAAATCGAATTCCCGGGATTGAAATGTGCGGAAAAACAGGTACGGCACAAAATCCACACGGTGAAAATCACGCCGTATTTTTCGCATTTGCCCCGCGGGAAAATCCTAAAATTGCCATAGCGGTATTTGTTGAAAATGCAGGTTATGGCGGTACTTGGGCAGGTCCGATCGCCAGTATGATGGTGGAGAAATACTTAAAAGATACCATTACGGCACCAAAATATATTCAGGACCGCATCTATAATGCAAACTTTCTCCCTGCACCGAAGAAAGTAATAGACCCCAAAAGTAAAGATGTCAAGAAAGCGGATTCAATCAAATCAAAAACAGATACTGTCAAATCAAAACGTCAAGTGGCGGCCCTGGTCAAACCAAAGGAAACAATTGTTCACCATAGCGAGGTAAAGAGAAGATATGAATAATCAAAAAAATAGTTTCTTTGGAAAAATTGACTGGCTGACAATCGTTCTTTGGCTTTCGTTGTGTCTGATCGGTCTTTTCAATATCCGTGCAGCTGTTTTTAATCCAGATATGCCCGGTTTTTTCAGCTTGGGGACCAACTATGGAAAACAGTCTTTGTATCTTGTTTCGGCGATTATACTAGGTATATCCATTTTGATTATAGATGCCAAGTTTTTCAGTTCAGCTTCACCGATATTCTACGGAATAACGGCGATCTTACTTGTCATTGTTTTGGTTGTCGGCCGAAATGTAGGTGGAAACCAAGCTTGGATTGATCTGGGGTTCTTTCGGTTGCAACCATCTGAATTTGCCAAACTCTCCACCTGTCTGTTGCTCGCCAATTTTTTAAGTGCCCAGAGCAATAAAGCCCCCACTATGCAAACCTTGGCCATGGGGGCAGGCATTGTACTATTCCCTGTATTCCTCGTTATGCTACAGCCCGACACGGGATCTGCATTGGCTTTCTTTTCCTTAATTTTCGTTTTTTACCGCGAAGGTTATGTGAACAATGAGTTACTGATCTTTGGTGGCCTGTGCATCTTGATTTTCGTTTTGGCGTTGTTATTCAATCCATGGATTCTTATTTTAGTCTTGGCGGCTATCATTGGATTTTTTATGTGGAGCTTCCGAAAAAAGAGGAAATACATTATTAACCTAAGCATTCTTTTCGCAGCCTGTACAGCGTTTATACTATGCGTCGACTTGGTTTATGACCATGTATTGCAACCACACCAGCGCGATCGGATCGACATTATTTTAGGTAAAACGGAAGACCTCAGGGGAAAGGGCTATAATTTGAACCAGTCTAAAATTGCCATTGGATCAGGTCAATTTTGGGGCAAGGGATATTTACAGGGTACACAAACCAAGTATAATTTTGTTCCCGAGCAGAGTACAGATTTTATCTTCTGTACCGTAGGGGAAGAATGGGGATTTGTCGGTTCAGTAACACTGATTACAATCTATCTCACCCTGCTCTTACGTATCATTCATATCGCGGAGCGACAGCGTTCGGCATTTGCCCGAATCTACGCTTACGGCGTGGCCTCCATCCTATTTTTTCACTTGTTTATCAATATCGGAATGACCATAGGAATCATCCCTGTTATCGGAATTCCATTGCCTTTTGTCAGCTATGGAGGCTCCTCACTCTGGAGTTTCACCATACTGCTCTTTATTATGCTCAAATTTGACTCCAATAGAAAAGGAGTCGTATAGTTTGCAGTCGGTACTGGGAGAGGTTTTTCTAAATCCTTTCCAGTACCAGTTGAATAGCTTTTTCCACTACCGCTTCAGGATTCGCGGAAAATTCTCCCGCTACCCTGCTTGCTAAAATGGCATTAATGGATAAAGCCTGATGACCAAACATGTTCGCCAGCGCATAGATACCGGCAGTTTCCATTTCCAGATTGGTCAAACGGAAATCGTTATGCCGAAATGAATTTACCAAAGAAATCAGGTCCGGGATCGTATTGTCTGATCGTAGACAACGCCCCTGTGGCGCGTAAAACCCCGGTGCCGTCAATGTCATTCCTTTGGGCAGATCAAACGCAATTCGGTCTAATAAACGCTTGCCTGCCTGTGCTACATAAGGTTTTAAACTCAATTGCGGAAAATACCGGATCAGAGCCTGCTGGAGATTCAATTCAGTCTCATCGTAAGGTTTTTGGTAGAATTGCATCAATGCATCAAAGCCAATCCCATATTCTGAAGCCAGTATACTGCCCATTTCGATACCTGCCTGTACCGACCCCGAAGTACCGATACGCACGATATCCAAAGAGGTCAGCTCGCTTTTTACCTCCTTATGCTGAAAATCGATGTTCACCAAAGCATCCAGTTCATTCAATACGATATCAATATTGTCTGTACCTATTCCTGTAGAGATCACGCTCAGCCGTTTAGTTCCAATATATCCCGTATGGGTGATAAATTCACGCTTCCCTTTTTTGAGTTCAATACGGTCATAATATTTCGACACCTTGGTCACACGGTCCGGATCTCCTACCGTAATGATTGTATGGGCTAAATCCTCTGGCAATAAATTCAAATGGTAAATACTCCCATCTGAATTTAAAATGAGTTCTGAATTGTTTATCATATCGTTCTTAAATAATTCAATTGACAACCTTCAATTTTGGAAAAACGCTCCACGACACGGTTTACCTGCATTTTCCGTACCTCAAATTCCAGGTAGCAATTATTATCAAATTCCTGCTTCTCGATTTCCAGCCCTTCTTCCTTAATAATACGCATAACATCATTCATATTTAGATAATCAAAGGTCAGCCCATAGCTATCGTTAACAGTACGTTCGATTATTTGAGCTTGATCCAAGGCATCCTGTGTTGCCGATTTATAAGCATTAATCAAGCCTGGTACGCCCAACAGTGTTCCACCGAAATAACGGACGACAACAACGATTATATTGGTAATATCCGCCGAGAGCAAAGCATTTAAAATAGGACGCCCGGCGGTACCAGAGGGCTCACCGTCATCGTTTATCCGAAATACATTCCGATCCGGAGTCAGCCGATAAGCCCAACAATGGTGTCTTGCCTTCGGATGAAGGGATTTCACTTCCTGTAAAACATCTTTTAATTTCTCCTCAGATTTAAAAGGAAATGCATAGGCAATAAATTTGCTTCCCTTATCTCTAAAAATTCCCTCATAGTTTGCATCGATCGTTCGATAAGTATCTTCAAATAAACTCACTGATATGCGATAATTAAAACTGAAACAATGGAAAGTACTATCCCGAGGTAATTTAACCATGATAGTCTTTCTTTAAAAAATAATACACCGACCAAAGCACCCAGCGAGATAACACCAATATTCATCCCGGTAAATACGATGGAAGGGTTTTCAGGCAATGCCCGATGGGCTTTCATATAAAATAATATGTTACAAAAATTGAAAGCACCTAAAATCAGGCCATAGACGACTGCTTTAGGTGAAAAGATCTGCTTGTCAACGAAGATAAAATAGCCTAATAAACCAAATGCGATCAGCATGGCCATAACAAATATAACAAACATCGAACTGACATAAGGTATTGTCACATGCAATGCCACCTGCTTAAAAAGGATATCAATAACCCCCATACCAATAAAAACAAGCAACGGATAGAGACTGTTTCGATATCCTGTATTTGACCGGGCTATTTTAAGATGGGATTTTCGCCAACCGATGGAACATATAATAGCCAATAGCCCTATTCCTATCCCCAACAGTTTATTTCCCTGTAGCTTTTCGTTGAATAAAAAAAACGCGGCCAGTAGAGGGATAAATAAAGACAGTCGCTGCGCCACCTCCGTTTTTACCAATCCACTATAGCGGATGGATAACGCAATAAAGACAAACATCCCCGGTAACAGTACCGCCAGCGTCGTATACAACGGGAATGGTAAAGCTGTCCAGCTAATTTGTTCTATTTCGGGCCGTAATATAAAGTAGGTCAAAGCAACCGCCATTGGATAATTCCAGACAATCACTTGTTTTGTTTCCACGCCATACTGTTTTGCCAATTTTAATAATACGGCTACAGTGACACTACAGATAACACTTATAAGGACAAAAATCATTGTTCTGTTACTAAATTATTTCCAAAGCCCACGCTTGGCCTGACGGGCCTGCCGTTCTAATTTTACAAAAAAATCAGCATACTGAACGTTCGGCGCCAAGGTGTATGTCACGGCGTACCCTTGCGCTACCAACTCCGCGTTAACAAATTTCTCCCTAAGATACACATAAGCAAGAAGTCTTCCATACCGATCCTTTTTACCGACATCAAATACCAGCTTTACATTTTTTCCAGTCAACATAGCCTGTAGATATTCTTTTGCTTCCGGGCCATAGTAACCAACCTCCTTTCGTGCTGTTCTCCTTGTTTCGGGAGCATCAATCCCGATCAACCGGACCCGCTCACCTTTTTTACGACCATTATCAATGACAAAGGTATCCCCGTCTATTACCCGTCGTACTGTTGCATACCGCTCCTCCCCTTTATAGGAAAAACCTAAAAATAAGAAACAGATGATCGTTGCGCTCACCAAAAAATTAAATCGCTTTAGCATAAAAATCACATTTTGCGCAAAGGTAGTAAAATACTTTTTCAGCAAACAACGGATAAAACACAACATATTTCAACAAAAAAACTATTATTTTTAAATAAAAAAAACACTTAAAAACAATCTATTTTTCACCTATTTTTTTATGTTAAAAAATCATTAAAAAACAGGTGTAAAAAAGACAACAAAAACCATAAAATATTAGATATAAGATAAATACAAAAAACAAAACACTTCAAAAAACTATAAAAAACATTTATTTTCAACATAAAAAAGAAGCGAAAAAAGCGACAAAAACACACCTATAAATGATATATTTTTTATGAAAAAATTTATTTTTTCTTTGATATTTCAAAAACATTCGTACATTTGAAATGTCAAACAACACAAGGATGAACAGATCATATACATATTTCTATTTTAACTTCTTTTATTTTAAAAATAAGAGCCGGGATTAGATTGTGTATACATTAAAAATATAACAAGAAAGAGTCCCGGTTTAGATCATCGGGACTCTTTCTTGTTTAAGGGCAAAATAGTAACAAGAAAATGAGTTTAAAAATTGCGATACAAGGAGCAAAAGCTTCATTTCACGAGGAAGCAGCATTTAAATATTTTGGACGTGAAGTCGAAATTGTTGAATGTGATTCATTCAAAAAAACCTGTGAATTGCTTAAGCAAAGAAAAGTAGATTACATTGTTATGGCGATCGAGAATTCGATAGCGGGTAGCCTATTACCAAACTACAATCTGCTTCGGGATTATAAATTCCATATCACAGGTGAAGTCTATCTCAACATTCAACAGAATCTGATGGTATTACCGGGCGTCAAATTGAAAGACATCAAGCATATCGAATCACATCCCATCGCCATCCGTCAATGCGAAGAATTTCTTTCGGAGCTGGAAGGTGTACGCATCACAGAGGGGTCGGACACCGCAGCTACAGCAAAAATGATTGCTGAACGGAAATTGACCGATACAGCTGCAATTGCGGGCACTTTGGCTGCGGAGATTTATGGGCTTGAGATTTTAGAGAAAAGAATCGAAACCAATAAAAAGAATGCGACACGTTTTTTAGTTCTTTCAAATGAGGTGGTTGAGCACAAAAATGCGAACAAAGCATCTTTATCGTTCCAAACGGGAAATACAGTTGGATCACTAGCGACTATTTTACAGTGTTTTGCTGAGCAAAACATCAACCTGAGCAAGATTCAGTCCATGCCTGTTATCGGAAAACGCAACGAATATGACTTTTTTGTTGATGTTGAATGGAAAAAACAATCAGACTATGAAGCTGCGATCCGAAAAGTACTCAAACATAGTGTCAATTTCAATATTATGGGCGAATACATCAAAAACGAGAAACTATAATCAACAACTTAATAATTTTAAAAAAATCAACTTACACTGAATCTGTTGGAGCGATAAAAGCTTACAAATCAAGCATAACAACTTAACAGACTCAAATACCTTTAAAAATTTATTCCGATGAAAAATACATTAGAAATCACTCCTTTGAAATCATGGTTGGATACTGGAGACAAACCTTTAATTATCGCAGGCCCTTGTAGTGCTGAGACAGAAGAACAGTTGGTATCGACGGCACATCTATTGGCAAATACTGGAAAAGTAAATATTTTACGTGCTGGAATCTGGAAACCACGTACTCGTCCAGGCGAATTTGAAGGTATCGGTTCCATTGGTTTGGAGTGGTTGAAGAGAGCGAAAGAAGAGACCGGTTTATTGACAGCTACAGAGGTTGCGACAGCAAAACACGTCGAAGAAGCTTTGGCAGCTGGTGTTGATGTACTTTGGGTAGGCGCGCGTTCAACTGCAAACCCGTTCACAGTACAAGAAATTGCTGATGCACTACAGGGAGTAGATGTACCAGTTTTCGTAAAAAACCCTGTTAATCCAGATTTATCGTTGTGGATCGGTGCTTTGGAGCGTATCAACCGCGCTGGCATCAAAAAATTAGGTGCTATCCACCGTGGATTCTCTTCTTACGAGAAAACAGCATTCCGCAACGAGCCGATGTGGGATTTAGCCATCCAGTTAAAAACTGCTTGCCCTAATTTGCCGATCATCAATGACCCTAGCCACATCTGTGGTAACCGCGAATTGTTACCGTACATCGCACAAAAAGCAATGGATATGGACATGCAAGGTTTGATCATCGAATCACATATTGATCCTTCTGTTGCATGGACTGATGCCAAACAACAAGTTACGCCAGCAGCCCTAGCAGAGTTGATCAATCATTTAACATTACGTAAGGCTGATTCTGACAACCCATCATTTGAGGACAAATTAGCCGAATTGCGCAGCAACATTGATAAATTGGACGATTTAATTATTCAAAAAATTGGCGAGCGTATGAAAATTGCAGAGAAAATCGGTGAATACAAACGCGATAACAATGTGACGATCTTACAGGTAAACCGTTGGGATGAGATTGTTCAAAAACGTACAAAACTTGCTGAAGCGCTATCTTTGGGTAGTGAGTTTGCAACAAAATTCCTAGAATTAATTCACAATGAATCTATCCGTAAACAAAACGCGGTAATGAATTCACAGGAACAACCAACAGCAGAAGCATAATGAATCAACAAGTCATCAAGCTGACGCACCCATCAAAAAAAATAAAAGGCACGGTTCAACTGACAGGATCAAAATCCGAGAGCAACCGTGCTCTTATTATCCGCTCGTTGAGCAAGGGACAGGTTGATATAGCGAATCTTTCCGAGGCTGCCGATACGGTGACGTTAAACCGTGTCTTGCAGATCGCATCAGATCCCCAACCCGGCTACAACACGATTGACATTGGTCCGGCAGGTACTGCAATGCGCTTTTTAACGGCCTATCTGAACCTTGTTCAAGGAAACTTTATCCTTACTGGGACCGAACGCATGCAGCAACGGCCAATTGGTATATTGGTTGATGCCATGAAGGAGATCGGCGCTGACATTCATTATGAAAAAAAGGCCGGCTATCCGCCCCTAAAAATAGAAGGAGGCTTATTTCAGGGGAAGGACCGTGTCCGTATAAAAGGAAATATCAGTAGCCAATATATCTCGGCGCTGCTATTAATTGCTCCTGCATTGAAAAAAGGGCTCACATTGGAAATTGAGGGCGAACTGACTTCCAGACCCTATGTATCCATGACCCTCGATATGCTAAAAAGCGTCGGCATACAGCATGAGTGGACAGCGAATGAAATACATATCGCCCCACAGACTTTTTCAAAAAGCACGATTTATGTGGAGCCAGATTGGAGCGCAGCATCTTACTGGTACGCTATTGTAGCGCTGGCTGAAGACGGTGCATCGATTATCTTACCGGGGCTTAAAAAAGACAGTCTGCAAGGAGATATTGCAATTGTCGATATTATGACGCATTTTGGCGTGCAATCCAGTTTTGAAGCCGATGGCTTGCATCTTCAAAAAACAGCAATAGATTCGAAAAAAACGTTATTTGATTTCAAAGAATGCCCCGATCTCGCGCAGACTGTCGTCGTTGTTGCTGCAGCTTTAGGCCGTGACGTTTCTTTTACAGGTCTTGAGACATTAAAGATCAAAGAAACGGACCGAATTGCCGCTTTACAGACTGAAATAGCAAAATTTGGTGCTGAATTGATAGCAGATAACGAAACCTATCATCTTAAAACAGCCCAGGTATTCCAGCCAAAAGAGGTAACCTTTGACACCTATGAGGACCACCGTATGGCAATGGCATTTGCGCCCCTTGCATTGGTTTTTGACCAGATCAGTATCGCGGAGCCAATGGTTGTGGAAAAATCGTATCCAGATTTCTGGAAACATCTGCAAACCCAATCTTTTAGCATTGACTAATATCAAAAAACCGGGAGAATACAGTTATGCTCCCGGTTTTTATAACCTATATACACGCTATTAATAACTTTAATGGCAACGGAAGGACACTACCCGCAGACAGACTCAGATGTGATTTAAAAGCATCAAAATTGATAAAGTTAGGTTTTACAGTAGTGTTTTCATTGCATTTAAAGGCAAATTTATCTAAGTTTATTGAAATTTAATTTTTATGGCAGGAAACTCATTTGGCGATTTATTCAGAATCAGCACTTTTGGCGAATCACACGGTAAAGCGATCGGTGTAATTATTGATGGTTGCCCCTCAAATATAACGATAGACGAAGAGTTTATACAGTCGGAACTAGATAAACGGAAACCCGGACAGTCCAGGATTACCACACAACGAAAAGAAAGCGATACTGCTCAGATATTATCGGGCGTGTTCGAAGGGAAGTCGACCGGAACACCGATTGCCATTGTTATACCTAATGAAGATCAACGTTCCAAAGACTATACCCATATTAAAGATATCTTTAGGCCTTCCCACGCGGACTTCACCTATCAGATGAAATATGGTATCCGAGACTACCGTGGCGGTGGCCGCTCTTCAGCCCGTGAAACAGCCGCCCGCGTTGCTGCAGGTGCTGTTGCAAAGAGCTTTTTACAACAATTTGGCATCGAGATCTTCGCGCATGTTTCCGGTGTAGGTACAATCGAAGCCCCGAATTTGGACACGAAAGATCTTAAAGCCCTGCTTGAGCTTCGGGAATCTAATATTGCACGCTGTGCTGACCCAGCTACAGCCAATGAAATGATCGAGTTTATAGATTCCGTGAGAAAAGCAGGTGATACAGTAGGTGGACGCATTTCGGCAGTGATAAGACAGGTTCCCGTTGGACTTGGGGAACCCGTATTTGACAAACTTCATGCTGACCTCGCCAAAGCGATGATGAGCATCAATGCCGTACACGGATTTGAATATGGATCAGGTTTTGCAGGTTCGGAGTTGCGAGGTTCCGAACATAATGATATATTTGTAGCAGATGACCATGATTTAAATCAAGTGCATACACATACCAATTTCTCCGGGGGAATACAAGGCGGTATATCAAACGGTATGGATATTACTTTTAAAGTAGCATTTAAGCCTGTTGCCACCATCATGAGGGATCAAGAAACAGTCGATATCCATGGCAACCCCGCCATCGCAAGTGGCAAGGGAAGACATGATCCTTGTGTTGTTTCGAGGGCGGTAATTATTGTAGAAGCCATGGCGGCACTTGTGATTGCGGATCATCTACTTAAACATCAAAGTTACAAACATGCTGCAAGATAATTATGTCGTAGGTGTTGACATTGGAGGCACTCATATTTCCGCCTGTATCATTGACACCAAACAATGGAATATACATTTAGAGAACGTGGTCAGAAACCACGTTTTTTCTCAAGGAGATGCTAAAACGATTTTACACACCTGGGCTTCCACAATACGGGATAGTATTACCACCTCACCCACTGCTATTCAATTCATTGGCATTGCAATGCCGGGACCATTTGACTATGAAAATGGGATTTCTAAAATGTTAGGACAAAGCAAGTACGATGACTTGTACGACAAAGATATTAAGAACCTATTGTCCGCTGAGTTGGGTCTACCGCCTACCGCCATTCACTTTATCAATGATGCAGCAGCTTTTTTACAGGGAGAAATATTTGTACAGAACCTTCAGACCAATCCGAGAATACTCGGGATGACTTTGGGGACAGGCTTAGGATCTGCGGTATGGAATAAGGGCGAGAAGGCCTTCGATGCAGACCTCTGGAATACACCTTACAAGGAAAGTATCTTTGAAGAATATCTTGTGACAAGATGGTTTGTCAAACGGTTCAAAGAAATCACAGGGAAAGATGTCACCGGTTTAAAGGAAATCTTGGACAATCATAGAGAAACTGCTGCATTCGCAACCATCAAGGATGAATACGCAACACATCTATTTGATTTTATGCAATTTTTTGAAGAAAAATACCAGACGAATATCTTTATTATTGGTGGCAACATCGCAAAAGCACTTCCTATCTTTATTGCGGACCGGGAAGAATTCAATAGATTCACCATCCATACAGCTATATTGGGAGAGAAGGCTGCCATGATTGGCGCCGCAAGTATTTTCAGTTAGTCCAAGGACTTAAAACACAAAATAAGCATTTCCCCTAAAAATGAATGCTATTCAAAGAGTGTCTTACAAGAAGCTCTTTGAATAGCATAATTAAAATAACAGATCCAAAGAAATATCCATTTATTCAAACATAGATGGATATTTTTCTGGATTAGCCTCATGCATGATTGCATACACCGTTTCCACAACATCATCCGAAGATGGCTTCGAAAAATAGTCACCATCCGAACCATAAGGAGGGCGATGCGCTTTTGCTGTCAATGTTCGAGGCTGGCTATCAAGTAAATAATAACCATTTTGATTTTCAAGTATTTCCTGTAGTATAAATGCAGCAGCACCTCCGGGTACATCCTCATCCACCACTAACAACTTATTTGTTTTTTTCAGAGATTCAGCACATAATTGTGCTTTGTCAAACGGCAACAAAGTCTGAGCATCAATAATTTCGATAAATATCCCTAGACGTTCCAATTCTACCGCAGCTTCTTCGACAACGCGTAACGTTGAGCCATAGGAAACAACCGTAATATCCTGTCCCTCTTTAATACGCTCTGCATAGCCGATCGGCACCGTAAATTCACCAACATTCTCCGGCAAACGCTCTTTGAGGCGATAACCATTCAGGCATTCAACGACAATAGCCGGTTCATCAGAGCGGAAAAGTGTATTATACATTCCAGCAGCCTGTGTCATATTACGTGGCACACAGACATGCAATCCTCTTAAAGCCCCCAATATTACGGACATCGGTGATCCGGAATGCCATATACCTTCCAGACGGTGTCCGCGGGTACGGATAATGACCGGTGCTTTTTGCCCTCCGAAAGTACGGTAACTTAAGCTTGCCAGATCATCACTGGCAACAGTGATTCCATAGATCAAATAATCTAAATATTGAATTTCGGCAATTGGTTTTAAGCCGCGAATCGCCAACCCGATTCCCTTGCCGATAATCGAATTTTCACGGATTCCGGTATCAAATACACGATGCGCGCCGAGCTTCTCCTGTAGGCCCGCAAATCCTTGGTTGACATCCCCGATCTTTCCAACATCTTCTCCGAATGCCAGTAAACGTTCATCGCGTTGAAAATTTTCTTCAAAACAAAGATTCAATACTTCCCGACCATCCACGATCTTGGCATCGTCCGTATAATTTGCAGCAACCACAGGTACGTTCAACGGAGAATCAACTCCATCGGTAAAAAGTTTGGAATTGTACCGTTTTTCATTATTTTCCTGTTTAACCTTATACCAGTCCAACAATTCCCGACGGCCTTCAGTCTGACTTCCTTTAAGCTCATGGAGCACCTTCCGGACCTGTCCATAGACCTCTTTCAAAGAAGGTTCTACCATCGATTGTAGTTTTTTTGCCGCAAAGTCCGCTTTCTCATTTGGAATTCGAGCCAATAAATCAATGGCTTCTTTTGCTTCAAGTGTCAAAGTTCTGATATAATCAGCCCAAGCCCTTTTTTGTTCCTGACGAACAAAATCTTTGGCCTCACGATCCAATTGATCTAACTCTTCATCCGTAGCAATGCCCGAACTTTGAATCCACTCCTTCATTTTGGCGATACAGTCGAAGTCCGTTTCCCACTGCAAGCGTTCCTGAGATTTATAACGCTCGTGGGATCCCGAAGAGGAATGCCCCTGTGGCTGTGTCAGTTCGGTCACATGGATCAAACAAGGGATATGTTTTTCTCTTGCAATGCTGGCGGCCTGCTCATATGTTTCACACAAGCCCGCATAATCCCATCCTCTGACCTTGAAAATTTCAATTCCGTTGGTCAGTTCTTCTTTTTGGAAACCCTTGAGTATTTCAGAAATATCACCTTTTGTGGTCTGCGTCTCATTCGACACCGAAATTCCGTAACCATCATCCCAAATAGAAATAACTGCAGGTATCTGATGTACTCCGGCAGCATTGATAACTTCAAAAAATACCCCCTCCGACGTTGCGGCATTCCCGATGGTACAGAAGGTAACTTCATTTCCTTTATTCGAGAAATAGGACAAATAATCCAAATTTCTATTTTGTTTATATAATTTAGAGGCCAATCCGAGTCCCAGCACCCGCGCCATCTGCCCACCTGTGGTGGATATATCTGAGAAGGAATTCTTCTGCACGGTTTGATCAAGCCAATTCCCTTGATCATCCAACACCCGTGTAGAAAAATGACAGTTCATTTGCCGACCGGCAGAAGAAGGATCTGCCTCAACATCAGGATGTGCATACAATTGAGAAAAAAAACGATAGACATCACTGATGCCCGAAGCAAATATAAATGTTTGGTCACGGTAATATCCCGACCGCCAATCGCCATTTCTGAAGACCTTAGCCATCGCAATTTGTGCCAATTCTTTTCCATCGCCAAAAATACCAAACTTAGCCTTACCGGTAAGCACTTCTTTACGCCCCAATAAACTCACGTAACGACTCTCCAAGGCAGTTCGATAATCATTCACAATAATCTTTTTGAACTCGTCAAAGCTCAAAGCGGAAATAGATTCATTGTTTTGGTCAAATGCAGTATCAAGCATATTCTTTTTTGTTTCAACAAATTTAACAAAAATATTATTCTATATAATTGGTGTTTGTCAAATAAATTGACAATCAATAGTTCGATTTTGAAATAGAATATTCTAATTTCTCAAATTAGTACTTTTTGAGAAAAATTCCTAATTTTTGCAGATTTTTAATTAATATAGATAGGAATTAATTTTATTTTTTTACTGTGAATTTTTCAACACTACAACTCAATAAGTTCCTTTTTTCCAACCTTGAAAAACAGAAGCTTTCGGTACTAACAGCCGTACAGGAACAGGTTATCCCTGCCTTATTGGATGGCAAAGATTGTCTGGCGATTGCCCCTACGGGAACCGGAAAAACCGAAGCTTTCGCCATCCCCCTCGTCCAACATTTATTGGAAAAGGATCAAAAGGAACATGCCTCCGTTCTTATTCTGCTTCCAACACGTGAACTCTGCATCCAAACGAAAGATAGAATCGCTAAGCTGATCGAAGGTACAAGCCTCAATATCGCTTGCTTTTATGGCGGCGGAACTTACGAAAGCCAACTCGCAGCCTACCCTAGAGCTCAGCTGATCCTGGCTACGCCAGGCAGACTACTCGACTTTTTAGAGCAACAGCTTATTGACCTGAAAGCTATAAACACCTTAGTCATTGATGAATTTGATCAACTGCTCGATCTGGGTTTCGCACTAGAAATCAATAAAATTATGCTGGCACTTCCTACGGAAAGACAGTCTATTTTCGTATCGGCAACACGCACAGCGGAAATGGATAAAATAATTCATAAAAGGCTCAAAAATCCAATCGAAATCGTCGTAGAAAATCAACTTAAAAAAGGAAAAATACACGAATATGTGTTGTATGTAGATAAAAATGACAAGAAAAATCTGATCCGATATCTGCTTGAAAATAGGATAAAATCGCAAGTGCTTATTTTCACGCGGACAGTACATGCTGTTGAACGGATCGAATCAGATCTTCATCGAAACGGCATTTTGGCACTCACACTATACGGTGATAAGACGCAACAGCAACGCGAGGACATTATCTCCAAATTTAGAAATAAAGAAAACAGGGTCTTGATTGCGACGGATTTGCTGGCAAGAGGCATAGATTTCCCCGATTTGGAAGCTATCATAAACTATGAAGTACCGGATTCCCCTGAGGTATATACACATCGTATCGGAAGAACAGGCCGTTCTCAGGCTGATGGTACGGCCATCACACTCTGCGACGCCGAAGACAACCAAAAGTGGATCAAACTACAGTTATCACTAAATAAACAGATACAGATTGACGATCAACATCCATTTTTACTGAGTTGGGAGAAAATGCTGTCCAGTAGCCAAAACAATAGCCGAAAAGGACAATCAAAATCAAGAAAACGTCGTTAAATTATAATTATTCTTTTACTTTTACCTGCAATTAACAAAATCACAGTCCAAGATGAGTACAATACATTTATTTGACGATAGTAACAATGCGAACGACAATCGTTTAGGGGATCTGGAAAAAACCATCATCATTAATAATCTGATGGAGGTTCCTTTTGCAGAGCGGGATGAATTATGGCGTGATACCTTCTTAAATAACATCGCAGAGTGTACATTGAAACTCGCCGAAACCGAAGTAGTCATCGGTCCGGATGGATTTCCCTATTTCCAGTTGGAAAGTGTACCCAAGGATCAAAATTTTCAGGCTTTCGTCATCAAAAATCGCTTGAAAGATTTTGTATTGCCGAAAGGTTTTGGTATCGCCATCAATACACAAAATGCAAACCCGGATTGGGTCTTTACCTATGGAGATTTGGTTAATTATTTCTTGAACGACGAGTTTTATACAGACCAGAGCATTTTTTCACAAAAAAATGAACAGACCACCATTGGTAAAGATGAAGAAATATTAGTTGGTCAACCATCGGAAACAATCCTCCCGCGTCATGTCCGGACACAGCTCCGTGAGTTTTTGGATTATTATGGTGTAAAGAACGCCAAAATTATGCTTATTGCACGTAATTATAAAGACGAAGAAAAAGTGTCTCAAGATCTGGTCTTTAATATTGTTGCCAATCAATTTAGGACAGAAAAAGAATTCACGAATATCATGGAAGCAATCGGCTGGTTCTTGCCAAGACATTATTCCTATATCGGATTAGATGAGTTTGCGATTGAAAATGGCTTTATGCCATTGTAAAAGAAAAAATTTGATTATATAAATAGAGAATAAATAATGTTTCCATTTAACGTAAGAGTATACGGAATATTGATCAACGAGAAAGAGGAAGTGCTGATCAGTGACGAGAGGACGGAAAATGTTTCATTTACCAAATTTCCGGGCGGAGGATTAGAATATGGAGAGGGGCTATTAGAGGCTCTAATCAGAGAATACCAAGAAGAGTGCGCATTTGACATTGACGTCGTTAAGCATATCTATACAACTGATTTTTACGAGAAATCAAGTTTCAATGATAGTCAGATCATATCAATTTACTATCAGGTCAAAAATACTTCAGCCATTCAGATTAGAACAACCTCCAAGGCATTTGACTTTGATCCGAACGAGAAAGTGGAAGATAATAAACGTCAGTCTTTCCGATGGGTTCCTGTCCATGTGCTTAGGATAGCAGATCTAACATTTAAAACAGATCAAGTTGCCTGGACAGAATTTTTGAAAACGCTGAAATGATAAGATTTTTTTTAATTTTCGTCAATTTTATTTGTATTTAAAAAATAAACACATATCTTTACGTAAACCAATGGAAATACTTTGTTTTTTTAAAGTATTGACCTTAATAATTACATTTTATTATTTTTTTGATATCTCGTAAGACGAGATGAGTGAAGAGAAAAGCGATATCAAACAGACATTGGTTTATTGAATTTGTAAATTCCTAGTCCTATAGGTTTTTTAATAGTTAGTGTGATTTTATGGCGATACTCCCCGTATCGCCTTATTTTTTGTCTTATTATACGCTGCCATCTGACACCTTTATTTAGAGTCTTTTATACATCCCGGGAGCACGGTTAGATACTCGCTCTCATTTCAACCCCCGACAACGACAGCAACAATTGCGGATTCTATTTGAATGCGACGAAAGAAGCAAAACACAAATTTTTATGCAATACATCGATATCTTTAAATCCGACTTTTGCCAATAGCTCAAGCTGATACACCAACGGTCTCGGTGTATCCTCATGTTCAATATAGGCAAAGACATGATCGCGATAGGCTTCATTCTGCAAATTCGTTAAGTAGGCTCCATATTTTTCGCGATAGATCAACTCTTGGAGAGGCGCACTATTTTGTTCGATAAGATCGAAAATCCATACGCTACCACCACTTTTGAGTAATCTAAATAGTTTCCGGAATGCAGTCTCCCAATCCTGATCGTCCCGCAGATGGTGTAATACCGCCGTCGCAATTATTACATCATATTTTCCCTCGGATAGATCGGCCTGCCGAAAATCGCCTTTGACCTGATGCACCCGCCCACTGGTAAGTGCTCCGACACGTTCTTTAGCGCGTTCTAACATCGGTAAACTCAGATCAACTAAGGTAACATCTGGGTTGGAACTGACTTTTTGCAATAATTTGACATCATAGTTACCTGCACCGCAGCCAATATCCAACACCTGCTCGAGATCCGGGTAAAGGGATGAAATCGCATCCGTTATAAGTTCCATATTCCATACTGCATCCAATGTCGTCGCCTGCCCTGTCTCTAAATTAGCAAACCGTTCGACATCCTTGTCAAATCGCGTTTCAATCTCCTGTAATGTTGCTTTATTCATAGTAATATATTTATTTACGAGCTAACTATGCTCTGTTGTCTTTCGATGAATACATCGTATCCGGGTCGTTTTGAAAAGCATGTCAGGCTTTTTTCGATAAGATAGGATATATAAATTTTAATTATTTAAAGGTAGGGTTAACTCGAATTCATTAAAAATATTTATTTTGTCATCGATTCATACCAAAAAAGTATCAATGGAAATCAGACATCTTATTTATTTCAAAACAGTAGCCGAGGAACTTCACTTCGGAAGAGCAGCCGAGCGTTTATTTATGTCCCAACCACCGCTAAGTAGACAGATCAAAGATCTTGAAGATGAGCTTGGTGTTATACTCTTCTTCAGAACAAACAAGAGGGTGGAACTGACTGAGGCTGGTAAATACTTTTTGGAAGAGGTGGGCGAGCTCCTCCAGAACTTAGAGCATAGCAAAACAATCACCAAACAGATTCATAACAATATTTCCGGAGAATTTAAATTAGGCTACATCAGTTCCACTCCCAAACAAATGTTGGCGACGGTATTAAAACAGATTCAGCAAAAATTCCCCTATCTACGGGTCAGCCTATTTGAGACATCCACACAAAAACAAAAAGCAGCGTTAGAAAACGGAAAATTGGATCTCGGAATTATGCGTGCGCCCATATACGCTAGCGAGCTCCTGATCACACCGCTATTCGAAGACCCAATGGTCATTGTCGGATCCACAGCAGTCGACTTCAAGGATATCAATTTCTTCAACGAGAATTTCATCTCCTTCAACCAAAAATATGCTTCTGAATATCATCGCTTAACAATCAATACCTGTAATCGCATGGGATTTGAGCCCAAGATTGTGCACCAGAGCAATTCCATGTCTTCCATCCTCGAATTGGTGTCACAAGGTTTAGGATTAGCTGTTGTTCCTGCATCAACGATAAAACAGTATCCTCATCTGAAATTAAAGATCATGAAACTCGATGATATAGATAGCAAAACAGAAGTTATTTTGGTTTCCAATATAAAAAGTAAGAACAGTGCACTCGGAGAGTTCATTCAATGTATTCAAAAGGAATACCTTAAATTTAATAAAGCATAATAAAAAAACCGGACTGGTTTGTCCTGATTCAAACAATGAAAAAGACCATCATTTCCCTGCTACAATTAACGCTGTTGCTCCCCGTACTATTGTTCGGACAGCAGGCATCAGAAATTGACCAGAAATTGCAGGCCATTATGCAGCACTATCAAGCAATAGGATTAAGTGTCGTACTCGTCAAAAACAACCAGATTGACTTTCATAAAAACTATGGTTACAAAAATATAAAAGACAAAACCCCGTTACAGGACAACGACATCTTCCGGATAGCTTCCATATCAAAGTCATTTACAGCCACCTCTTTTATGCAACTCTTAAAACAGGGCCACTGTTCTTTAGATGATGATTTCGGCGATCTAATTGGTTTCCCGATTAGAAATCCAAACTACCCTGAGGTAAAAATTACCCTGCGGATGGTACTTTCCCACACCTCCAGTATTAATGATAAAAACGGTTATTTTAATCTGGATGTGATCAATCCATCCAAAAATCCGAACTGGCAAGATTCATACAACAGTTATGCCCCGGGCAGCCAGTATCAGTATTGTAATCTAAATTTTAATATGGCGGGAGCCGTATTGGAGAAACTGACGCAGATGCGTTTTGATAACTATATCTCCAAAAACATTCTCAAGCCATTGCAACTTTATGGTGGCTATTGTGTTGACTCGCTGGATCATTCGAGATTAGTCCCTTTATACTCATTCGATGACAAAGCTAATTTTATCGAAGAAGCAAACGCCTATGCCCCAAGACGCGAAGAACTTGCAGCCTATCAACCAGGCTATACGACCCCTGTACTCTCACCCACTGGTGGTATGAAAATATCAGCACTCGATCTTGCAAAATACATGCTCATGCACATGAACTATGGTACGGCTAACGGGAAAAAAATAATGGATAAAAAATATGCAAAGATCATGCAAACGGCGGTCAACAAGCAATCGGGTTATGGTCTTGCCATCATGAACGAAAGCAGCATTATTCCCGGGGTCACTTTAACAGGACACACCGGATCTGCCTATGGTTTATACAGTGCGCTATTTTTTAATCCCGCAAAAAAATATGGATTCGTAGTGATCACCAATGGCTGCAACTTACCAGATAGCGAAAATTTCAATCCTTTGCTTAAAGATTGCATCCAAGCCCTGTATGATAGCTTTATAAAATAGGCTGAAGTCTAAAGACAGAGTCTGACTGTCTGTTTCAAGCAGTAAAGAAAAAAATTAAATGGATAGCAGCTTCCACAACAACCCATAAAAATACCCCCAAATAGTGTTCGACTTTTTGGGGGTATCGTATCGTTGAGCGTATGGATTGATTTATTTTTTATTCTCAACCCAGTTTACAATTGCCGGATCCAATGGATTGGTTGCTGATCGAAAGCGGTGTACCAGCTGACCATTTTCATCAATCAGGAATTTTTCGAAGTTCCATTTAATATCGCCGGTAAAATCAGGATTATTTTGTGTGATCAAATATTTAAATAATGGCGAAATCTGATCACCTTTCACATCTACCTTTTCTGCCATTAAAAAATCCACACCATAATTCCGCTCACAAAATTCTTGAATCTCGGTATTGGAACCCGGCTCCTGCTGTCCAAAGTTATTCGCCGGAAAACCAATGATCACCAATTTATCGCCAAAGGTCTTGTGCAGTTCTTCCAAGTCTTTATACTGTTTCGTAAAACCGCATTTAGACGCTGTATTGACGATCAAAATCTTCTTGCCTTTGAAATCGGACATTTTCACTTCCTGCCCTTCCAGGGTCTTAAAAGTGAAATTATAAATTTCGGGATTGCCAAATAACATTGACATATACACCATAATAGTCGCTATAATCATATTTTTTTTAGTTTAAAGACTCAACAATGAGTTACTCTCTCTTTCCAACACTGCATTGAACAATTCATTAATAGGTGACTTGAGGATTGTTCCGACCTTAATCTGATGCGTTTCACACACTTCACGTAATAATAAATCAAAACTGTAAGCAATTGACCCCACAAAGTGGCACTCATACTGATTGTAATCAGCATAAGTTAAAATAGATGCCTGAACGAACTCTTCAAAACCACCTTTTACCAGGTCGATGATAAATGGATGGGTAATATTATCAGACATGAAAGGCGCAAAAGATGCTAAAAAAGCATTTGGCCGTTCCTTCTGATACACGTTTTTTATAACAATCTCTTTATTTATGCGGTATTTGACCGCAAATTTCTCGTTCAGATCTTTCGGCATACGCCCATAAAGAAATAAACGAAGAAGCTTTTTCCCAAAATAGGCCCCAGAGCCTTCATCTCCCAACACATAACCGTTGCCATTGTGCGAAGGCATCAGCTCTTCGCCATCAAAAAAGCTCAGGTCCGATCCTGTACCAAGCGTGGCAACATATCCTTTTTTATTGCCACAGGTTGCCAACGCACATCCGAAAAGATCATTCTCAACAGCGATATAAGCATTTTCGAACAGGGGGGTCAAGGCATTTGAAACCATTTCACGGCGATCTGGGGTAATGCAGCCAGCTCCAAAAAAATAAAGCTCCGTAACCTCATCCGCATAAGGTATTATTTCGGGTATCTCTTTAATAACCCGTGTAATTTCTTTTTCGTTAACGAAAAAAGGATTGAGTCCATTTGTACTGAACGAAATAGGTGCACTGTCGGGCAATTCCAATTTCCAATCTGACTTTGACGAGCCACTATCAACAACTAAGATCATACAAATTCTTGATTATTTTCCCCTGATAAACTAGTGTATCAAATATACGAAAATTACGTCCAAACTGAAACGACGATTCTTAAAGAAAATACGTATCTTGGATTTCTTATGTGACATCTTTACAATCCAATGAAACTTTTTAAATCAATCAAAGTCTAACGGATTTAATGAACTATTGAAGAACCAATAAAACATTTTTTTGTTTGATTTAAGCATAAGATACTTTTAATTTTGTAGCGCATACTAAAATCATCTTTCATGGATAGTGACCATTTAAATATACCCGTAATAAACTTTGAGGTATCTTTTCCAGAAGTACAGGCTCATTACATTAACGTAAAAATGAGCATAAAAAAACTCAATCAGCCTTATGTTGATCTCAAAATGCCAGTTTGGTCCCCAGGTTCCTATTTAATTCGTGAATATGCAAAAAATGTAGAGCGGTTTAAACCTGTTGATACCGACGGAAATCCCATTCCTTTCCGCAAAATTTCAAAAAATACCTGGCGTGTTACAACAGATGCTCTGGATCAGCTGGATATCAGCTATGCCGTATATGGCTTTGAAGTTTCTGTCCGCACGAACTTTTTCGACAGCGACCACGCATTTATTGTTCCAACAGCCACATTTCTACATATTGACAGTTATATCAACATTCCTTCGCGAATTGTTATCGTGCCAAAAGAGACTTGGAAAAATATTTCAACCGGACTGGAACGCCTGACTCAACATACTTTTCATGCACCTAATTTTGATGTTTTATATGATAGTCCGATTGAAGTAGGAAATCAGGATATCTGGAAGTTTCAGGCTGCGGGAGTAGAACATGAGTGTGCTATGGTAGGCGGTGGATCCTATGATAAAGAACGCCTTACAAGAGACATTACACGTATTGTGGAAGAAGAAACCCGTATCTGGGGATCAAATCCCAATAAACGTTACGTCATCATCACACACAATTATCAGTCCGGTGGCGGAGGACTTGAACACTTCAACTCCACGGTATTGGGTGCATCGAGAAATGCCTACCGAAATGAAAACAGCTACAAAACATACCTGAGCCTGGTTGCCCATGAATATTTTCATTTATGGAATGTAAAGCGACTTCGCCCTAAAGCACTGGGACCTTTTGACTATGATGGGGAGAACTATACCACGGGCTTGTGGATCATGGAGGGCTTCACCTCATATTACGACAATTTAATCATTAAACGCTGTGGATTCTATGATGAAAAGGAATACCTGACATTATTGGCAAATGACTTCAATATTGTCCTGAACCGTCCGGGGCATGAAATACAATCTGCTGCTGCCTCGAGCTTTGACACCTGGATCAAATATTATAGGCCGGATGAAAATGCGATCAATTCGTCCATCTCCTATTATAATAAAGGAGCAATGCTTACCGCATTACTGGACATCAAAGTCATCGCAGCCACAGATGGAAAAATTAAATTGGATGATATCATCCGGGCGGCTTACGAAGAGTTTTTCTTAAACCTCGACCGTGGATTTGAAGAAAATGAATTCCAGAGCCTTGCGGAACGTATTGCGGGCACTTCACTGGATGACATATTCCAGGCAGCCCACCAGGACGGTGAACTCGATTACAATGCTTATTTCAATTTGGTGGGTTATGAAATTGTAGACAGCAACAAAGATAAGGAGACCTTAACATTGGGCATCACGACCAACAAAATAGATGGATTGATCAGCATCGCGACCGTTGAAAAAGGAACTGGCGCCTATGATGCAGGATTGAGTGTAAAAGATGAATTGATTGCAATAAATAATGTCAGATTAGATGTAAAAGACAAGGAGATCGATTTCATTACACAGCATGCTGCTGACGGCGACCTATTGAATTTCCTTATTGCAAGAGATGGGATCGTGCGGGAAATACCGGTCCAAATCAGAAAGAACAACAAGAAAATCTATGAGATCCGCCAGCTAAAAGAACAGACATTCTTACAGGAGCTGCTGGGAAAAATCTGGATGGCCTGACCTGAATATTCCGGAGACAATTACATCGTGACGCTTTAGCCACCGGCAATCTTTAAACAGCCCCGGCAAAAATATATTTTTGCCGGGGCTGTTTATTTAGAACTTATATCTTACCGAGAATCCGATAGGATCAAATATCTTGAGACTGGATTCATTCAGAAAATCAAAATAAGGTTTTACATCCAATGAAATCTGAAAGGGAGCCTGAGGGATATTATATTCAATCCCCACAATACCGTCTATACTTAAATTAAGATGGGAGTCAAACGAATGGCGCTGCCCCTCTATAATTTTATCCTTTTCTTTGTAAGAACCGATACTTCCACCAAAGCCATAGTACCAATTTAGACCAGCTGTCAAAGGTTTGTAAATCTCGTATAATCCAACGACACGAAATCGTCGATAATCGGAATTGCTCTGAATACTCATAATACCTTCCAAAGCGTGATTCGAATTAAGCGTATGACGGTAAGTAATTCCTTGAGCAGAACCAAATCGCCCTCCAATAGCGCCTCTATTATCCAACTGAGCTACAGCTTTATTGGACAATGCACCAAACATCAGCATTCCACCGACAGCCAAAAATATTTTTCTCATAAAAATTGAACGCGTTATATGCTTCTTTATATATTCCAAAAGTAACAATTACAGCTATAACGACACAATGTTTAATTTGTTATGACATTAATCCAATATCAACAACTTTATTTCTGATATTTTTTTTATATTTAAGTCAGTAGTGGTAACCAAATAAACTGAAGTGATATGGGCAGAATTTTTGACTTTATAACCTTATATAAAGAAAAATACGCAAAGGACATTATGGTGGCAGGACGAGATGCCAGTGGCAGCTGGAAAACGTATTCTACCAAAGAATATACAGCAGCAATTGACACCTTGAGTAGGGCACTCCTAAAGTTGGACCTGAAGAAGGGGGATCGTGTGGGAATAATGTCCGGAAATAGGCCTGAATGGAATTTGGTTGATTTTGCCTGCAATCAAATAGGACTTGCAACAGTACCCCTCTATCCTACTTTGTCGGCACAGGATCTGTCATTCATCGTCAACGATTCGGATGTCAAAGTACTATTTGTAAGCAATAAAGAATTGACTGCGCGTATTGGGCAAGCAATCAAAGAACATGGTATACAGCCACGGGTGTATACGTTTGACCAGATTGAAAATCATACCCCTTTAAACGAATTAATAGCCAGTGCAGTAGATGAAACCACCGATCTATCCGTCCATCGCGATAGCGTCACGGAGGATGACCTGTTGACCTTAATTTATACCTCAGGAACTACTGGACGTCCCAAGGGGGTGTACCTCTCGCATAAAAATGTCTATAGCAATGTCACCGCCTGTAATTATCTGATACGGGAAGATTTCAAAACGGCACTCAGCTTTCTTCCCTTATGTCATATTTTTGAACGTATGGTGGTATATATGTACTACTCAAAAGGTATTCAAATTTACTTTTCAGAAACTTTGGATAATGTGGTTGCCGATATCAATGATGTCAAACCAGATGTCTTTACCACAGTACCGCGTGTACTGGAAAAAGTCTATGACAAGATTATTGAAAAAGGGAAGGCGCTCACCGGAATTAAAAAGAATTTGTTCTTTTGGGCCGTGGACTTAGGGCTAAAATTTCAGGAGCCGGGCAAAAATGGATTATTTTACAGTTTGAAACTGCGTATTGCCCGCAAACTCATTTTTTCGAAATGGCAGGAAGCATTAGGAGGGAATATTAAGATTATCGTATCTGGTGGAGCAGCGCTTCAAGAGCGTTTAGCACGCATATTTTGGGCAGCTGACCTGAAAGTACTTGAAGGCTACGGTTTAACCGAAACCTCGCCAGTTATCGCCGTAAACTCCTATCTACCCAATGGGTTAAAATTTGGAACAGTCGGAAAGCCGCTTAAGAACCTTGACGTAAAAATCGCTTCAGATGGTGAGATTCTTGTGAAAGGCCCCAGTATTACTATCGGATATTATCAAAATGAAGAGGCCACGAAAGAAGCTTTCGATGAAAATGGGTTCTTCAAAACCGGAGATATCGGTGAAATTACTCCGGATGGTTTTCTAAAAATCACCGACCGGAAGAAAGAGATGTTTAAAACTGCTGGCGGAAAATACATTGCCCCCCAGTCTATCGAAAATAAATTAATGGAATCCACCATGATCGGACAGGTCATGGTGATCGGTGAAAACAAAAAATTTCCAAGCGCACTGATCGTTCCCGCCTTTGATGTCCTTTCAAAATGGGCTGCTCAAAAAGGGATATCCAGGAATTCCAATGAAGAAATCATCAAAAATCCAGAAGTTATTCAAAAATATCAAGATGAAATAAACCGATTATCAAGTAACTTTGGCCATTGGGAGATTGTCAAGAAATTCATCCTTCTACCAAAAGAATGGACAATAAATGAGGGGCAGCTGACCCCAAAATTGAGTTTGAAACGAAAAGTTATTTTAAAAGAGAATGAAGCTGCGATCGACAAATTGTATGTAGAGCAGAATCAAGAATAACAATTTGCACGATTATTGGAGCGGATAATCTTATTATGAAGCAGGTTACACTAAAAGATCTATTTACATTCGGATACTGGAAAAATATTTGGCAAGTCATGATTGACGCCTTCAATGGATTCAATGATGACAAATGCATGAAGAAAAGTGCATCACTGGCTTATTATACAATCTTTTCCATAGGTCCCTTGCTGATGATCGTCATTTGGTGTATCGGTTTCTTTTATGGAGAACATCTTGAAAGTGGTTCTTCCGCACAGGATCAGGTACTCGAAGAGGTCATGGTACTTTTTGGGCAAGATGTGACCACGCAGATTCAGTCCTATCTTCAGAAAATTACTTTTGAAAATAAATCCAATATGGGGATCACAATCGGTATTGTCACCCTGGTCATTTCCTCCACAACTTTGTTTGTAGATATCCAAGATTCAATAAACAACATCTGGAAAGTAAAGCCCAAACCCAAGAAAGGATGGTTAAAACTGATCATTAATAGACTTATTTCCTTTTCCATCGTGATCGCTTTAGGCTTTTTGTTAATTGCTTCCCTGATGATAAATGGGGTTATCGTTGCGGTGACCAATTTGGTCATGACTTATTTCCCCATCATCCCGATTGCCCTGATATCTTGGGTCAATACCGGCATCACATTTTCTGTTATTGTTATACTTTTTGGATTTATCTTTTCGTTTCTGCCCGATGCTAAGGTCAAATTCCGTGATATGCTCGGCGGGGCGATTTTCACCGGGCTTCTTTTTATGTTGGGCCGCTACGGTATCTCGCTTTATCTCAACCTTTCTTCCACGGCAAGTTTTTACGGTGCAGCTGGTTCGATCATCATCATGTTATTGTGGATCTATTATTCAGCCGCGATACTTTACTTTGGAGCAGAATTTACCAAATTTTATGCGATCAAATTTGGTGCAGGTATTGTCCCTTCGGCATTTGCCGTTGCCATTGAACAAACAGAAAAAGTAAAGAAAATGGGCACCGATGCTGAGGCCCATATCGGCGATACGATTCAGGTATTAAAGTAACCGCACTATTTTTTCTCTTTTTTTCCACTAATGGAACCATCGATGCCAATCACGTCAATGACTCTATCACTAATTTGTGTGATATCTGATTTCAGGCCAATCATTACGGTAAAAATATTGACGGGTGTATGCTGTATTTTTCTAAAATTATGCAGGTAACCCAATTCCAAGCCAAGAAAAAAGCCGTTAAATTTATAATCAGCTCCAGCACCTAATTTACTCGACAGATTAAAATGATTTTTATTTTCCATCTTAACGAGTTTCTCATCGATCAGCACATTCGCACGGGGCTCACTGGTCAATCCAACCCCCGGTCCCAGGAAGCCGTAAACATTCAGCCTGCGCATCTGTTTGCGCACGCCACCTGAAAAAGCAAAGGTATAAAAGTTCGTATTTGCATCTTCGATACGATAGGCAAAATCGGGATCAGGCAGACGTTGCTTGTATTTGAATGACAAAGTATACAATGTCGGGGAGACAAAAAACATCGAGTTTTTGAGGGAGATATCCAAACCAATGCTACCTGAAAATTTAGGGGAAAGTATATCTTTGGTCTTGCCAATGGGGAAACCCATTCCAGTTGTTCCCCAATAATAAACTTTTCGGTAATGAATCGTGTCAACACCGCCCTGAGCATAGGTATCCATGCTCAACAACAAAAGAAGAATGAAAGCAAGAAGAAATCTTTTCATTTAAAAGCGTTTAATACTGAATAAGAACAATATTAAACGCATAATGTTCAAGCTCTCAAAAATATTTTAAAGATAACTTTTGGATTGAGGCCCCTGATTAAACAAAAGATCAATAATACTCAAATCCGGATAAAAACCGTTCTTGTCCAGGAAAACCTGATAATATTCTTTGGGAGCGACCAAAATGCTTTCCTTTTTTGGATGTATCACTTCACGATAGTCAACTATTGCCGAATCATTTATGCGATATTCCTCTGTAAAGGAAAGTGTTCTTCGTAGTTTAATTGACTTGAGTATAAGTTCCAGTTGCGCCACATTAAAGTCCAACAGGTAATCAAATTTTTCGTGATAAAAGCGACTAAAATCATCTTCATAATATTCAAAATACGCAGAGCTTCTGTAAGCTGTCTGAATACTCAACCAATGTAAACGTTGCCAGTCAAATTCATAACTGATCCGGATATCTTTCATCGGAACCCGATCTTTGTTGCCATGTTGGATCGGAACGATTAGATCCTGCACCCCATTGGCAGAAGCAATACGGGCCCTTGTGCGATAGCTTTGTTTTTGAAAATGTTCGTATTTTTCGATGACAAGCGGAAGATTATGCTCCTGTATGGTATGAAAATAAGATATCGGCGGAAGATAACATGCTGGAAGTAATAACTGCGATTCCATAAAAACTGATGATTTTTGTTATAAGTGACGCAAAAATAACTTAAATTAAGGATATTTGTAAAATACTACTGGGAATTTTAGCTATAGCATGAAACAAAAAGCGTTAAGCGCATTAATCTATATCATCTCTCTTCTCCCCTATTGGTTTCTATATTTGATTTCCGATGGGCTATATTATATTCTTTATTACATTATCGGATATAGAAAGAATATTGTATTTCAAAATTTAGAAAATGCTTTTCCTGAAAAGAGCGATGCCGAACGACTAGCAATCGCAAAAAAATTCTATCGCTTTTTTCCGGACTTACTTGTAGAATCCATCAAATTAAAAACAATTACCGCTGCTGAGGTCAGAAAAAAAATGACTTTGGATAATGAGGAAGAATTAGTCCGTCATCTCGCTGCCGGAAAAAATGTAATTGGGGTCACCTCACATTATGCCAATTGGGAACTGGGAATTCATCGCTTGAGTCTGATTACTGATTTCCCAACCCTGATAGTTTATAAGCCACTAAATAACAAAGATATCGATACGGTATATAATACCATGCGGGGTCGCTTTGGCGCGGAAATGGTTCCAATGAAGCAGATTCTTAGACATATCGTCAAATTAAAAGGGCAGCCCAATGTTAGTATGCTGGTCGCTGATCAGACCCCATTATATTCAGACTCTGATTATTTTATCAATTGGCTGAACCAGGAAACATTGGTCTATACGGGAGCTGAGCGGCTATCAAGAATAAGTAAAGCCCCTGTTGTATTTTGTTATATTGGCCGAAAGGCAAAAAGAGGACAATATTTCTGTAAGTTTGTGACTTTGGTGGAAGACCCTTCTGAATTTGCCGAACATGAAATAACCGATTTACACAATCGCTTTGCCGAGCAAATGATTCGTGAAAATCCCGAATATTGGCTTTGGTCGCATAATCGCTGGAAAAGGAAACGTAGAAAATGAGTAAATTACCAAAAGTAGCTGTTGTCATACTGAACTGGAATGGTCGTTTCTTCCTGGAGAAATTCTTACCTTCTGTCTACAACAGTTCTTATCCAAATATTGAGTTCGTCATTGGAGACAATGCATCGGATGATGACTCTATTTTATTCGTCAAGCAGTACTATCCCACCATTACCATTCTTGAAAACGACAAGAATTATGGTTTTGCCGGAGGTTATAACAAGGTCCTGGAACGTGTGGATGCAGATTATTATATCTTGCTGAATTCAGATGTGGAAGTATCCCAAAACTGGATAGAACCGGTTGTTGCTTATATGGAAAGCAACCCGAATATTGCGGCCGCACAGCCCAAGATCCTTTCCTTCCATAGTAAAGAGAAATTTGAGCATGCCGGTGCCGCTGGAGGTTATATGGACTACTTTGGCTTTCCATTCTGTAGAGGAAGAATTTTGCATGAAGTCGAGGAAGATCATGGTCAATATGATCAGGAATCTGAAATTTTCTGGGCATCGGGCGCTGCACTTTTTATTCGGGAAAAAGCCTGGAAAGAAGCAAATGGTTTAGATGAGGATTTTTTTGCCCATATGGAGGAAATTGATCTATGCTGGCGGTTAAAAAAAATGGGCTATGCTATTGGCTACTGCCCGACATCTGTCGTTTACCATGTCGGTGGTGGCACATTAAATGCGAGCAACCCCAAGAAGACCTATTTGAATTTTAGGAATAATCTGGTTATGTTGCAAAAGAATCTACCTTTGGGTAAGGCAATTTGGATAATTTTCCTGCGCCTCTGGTTTGATTTTGCCGCATTGATGAAATTTCTCATTGACCGAAAGCCGAAAGATGCCTGGGCGATCAGCCGTGCCCATCAGTATTTCTTCCTGAATATTTTCAAAAATGCTAGAAAACGAAAGAAATATCAGGCGACAGAAAATCAGAAAGGGCTGTATAATAATTCTGTCATTATTGATTTTTACGCGAATAATAAACATAAATTTTCGCAATTAAATCCGAAAGATTTTAAATAGGGTACTGAGCCCTCTAAACATAAAATGCACAAAAACGCATTTTAAAAATAAAGCACTCTTATCAACAAGATTCTTTATTTATTTTATTTAAACGTACTTTTTATTTGTAATTTTGCAACATGTCGGTGATGGATATTGAAAAAAAGATAAAAGACTTAACAGCAGAACTCAATCATTATAACTATCAATACTATGTATTGGCAGATAGTCTTATTTCAGATTATGACTTCGATCTCAAGCTAAAGGAACTCGAAGCACTGGAACGTCAATATCCAGCGTTCGCTGATCCTAACTCTCCCACACAACGCGTTGGGGGTGACATCACCTCCAAATTCAAAACAGAGAAACATCGTTGGCCCATGCTTTCGTTGGGCAACACCTACAGCCAGGAGGAGCTTTTTGATTTTGATCAACGGATCCGAAAGATCATTGGCGATCAGTTTGAGTATGTTTGTGAATTAAAATTCGACGGGCTTTCCATAAGCCTAACCTATGAAAATGGACTACTCAAAAAAGCAGTTACCCGTGGGGATGGAACTCAAGGTGATGTGGTGACAAACAATATCAAAACGATCCGATCCATTCCGATCAGACTCAAAGAGGGTGACTATCCTAGCCAGTTTGAAATCCGGGGCGAGATATTTATGCATAAATCTGCGTTCCTTCGCCTGAATAAAGAACGCGAAGAGAACGCGGAACAGACTTATGCCAATCCACGCAATTTTGCTTCGGGCACAATAAAACTTCAGGATTCCGCGGAGGTAGCCAAAAGACCTTTAGATTGTTTTCTGTACTTTTTATACTGCGACAATAGAACCAACCTATTTCATGATCACTGGAACAGCCTAGAACATGTGAAAAGCTGGGGATTTCATGTCTGTGAACACACAAAAAAATGTAATTCACTGGCAGATGTCTTTGAATTCATTGACTATTGGGACACCGAACGACATAATCTCGGCTATGAAATCGACGGTATCGTTATCAAAGTGAATGATTATGCCCAACAGGAAGATTTAGGTTTTACAGCGAAGAACCCAAGATGGGCGATATCCTATAAATTCAAAGCGGAACGTGTTGAGACAACACTCAATACCATTAGCTACCAAGTAGGGCGTACCGGCGCAGTCACACCTGTAGCAAATCTCCAACCTGTCCTGTTGGCAGGAACGACGGTCAAACGCGCCTCTTTGCATAACGCCAATGAAATTGCCCGTTTAGATTTACATCAGGGCGATACCGTCTATGTAGAAAAAGGAGGCGAAATTATCCCTAAAATCATTGGTGTCAACCTTGAAAAAAGATTGCCGGATACAACAGCTTTCATCTACCCGGACAGCTGTCCGGAATGTGGCACAACATTAATTAGACAAGAGGGCGAAGCCGTGCATTACTGTCCCAATGAAACGGGATGTCCACCACAGATCGTTGGTAAAATGCAACATTTTATCGGACGTAAAATGATGGATATCGAGGGTATGGGCGACGAGACCGTGGAGACTTTCTTCAGAAAAGGACTATTGCATAACATTGTTGACATCTACGGCCTAAAGGACCATCAAGAAGACTTACAACAATTGGAGCGCTTTGGTCAAAAGTCAATCGACAATATGCTGGCAGGCATAGAAAAATCAAAAGAAAAACCCTTTGAGAAAGTATTATTCTCGTTGGGAATACGTCATGTCGGCGAAACAATCGCAAAAAAACTAGCGCAGCATTTTAAGAATATTGATGCCCTTGCTCAGGCATCTACAGAAGAAATCGAGGGTGTTCAGGATATCGGACGCCGCATCGCTGAAAGTGTCAAAGAATATCTGGACAACCCCATTCATCAGCAACAGCTCATTAGCTTAAGACATTATGGCTTAAAGCTGGAAATTGAAGAAAGGGAAATTATTCTAGCCAGTGAAAATCTCAGCGGAAAAACGTTTTTGATTTCAGGTGTATTTGCAGATTATTCCAGAGAACAGCTAGCGGAATTAATCGAGAGCAATGGGGGGAAAATGCTCTCCTCTATTTCTGCAAAATTGAATTATCTGGTGGCAGGAGATAAAATGGGGCCTTCCAAATTAGCGAAGGCAGAGAAACTGGGCATCCCGATGATTAATGAGCAAGATCTATTAGACCTTATTCATTCCAAATAGGATTTTTTAATTAAATTTATATAAATACAAAAACAAGATGAACGAGCTTCACGGCGCAGGAGTAGCATTGGTCACTCCTTTCAACTCAGATGAATCTGTTGATTTCGAGGCATTAGGTCAACTCATTGACTTGCAAATTAACGAGGGTATGGATTATTTGGTTTCTTTAGGTACAACTGGAGAAGTTGCCACATTGACTAAAGAAGAACGAAAGCGTATCTGGGATTTCACTGTCAAGCGCGTGAACGGTAGACTTCCTTTGGTGGCTGGTATAGGCGGCAACAATACGGCAGAGATTATAGAACAGATCAAAGCATTTGATCCGACCGGTTTCTGTGCTATTTTATCTGTGTCTCCTTATTATAATAAACCAACACAGGAGGGAATTTACCAACATTATAAAGCTATCGCACAAGTTTCTCCACTGCCTGTTATATTATATAATGTACCGGGCCGTACGGGCAGTAATATGACCGCACAGACAACGTTGCGCCTGGCCAATGATTTTTCAAATATTGTTGCAATAAAAGAAGCTTCCGGCAATTTTGCCCAATTCAGCGAGATCTTACGGGACAAACCGGCAGATTTTCTATTGATCTCCGGCGACGATCCGGTCACTTTACCGATGATGGCACTCGGTGCGGCGGGTATTATTTCTGTTGTTGGAAATGCATTTCCAAAGCGTGTTGCTACACTGGCAAAGTTATGTGCAGAAGGCAATTATGCTAGCGCAAGAACAATACATAACGATTTACTGCAGATAACAGATCTTTGTTTTGTAGAAGGAAATCCGGCTGGTGTTAAATACATCCTCAAAAAATTGGGTATCGGTAACGATATTTTACGCCTACCATTGGTAAGTGTCAGTGAAAAAACACAGGCCGCCATAAAAGAAGAAATGAGCAAATTAAACTAAGCGGTTAATTTGTCGTCACAGAAAAAGTTTAGATCTCCCTGCAGATCTAAACTTTTTTATTTTAAGGCGTTGCAATATAACAATATAATACCTACCTTTGCACTTCCACAAATGTGGAATTTTAAATAACAAAATTAATTAACAAAATGCAACAGTACGAATCTGTAATCGTTCTTACCCCGTTGCTTTCTGAAGATGCTGCGAAAGAAGTAATCGCAAAATTCAAAAACATCTTAACAGAAGGCGGAGCCGAGATTGTCGCTGAAGACAATTGGGGTTTGAAAAAATTAGCGTATCCAATCCAGAAAAAATCTACTGGATTTTATCACTTAACTGAATTCAAGGCTCCAGGTGAATTAATCAACAAATTAGAGGTTGAATACAAACGTGATGAGCGCATTATGCGTTTCTTGACTGTAAGTTTAGACAAACATGCTAGAGCTTACAACGAGAAAAAACGTAGCGGTGCATTCAACAAAAAAGCTGAAACTAAAACTGAGGAGGGCGCAAACTAATGGCTAACGAAAATATCCAATACGTAACTGCTCCTAAAGTAGAGGACAACCGTAAAAAATACTGTCGTTTCAAAAAGAATGGTATCAAATATATCGATTATAAAGATGCTAACTTCTTGATGAAATTTGTAAATGATCAAGGTAAAATCTTACCTCGTCGTTTAACTGGTACATCTTTGAAATTTCAACGTAAAGTAGCTCAAGCTGTTAAACGTGCTCGTCACATCGGCTTATTACCTTACTTAGCTGATGCAATTAAATAAGGAGGACGATAGAAAATGGAAGTAATTTTAAAACAAGATATCAAAGGCTTAGGTGAGCAAAACGATATCGTTAATGTAAAACCAGGTTTCGGTCGTAACTACTTAATCCCCCAAGGATTTGCTATTCAAGCGACTGAATCTGCAAAGAAAGTTTTAGCTGAGAACATCAAACAAGCTCAGTTCAAACAAGATAAAATCAAAAAAGACGCTACTGAATTAGCTGGTAAATTGGAAGCTGTAAAACTTTCAATCGGCGCTAAAGCAGGTGAATCTGGTAAAATCTTCGGTAAAGTAAATAGCATCCAGATTGCTGATGCATTGAAAGCAAAAGGTTTTGACGTAGATCGTCGTCGTATTACATTCGAAGTTGAACCTAAAGAAATCGGCGAATATATCGCTAACTTAAACTTACACAAAGAAGTTAAAGTTCAAGTTCCTTTCGAAGTAGTAGCTGAATAAGTTTATTATTTAGTATAAGATAAAGAAGCGGCTATCCCAATGGATAGCCGCTTTTATTTGCACCTTACCTTACCTTACCTTAC
>NZ_DLJD01000047.1:50185-50767 GCF_002484085.1 Sphingobacterium sp. UBA7625
GTATTTGAAAGGGAAAATCTTTATTTATATCAAAATATCAACAAAAAACATAAAATAAAACAAATAATTCAATCAAATATTCGTTTTTCTTCCGTTTTCATATTCAAAATAAGTAAAAAATATCCATTTATCAAAATAAAATCTATTTTATTTTGATAAAATAGATTTTAAACAACAAAAAAAACACAATAAAACACCAAATAACACAACAAAAATGAACACACAGATAAAACACACAAAAAAAACATTGATAAAATCAAAATAAAAACAAAAATAAAGTGGTAAAAACAAAAAAAAGACCTGAAATAAAAATATTTCAGGTCTTTTTTTATTAAAAACGAATTATTACGCTAATTGTTTCTCTAATTTCTCATTTAAAACCGACTTTGGAACCGCTCCAATTTGTTTATCTACGATTTCTCCATTTTTGAAGAACAATAAAGCAGGAATATTACGGATACCGTAACGAACTGAAATTTCTGGATTTTCATCCACGTTTACTTTTCCTATCACAGCCTTACCTTCATAATCTTTAGCCAGCTCTTCAACAACAGGACCTACCATACGACATGGACCACACCA
>NZ_DLJD01000047.1:50919-52213 GCF_002484085.1 Sphingobacterium sp. UBA7625
TTTTAGCTGGCATTTCGACAGAGATTTCATCTTGGGGATCCCAGATTTTAAATTTCAATTGACAATTTGGCACAACACCTTCAATCTCATTCTGTGCTAAGATTTCTTTAATCCCATCCAAGAATTCTTCATTCAGCTTTGGTAAAGGAATATTAATTGTAAAACTCTTTGCCATTTTTTCACGAAGCTCTGAAAGCAACTGCACACTTCTCAACTCAAAGCCCCAATTTCCGACCTGCCTAAAACGCTCCTGAACCAACCCACGCAATTGAACAAAATAACCTTCCTGTAAATATCCTTTTAATTTCACATACTCTTCGCCAAACACCGCCATATCATAAGAGTCACTATAATCTTCGATTATAAATGAAGCAAAGGGCTTACCATTTTTGGTCAACCGGTGGTTTGCCGAGGCTATAATTCCACCGATAACCAATTCTTTATTTTTAATACGGTTAAACTCCAGCAGAGTTTCCTCATCCACCTCAGCAGCCTTAGCTTTATTGATCAACGACAGATCAGACACCGGATTATGGCAGAAATGTTCAATTTCAAACCGATAGGTATCCAAGGGGTGACTAGTCAGGTAAATACCAATAACATCTTTTTCGTATTTAAGCTTTTCGATCAATCCCCATTGTGGGCAAGGCGCCAGCACAGGTTCCGGCAGCTCCGCAGCCTCACCCGCACCAAACAAACTTGCCTGTGCCGAGTTTTCATTTTCTTTATAGCGTTGCCCAAACCGAATCGCCTTTTCCATCCCTGTTGAATTATCCTCGACATGGAAATACTGCGCACGATGTGTACTTTCGAAACTATCAAAACCACCGGCATACGCCAAACTCTCAAAAGCTTTTTTATTGACCGCACGTAGATCTATGCGCTTAGCCATATCAAAAACAGATTTATACAATCCAGACTTTCTCGTTTGCACAATAGCATCCACCGCACCGGCACCGACTCCCTTGACAGCACCGATACCAAAGCGAATCGCTCCACGTTCGTTGACCGTAATANNTAAAGAATGTCACCTGCTTGATATCATTCATATTATTGGAAAGTACCGCTGCCATATATTCCGCCGGAAAATGCGCCTTTAAGTAAGCGGTCTGATAAGCCACCCATGCATAACAGGTGGAGTGGGATTTATTGAAGGCATAACTGGCAAAAGCTTCCCAGTCAGTCCAGATTTTCTCCAGTACTTTCGCGTTGTGTCCTTTCTCTTCAGCCTGTGAAACAAACTTCGGCTTCATTTTATCAAGTACAGCCTTTTGCTTCTTACCCATCGCTTTAC
>NZ_DLJD01000047.1:52220-55564 GCF_002484085.1 Sphingobacterium sp. UBA7625
ATTCCTCACAGGCATCCAAATCATATACAATAGGATCTATCCCATGCTTACGCTTGATAAAACTCGGGATATACTCAATTGGTCCCGGACGATATAAAGCATTCATCGCAATCAAATCGGCAAATACCGTTGGTTTCAGATCGCGCATATATTTTTGCATGCCCGGAGATTCATATTGGAATACACCGATTGTTTCTCCACGCTGGAAAAGCTCGTAAGTCAACACATCATCTATCGGAAATTTATCCGGATCTAACACGATACCATGACTTAATTTAACGTTCTCAACAGTATCCTTGATAAGCGTCAGGGTCTTCAACCCCAAAAAGTCCATTTTCAACAGTCCGGCACTTTCAACGACGTGGTTATCAAACTGTGTCACATACAGGTCGGAATCCTTGGCCAAAGAAACAGGAACGAAATTCGTAATATCATCCGGTGTAATGATCACACCACAGGCATGAATACCCGTATTTCGGACAGAGCCTTCCAATACACGTGCCTGACGGATCGTCTCAGCTTCAAGTCCGGCACCGTCAGCGATTGACTTTAACCGGTTGACCGCCTCGATCTCCTCCGTTCGCAATTTTTCCTTTAGACCTGCCTCATCCAGCGTAAAGATTTTGGAAAGCTTCAGATTGGGAATCAGTTTGGCTATTTCATTCGCATCGCCCAAAGGCAGGTCAAGCACACGTGCGGTATCTTTAATCGAAGACTTCGCGGCCATCGTACCGTAAGTAATGATCTGGGCCACCTGACTTGCGCCATATTTATTGATCACATACTGCATCACCCGTCCACGTCCCTCATCATCAAAGTCAATATCAATATCAGGCATGGATACACGGTCGGGATTTAAAAAACGCTCAAATAGCAAATCGTATTTTATGGGGTCAATATTTGTAATCCCCAGACAGTACGCAACGGCAGATCCCGCCGCAGATCCCCGACCGGGCCCAACAGAAACACCCATATCACGTGCCGCAGCAATAAAATCCTGTACAATCAAAAAGTATCCCGGATATCCCGTTTTTTCGATCGTTGCCAATTCAAAATCCAGACGTTCTCGAATATCATCCGTTATTTCCTCATAGCGTTTCTCGGCACCTACATAACATAAGTGGGCGAGATATTTATTTTCCCCTCTTTTCCCCCCGTCCTCATTATCTTCTGCAACCTGGAATTCCTCCGGTATATCAAATTTGGGCAAGAGGACATCCCTGTTCAATTTAAAGACCTCTACCTTATCCACGATCTCCTGTATATTGAGAATTGCTTCAGGTAGATCTTTGAACAGGCTTTTCATTTCTTCAGAAGATTTAAAATAATACTCCTGATTGGGCAAACCGAACCGGAAGCCCCGCCCTCTCCCTTTGGGCGTGGAAAGTTTCTCGCCATCCTTCACGCATAACAGGATATCATGGGCGTGTGCATCCCCTTTCTTTTCGTAATAGGTATTATTGGTTGCTACAACTTTAATAGCATATTTACGGGCAAACTTCAATAGAGTTTGGTTGACCCTATCCTCATCTTCTTGTCCATGCCGCATTAACTCAAGATAGAAATCATCTCCAAAATGTTCCTTCCACCATTGCAAAGCTTCCTCCGCCTGATTTTCACCAATATTTAGCACCTTGCTAGGCACCTCTCCCTGGAGGTTTCCCGAAAGTACGATCACATCCTCTTTATATTGTAGAATGAGATTTTTGTCTATGCGGGGGACATAATAGAATCCTGCGGTATAAGCAAAAGAAGCTAACTTGGCTAGGTTATGATAACCACGTTTATTCTTTGCCAACAGCACAATCTGGTAACCGTTATCCTTTCGGGTTTTATCTTTATGGTCTTCACAAACAAAGAATTCACAACCTACAATAGGTTTTAGAATCTGACCGGTAGGTTCCTGCCCATTTTCGACTGCTTCGGCATTTTGTGCCTCTACCTCTTTATTATGACTGATGACCCTAGAAACAAATTCAAATGCCCCCATCATATTTCCATGATCGGTAAGAGCAACGGCAGGCATATTGTCTTTGACCGCAGCCGAAACCAACTTGTCATACGACATGGTCGACTGTAGAATAGAAAACTGTGAATGGTTATGTAAGTGAGCAAATTTTGCTTCCTTAAGGGCGGATAAGGCATCTGCATCTACGACAACACTAACTTCGTCTGGCGTAGCACGTTTTCTGATCTCATCAGAGGCCGCTTTAAGATTGATATGTTTAAGTCCAGCAGTAGGAACAGGACCGGGATTACTCGTTTTGAAATCCACAAAATACCCCGTATCCACCTGAAGTTCCTCGGCCGTAAAGACCTCTCTTCTGACCAGCTCCAGAAAACAACGTGTTGNNGTGTTGTCGCCTCAACGTCGGCCGTTGCATTGTGGGCCTCAGCAAACGGAACCCCAAACAAATAGGAGTGTAATTCGGTCAGATTAGGCAGTTTATACCGACCACCACGTCCACCCGGAATTTTCAACAGATCCGCAGTCACCTCGGTACAGGTATCCAAAACAGGCATACTCGCCATTTTGGAATCCATACTATAACGATAGAACTCACAGCCCATGATATTGAGGTCAAAACCAATGTTCTGCCCAACAACAAATTTCGCTTTATTTAACGCTGCATTGAATTTTTCAAGAGCAACCTGTAGTGGCACCCCCTGTTCTTCAGCCAATGCGGTAGATATACCGTGTATTTTTTCAGAGTCATNNCGACCAAATTTCCCATCTCATCGTGAATCTGCCATGCCAGCTGGATACAACGCGGCCAATTATCCGTGTCCGTAATTGGCGCGTCCCAACGCTTTGGCAAACCCGTTGTCTCTGTATCGAAAATAATATACATAAATTTCTAAACCTCTTTAATACAATACGTTAAATGTAATCAAATTTACATTTATTTGAACTTGAAATTTACGAAATTCTTAGGGAACATTCTGTCAGATTTTTGCGAAAAATAACAGCATAAAATCTGCTTTTATCGACCACCGCAGATGTCTGGCATCACCAAATTTGCCAATCTAAAAATTAATTTACACAAATGGTCCACAGCTCTTATCGCTGGCTCCCGCGGCTATTTGAGCAGACCCTTTGACAGCCATTCGGAATGACTGCTTTTAAGCATCTTCACAGATTTAGGAAAAAAGCAGAGTACTTCAAAAAAAGCTTAACAGGCAAAAAAGCATTGAATCCCACACAATCATAACAGCTATTTAATATTGTACCTACGACACTATCCCAGTTATTTATTATATTTGGATTTGACTCCAATTTCTATGATTAAAGCGATTTTTTTTGATATAGATGGGACACTGTTAAGTTTCAAAACACATCAAGT
>NZ_DLJD01000047.1:55579-60948 GCF_002484085.1 Sphingobacterium sp. UBA7625
TTCAATTATTAAAAGAAAAAAATATAAAAGTTTTAGTTTCTACCGGCCGGTCCTTTAATCAATTAGGACATATCCGTTACCTTGACTTCGACGGTTTTATCACGTTCAATGGCGGATACTGCGTCACCAAAGATGAACAGGTTATTTATAAAAATAGTATTATTCAAGAAGACATCCGTTCATTACTTGATTACGCAAAGTATCATCCCGAACTCACGTTTTCATTTATGTCAGACAAAGAGATCTCCTTAAATCAGGTTACGCCCGAAGTACTCAGGATGTATCAGCAAGTTAACGTAAAAACCCCGCCGATACGCAACTATGAAGACAACTTTGATCTGGGATCCGTCATGCAGGTCAATGTATTTATCAACCCGGAACAAGAAGCTGAGTTTATGGAAAATGTTATGCCCAACTCTGTTGCTTCCCGTTGGACGCCCATTTTTGCCGATGTTAACCCGATGGGACAAAGTAAAAAAGTAGGTATAGATGTTTTTCTAAAACATTTCGGTATTGAGCTTTCCGAAACCATGTCTTTTGGTGATGGAGGAAATGACATTACCATGCTTGCCCACACACAGATTGGTATAGCTATGGGAAATGCGAATCCCGAAGTAAAGGAAATCGCGGACTATATTACCGACGATGTAGACAGCAACGGCATCTGGAATGCCTTAAAGCATTTTGGGGTTATCTAGAAATGAATTGTGAGTGCAGCGCGGCAGGTATTGCTATTGCTATTCAAGAGCAAACTATGTCGTTCTGGAAAAAGAAACTCGAGTCTATTCTGAAAATCTTCAATCAAGGTATGCTTAAATTGGCCCTCCAGATAATGGTTTGCACGATGGCTGACCTCAAACAGTAGCACTTTCGAAGATCCTGAGAGACGAACCCGGATGGGATGGGAAGACATACCATTATATCCGTTTGTTACGGCATGTTGCACCATGGGAAATAAGATCAGCGGGGGCAGCAGCAGCTCTTTTTCCGGCTGAAAACGATTTTCCCATTTGAGTAAAAAACCAGCAGGCATCAACATCTTGACCATTGCGATATATTGCGACAGCAAGTCCAGCTCAGCTTCGATAGCCTGCTGTTTATCCAATTCCAAAAGCAATAGCTTTTTTTGAAACAGCATATATTCCGTTTCCGATGCCGCATCCTCCGTCAGGGCCTTCGTCAGCAGAAAACGGTCGCATTGACTGTTCTCAAATGACAATCTATTGGATAGCGCCATTGCCACCTCATTTCTTACAGACTTTTTACCTAGAATACGATCAATTATACCTGACATTTCTTAAATTGCTTTAGAATAAACACACAAAAATAAGGAAACATTANNTTATGTCAAATATTGCAATAGTGATTGAAGAAAGAGCCGCAGATATAGGCAATTTCTTGGTAGGGAGACTACTTCCTTTCAGACAAAAACGTATGGTCGGTCCGTTTATATTTATTGACCATATGGGGCCTGACACCATCTCCGAGCCTCACTTCATGGATATTGCTCCACACCCTCATATCGGATTATCTACGTTAACTTATCTCTTTGAGGGAAGTATCATGCACCGCGATAGTTTAGGCAATGCCGTTGAAATAAAACCCGGAGCGGTAAACTGGATGACAGCCGGAAAAGGAGTAACCCATTCCGAGCGCACGCCGGATTACCTACGGTCTACGCAACATGACCTCCATGGTTTACAGATCTGGGTCGCTTTGCCTAAGGATCTGGAACAGATGGAGCCCAACTTCGTTCATATCGAAGAACCACAGCTTCCGCATTGGACCGAAGACGGTGTAAGTTATCGTCTGATTGCTGGCGAAATCAACAGCCATCGTTCGGAAGTACCGGTTTACAGCCCTTTATATCTTATTGAAATTAAAGCGGAAAAGGATTCCCGCATTAAACTAGGCGAACATCTCTATGGCGAAAGCGGTTTGTATATTCTTCATGGCTCAGTACAGGCTGAAGGCCAGGAGTTTGGTCCAAAGCAAATTTTGGTTGCAAAGGATGCCAAGTTATGTGAGTTCGAAATGAAAGCAGGCACCTCCGTATATATCTTTGGCGGTGAACCCTTTCCTGAACAACGCTACATCGACTGGAATTTTGTCGCTTCTGACATCGAAACCTTAAAAATCGCCAGGAATAAATGGGAACAACACGAATTTCCAAAAGTTCCGGGGGATGATGGCTACATTCCCATTCCACCTGTGAATCCAACTTTAGGCCAAAGGAAGTCCTAATATAAATCAATGCAACAGTTTTACAACCAATAAGAAAGGGCTGGAAATTTAAAATTCCAGCCCTTTCTTATTGCTAGCATTAGCCTACGAATGCTCAATACCACTGACACCCCCGGAGACAACAAGTTTCATTGCATCGGTGGGCGACATATCTAATTTTTTGACCTTATCCGCACTAATAATAACAACCTGACCGGCAAAAGAGTAAGAATATGGGAAATAAACCATAACCTCATCTTCAAGACCTAAACTTTTTAAATCATGCTGTGTCAGAAAACCGATCTTCTTGAGCCCGAACTCATTAACGGTGACCAGCACAGGCTCATTGAATTTCTTAGCATCCCCAACAAAGGCTTCCGTAAAATCCTTTATTGACGTGTACAGGGTATTTAAGAGCGGTATTCTCTTGATCTGATGGTTGATCCATACTTTGATCGGGTCGGTCACAAAATTCGTAAATATCACGCCAGCCAGAACAAGGATAAGGATCACAGTTAAGATTCCGATTCCGGGAATATATAAAGGATGTCCCTTTTCGTCCTGTAGAAAATGTTCTGTCAGGTTCAGCGCTGAGTCAATCGATGCAAAAATCCATACGATCAGAAAAACAGCACCCGCCAATGGCACAACAACGAGAATACCTCGAATTAAATAATTAATAAATCCCCTGAATAATTTACCGAGCATGAGTTAGAAAATCAAATATATTTATACAAAAATGCAGAATATCCTTTANNCATAAAAATATACTCTTTTTACCCGCTGCGAAATACTCGTCAGGAGTTCGTAAGGGATAGTACCGATAGCTTTTGCCGCGAGCTTAATATCTGGATAAACAATCACTTCATCTTCTTCTGCCACTTCGATATCCGTCACGTCAAGCATACACATATCCATGCAGATATCTCCTATTGTTGGTACGAGCTGGCCATTAACCATCATCTTGCCTACACCATTCCCAAAACGCCTGTCATATCCATCCGCATAACCAATTTTTATCGTTGCCGTTTTGCTATCCCGATGCAATACCCCATGCCGATTATAACCAACGGTCTCTCCCGCAGCCAAGTGCTTTATTTGAGTTACATTGGTCTTCAGACTACTGACCTCCCGAAGTGGAAGATCATGCCGTTCGACGTCAATCCCATACAGTCCAATCCCGAGCCGAACCATATCAAAATAGGCCTGCGGCCATAGTTCGATACCCGAAGTTGCAGCAATATGACGTAAAAAAGAATAGCCCAGCCCTTCTTCAAGGCGTCTTGTAAATTGATCGAGAAGATCGATCTGTTGTTGAGTAAAAGTATTGTCTTCTTTATTGCCGGCAGAAGCCAAATGGGAAAATGCCGACTTTACTTGTAATATAGCACTAGAGTTTAATTCAGTAATCAGTTTATCCACTTCATCCGGCATAAAACCAAGACGATGCATGCCCGTATCCACTTTGATATGTATCGGAAAGGACGAAATCCCCCTTCCCTTCAGGTAATTCAAAAAAGAAGAAAGCACTCTAAAACTGTAAATTTCAGGTTCAAGATTATACTGAACGATAGATTCAAAGGTATTTTCATCAGGGCTCATCACAACAATAGGCAATGTGATTCCAGCCCCCCTTAGATCGACACCTTCATCTGCAAATGCCACAGTAAGGTAATCCACCCTATTGAACTGTAACAGGTTTGCAATCTCAAAACTTCCGCTCCCATAGGAAAAAGCTTTGACCATAGACATCAATTTCACATGTTTTGGCAACAGTTGACGATAGACATTCAGATTATTTTCCATTGCATTGAGGTTGATCTCAAGCACCGTATCGTGGGATTTTGCCACCAATAGGCGGCTGATCCGTTCAAAATGAAATTCCCGTCCCCCCTTTAATAAAACAGTAGAATCTTCAAATTGAAGTGACCTGATATCATCCAAAAATGCTGTGGTACTGGCATACGAAACCGATGGAACAGCAAATTGATCAGCAACTTGTGTCAAGATCTCCCCGATTAAGATCAACCGATCCAAGCGGTACTCCGAAAGTAGCCGTTTCAGTTTTGACAAGCTTTTCTCATCCGCCAAACTAACCCCGGGTAAATCCGAAAGAATCAGGATTTTTCGGGGATGCTGTCCCTGTTGATTTAAAAATTCAAGCGCAATTTGGAGGGCATCCAAATCGTTACTATAGGAATCATCAATAATAGAGCTGTTTTTCTTACCTTTCTTCAGTTCAAGCCGCATGGCAACAGGCTGCAGCTCTTTAATTCTTGATGCGATCACCTCTCTTTCGTAACCAAAACGCAACATTACCGCAACACAGTTGATGGCATTTTCAATATTTCCTTTGTCAACAAAAGGTACCTCAACAGCAAATGTCCGCCCGCCATAGAAAAGTGTGGCTACCGTAAATTTATCGTCCACCTGTTTGAGCGAATAAACCTCCAATGAAAGCCCCTCATCGTATCCCCACGAAAATTTTCGAGGGCGATAAGGCAATTGAATATCCTCTACATAACGGTTGGGGAAGATCATTGTCTCAACGTCCTTGAACAGATTTATCTTTTCGTAGATCTTTTCCGCCTTTGATTCAAAACCAACTTTATGAGCCACGCCCACATTTGTCAGCAGACCAATCGTTGGTTTTATCATATTTTCGAGCTTAACCATTTCGCCTTTTTCCGAAATGCCCGCTTCGATAATCGCCAGATTATACTGATCGGATAAGCCCCATAAAGAAAGTGCTACCCCCAATTGAGAGTTATAGCTTTTGGGACTTCGGTAGATCTTATATTCCGGGGACATCAGTTGGTATAACCATTCCTTGACTATTGTCTTACCATTGCTCCCGGTGATCCCAATAACAGGAAAGCTAAACTTCTGCCGATGATAAGCCGCCAATACCTGCATGGATTCGAGGCTGTCGGTGACCCATATCAGATTTGCATCCGGAAATAACTGTTCCTGTTCTTCGTCAAGTTGTAGAACAAAGTTTCTTACCCCCTTATCATAGGCCTCTTTGATATAATGATGACCATCCCTACTCTTCTGCAGCGCGAAAAACACACCGTTATCTGCCTGAACAATCTTTCGGCTATCATAAAATAAATGTTGAACTAAAGAATTGGGATCCGTGATAA
>NZ_DLJD01000047.1:60984-108595 GCF_002484085.1 Sphingobacterium sp. UBA7625
TTTGAAATTTTGACAATATGTTCGACGAAGATAGAAAAAACAAAAAGATACTGACCCCCGGTCAGGCTAAGCTAAAAGCTGAAAGCTATTGTGCTTATCAGGAAAGATCCCAGCAGGAAGTAAGGGACAAACTCTACAGCTGGGGGCTACACGAGGCAGACGTTGAAAATTGTATAGCGAATTTAATCGCAGAAAACTTTCTGAACGAAGAACGCTTTGCGATAGCCTATTGCAACGGTAAACTACGCATGAAAGGCTGGGGAAAAATTAAAATCAAACAAGCTTTAAAAGGAAAGCGTGTTTCGGAACAGCTGATAAAAATTGCCTTCAAACAGATCGCCCCAGATGAATATGAGCACATCTTGGAAAATACTATTGACAAGAAAATTCGGGAGATCAAAGACAAAGATTCGTTCATCATCAAGAACAAAGTCTATCAATTTGCTTTGTCCAGAGGATTTGAAAGCGATTTAATTTTTTCTATACTGAATTCAAAGGAGTTATAANNTGGTAGAGCACAACCTTGCCAAGGTTGGGGTCGCGAGTTCGAATCTCGTTTTTCGCTCACCTGCCTAGGTGGTGGAACTGGTAGACACGCAGGACTTAAAATCCTGTTCCCGTTAAGGGAGTGCGGGTTCGATTCCCGCCCTAGGTACAAGAAAGCTCATCAGTCGATGGGCTTTTCTTGTTTATGGCAACAGGTACAGTAAAAATCCGTAAATGAGGCTCAAAAGTATAAGCTGCAACATTCCGATCCGATATCTAAATAAGAGGAAAATTGAAATAGCTACCCAAAGTAACGCCTTCCAGTCCAAATTTGCCAAACCGGACGTTGTTGGAAACAAAATTCCCTGCCCTAGATAAAAAGCTAAATTAACAATCACACCTACTACAGAAGCGGTGACCAAGGAGAGTACATACTGGATGGCTTTATTTTTTTGAGAGCGTTCGATAAGCGGCGCACCGATAAAGATCAATGCAAAATTGGGCAAAAAAGTAAAGTAAGCTGTAGCCGCCAAACCTACCATAGCCATTGCATAGGAGTGGTCAAAATGATTAAATCCGGCCATAAATCCCACATAAGCCAACACGATAACCAATGGCCCCGGCGTTGTTTCGGCCAATGCGAAACCGTCTATCATTTGTGTCTTTGTCAGCCAGAGAAATTTTTCCGTCACCAAATTTGCGACATAGGGAATAACAGTATAAGACCCCCCGATTGTAAAGTACGCCGATTTTGTAAACAAGAAGGAGAGATCTTTCCAAAATGTAGCATCTGGCATAAACAGGTATAGCGCCATAAATGGGCCCAACCACAACAAAAAAAATGCAAGAAACTGAACACAAATCTTACGTACGGAAATTGACGGTACTGTCTCCAGGGAATTGACATGATAAAACCGCTCTTTATCGACCTCTTCTTCCTGTTCAGATTTACCCTTTTCCTCCTTGGGGTTTAAGAAATAAAGTGAAAATCCCAGAACGATAACCCCCAAAATAATCCAGGGCATAGGGACTTTGACAAAATAAGAAAGCAAAAAAGCAAGCAAAGCGACGATATAATGCCATGTACCCAATAATGACTTCTGTCCCACTTTGTAAGTTGCGAACAATATAATCGCCAGCACTGCGGGTTTTAAGCCAGAGAATAGTGCAGATAGAAACGCAGAATTGCCAAAGTACACATACACCAGACTAAGTCCCAATATGATACACAGAGAAGGTAATATAAAAAACAGTCCCGCCAGTACTCCACCCTTTAGACCATGTAATTTCCAGCCGAGATAGATGGTCAATTGATGTGCTTCAGGTCCCGGTAGCAGCATGCAGGCATTCAGCGCCCGAAAAAATTTTTTGCTGCTTACCCACTTTTTCTTGTCCACCAGAAAATCATGCATGATCGTTATATGCCCCGTCGTTCCACCAAAACTTATCCAGCCCAGGATAAACCAAAACCGGATAGCTTCCCGAAAACTAGGCTTAAACAATTCATTTCTCTCAATGGCGACAGGTTTTTCCAAATCTGATTTATATTTATATTATGACGATTATAATTGCAACGATAAGGGTATGAGCTACCCGATTAAACCCGTTAAAAAAGCCGATCAGCTTCCATTTAAGGCATAAAAAAAGCGATATATTTATAAAATATCTCGCTTTCCATTCAGGAAAAAGACCCTGATAATTTTATTTTTTATCCAAGATGGTTACTTCTACTCTTCTATTTTTTTGACGTCCCTCCGGTGTCTTGTTATCACCAACAGGATTTGACTGGCCAAAACCTTTTGCTGTAATACGAGACTCTTGTACACCCGAATCTACAAGGAATTTTTTTACGGACGCAGCACGTTTATCAGAAAGCCATTGGTTATACTCGACGGTACCGGTAGCATCTGTATAGCCGTCAACTTTAATTTTATTGTTGTTCTCTTGCAGGATTAAGGCCAGCTTACTTACTTCAGTCTTTGCCTTTTCAGATAAATAGGAAGAATTTGTTGGGAACAATAGATCCGACGAAATACTGAATTTAATTCCCTCGTCAGTCCTTTTCGCATCATTAAAGTCCTTTTTCACATTTTTCAAACCATCATCAGTTCCATCTTTTGTGACAACAGCTCCAGGATTTACTACAATAGCCTGTTGTTTACAAGAAAATAATGATAAACCTGCACATACGGCCAATAGTCCCAAATTAATTTTTCTAAGCATCGTTTTTAACGTATTTAATGTCGATTTAAACAGGGTAAATATAAGGAAAAAAGACCAAAAAAGGTGCTCCTTTCCGTTCATCGGATCGTAACAAATCTATTTCTTCAAATATACCATATCCAATGTCTTTTTAATTTCAGGAATTTGCTCATACAGCTTCCAGATCATGCCTGAATTGGCATTTTCAATCATTACAGCTATCGTGGCCTGATTTCTCGCCCGGTAACTTTCAGAAACATCATTATTTTTGAGATCGATCCAAGCTCTAAATCCATATTGTGTAAACAGGACATCTGCATACTCCTCATAAAATTTACGCAAAGCTTTCAAACCGATTTCCTTTTCAAAGGGATAAGAGGCTATTGAAATGGCCGGATTCACAAGATATCCCTGGTCCTGGTAAGCATTATCCGCTTGTTCAACACCCCAGATATCCGTAAATCGTGTTCCGATATTCAACTCATTATCTCTTCGTTTATAGGCAAGTATATAGTCTGAGAGATACTTTTTATAGTCCACAAAATTATCCACTTTCCCTTTCGGATTCATGATCAAAAATGGTCTATAAACAGACATCAACGATTCCGTCAGATTACCTCCAGCGATACTTTTAGCAAAAATAACCTTATCGTCCGAATAAATCGAAACGGGTACATTCTCTATGTTACCGATCAGGGGATTGCTACTTATCGTTTGCGCAAGAGAATCATTCAACTTTGTCCTTATCTCCGGTACCAAAGCGTTCAATTCATCACTAAAATCTATTCCGTCCGCATGTTTAGTTGCAAATCCATTTGTATAAGCCGAAGCAGCCAAAGGATGTGTTGGAGACGACATGGCAAGCACATAAGTACTAAGGCTCTCGTTAAACCCGCCCAATTGGCGGGATCTCGCCGTAGTATCTATAGGAGACCACTTGTTCCAAAGGACATCCGAGTTATTTGGATCAGTAAAATACCTCCAATTAATTCGTTCCCATAATGCCGTAATTGATTTCCGTAGCGATTGCTCCTGTGGATCATCTTTGCTAAAGTATTCACGGGCGATCAATAATGACTCCATCAGATGTGAAGTGCCTCTTACATCATAGGTCGGTACAGAATCACGATAGTGAGGTACTCCCGATCTCCCATCATAGAAGGCAGTAAACACGCCCTGATGATTTTGCGCCGCGCTCAAAAATTTCACCATCCGTGTCATCCGGGCCAACAAAGCTTGTCTAGACATCAGTTGGTTTTCAGCAGCAACAAGCAAACCCAGGATAGCATAGCCAGTTTCATTGGTTGAAACTATAGCCTGACGATTCCCACGGTCAGGAAGGTACATCCCACTGTTCACATCATAATTATCAATAAAATAATTCACGTGCGCATTCCGAATAAAACTTAACATTTCCGCATCGGTTCCCTTTTTGGTCTGTATTTCCTTTACATCTGAAAATGGGGATTCTACGTAGTTGTAATCTACCCAGGCTATTTTATAATAATAACTCTTGTTATACTCGTTCACCCTATCGAGACATTTCTGCACATAAATCGGTAAGACTGCGATTGGCTGATAATTCAGCTTATCTTCCGATCTATAAATTTTCACGTAGCGAATACTCGGAGTCAATGGCAATTGCCATACAAGTTCAACCTGCTTGTCCACTGCACCTATTTTAGACAAAATAGCAGCCGATGACAGCTTAACCTTTGGGTAGTTTTTCGGGAGGAACTCGATTTGATCTATAAAAAGCTGATGCGTAATTGTACCGGTACCATTTTGTTCAAGTAACAACGAAGACACAGCCTTTCCTGTGACAATTCCTTCAAATTTTGACACGGGAATAGAAACATTGAGCCAGGTATCATATGCAAAGTCATCAATGTAATAACTAATATCCAATGCATTGGAGCGTACATCATTTTGTTGTAGGGCAACTTTAGGCAACTGCCCCTTTTCAGTATTACTTTGAATGAACAATTTAAAGGTTAAATGATCATCCTTGGCAATCATATACTGAAATTTCTGTTTATCATTTAATATACTGGCCTCCCATTTTCCATTTGGAGAGGAAACGTAACGCAGGGAAAGAGAATTCCCCGGAGTAAAAAACAAGCTATCTGAAACCGGAAGGCTGTGATTCACATTTTGTATCCAGGACTCACCTGTATAATGTGCCATGCTTTTCGCATAACTTCCATTGATTATACTATTATCAAACAGTACCTCCGGATAGCTTTCTGATCTGGCAAGTATAGGTGAAATCAACAGAAATAGAAAGTAAAAGTATTTTTTCAGCATAAGTCAACATTTTTCACAGGCTTACAATCAAAAACTAAGCCACCACAATGATTATAACGCAAATGTAACAAAGGATTTCCAATGATATTGTATGCTCAAATTTTAATTTCGGAAAAAATGCGCTAAATTAGCCCCCTGAATATTTTCATAAAATAGATATATGAAAACCACTTTTGATTTTGAAAAGCCAATTGCAGATTTGCAGTTGCAGATTGAAAAGGTAACACAAGTTGCCGAAAAAACTCAAGTTGATATGAGCGCAACCGTTCGTGAACTTGAGGAAAAACTTGCTTCTACGGAAAAAGAAATATACAGCAATTTAACAGGATGGCAGAATGTTCAAATGTCACGTCATCCGGATCGTCCACAGACCTATGATTATATCGAAGCAATCTGCGATGAGTTTATCGAATTGCATGGTGATCGTACGGTAAAAGATGATAAGGCGATTGTAGGCGGCATGGCCTCCATCGATGGCAATCCTGTCATGATCATTGGTCATCAGAAAGGTAAAAACACCAAAGAGCGTCAATACCATAATTTTGGCATGGCCAATCCGGAGGGTTACCGTAAAGCATTGCGTCTGATGAAAATGGCTGAAAAATTCAATAAGCCCGTCATTACATTAATCGACACCATGGGTGCTTATCCGGGTTTAGAAGCTGAGGAGCGTGGACAAGGTGAAGCTATCGCACGCAACCTAATGGAAATGGCAGTACTTAAAGTTCCTATCATCTGTGTGGTCATAGGTGAAGGTGCTTCGGGCGGGGCCTTGGGTATCGGAGTAGGTAACCGTGTATATATGATGGAACATACTTGGTATTCCGTTATTTCGCCAGAATCTTGCTCTTCGATTTTATGGAGAAGCTGGGATCACAAGGAAAAAGCAGCAGAAGCGTTAAAACTAACTTCCAGTGATATGTTAGGCAATGGATTAATAGATGGAATCATTCCTGAGCCATTGGGCGGTGCTCATCAGGATCCAGCACAGGCAGCCGCTAATCTGAAAGAGCAACTATTGAAAGATCTTGCTGAATTGACGGCAAAAGACAGCGATACATTGATCAAGGAACGCATTGACAAATTCAGTAATATGGGCGTTGTGACAGAATAATGTCATCTCCATATTTATCAAAAATATAAGAAAAGTCGGCAAGGTATGCCGACTTTTCTTATTTAACAGCAACTTATTTTTAAAAAAGGTAAACACTGCCTACACAGAATCGCTCAATTCACGATCAAATTCCTGCCTTTTCAAACAAGAAGCCGTTCTTCTAAAAAAAATAAAAGCGTAATTTATAAACCGTTACAAAATATTTAAACAAAAAGAACAAAAACATTTGGACACAATCACATCTTTTTATACCTTTGCATCACTTTCAAAAACAGAAAGGATTCCGTAGCTCAGCTGGTAGAGCAATACACTTTTAATGTATGGGTCCTGGGTTCGAATCCCAGCGGGATCACAGAGGAAAAGCTAATCGCAAGATTAGCTTTTCTTGTTTAAGGGATTAGGATTCGAACGGAGGGCCGGCCGGGTTCGATCCGTCGGAGGCTCAGGGATGTGAACGGGGACTGTGGGGCTGAGCCAATCCCAGCGGGATCACAAAGGAAAATCTAATCGCAAGATTAGCTTTTCTTGTTTAAGGAATTAGGATTCGAACGGAGGGCCGGCCGGGTTCGGTTTTTAATCATGTGTCAGAACAACCTCCAAAAACTTAACGGCCTCTGCCCCTACAATATTTTTCACATGGAGTTCCACTGATTGCTTTCCGACAGGCAGATCTATTTGTCCGAGCATAAGGGAGTTTCCATGGCTGCTTTTAGGCGATGCCGGATCAATGGCGAAGTTGATTTCTTTTCCGGCTATTTTTAAAACCATCTCCCCGCCTGTGTTTTCCACATCTTTGACATAGCGTACCGAGACTTTAAACCGCGCAGGTTTCAATGCATTGATATCCCATCCAAGATACTGATTGCTATTTCTCCATCCCGATACATAGTAACGGTCTCTTTTTCCATCCCCGAATTTCATCGGTTCTCCATATTGTTTTGCGTAAAATGACAATAAACGATTTTCCGCAATTTGCACATCAACATAAATCAGGTTATTAGATTCAGGCGCAACGCTATCCCGCTTTAACTGAACAGCAATAACTTCGTCTGCCAAATCATCCCCTATTTGATCCAATGGAATATGGAGTCCGGTGGTATCTGAAGAATAACCTTTGATCCTTTTTTTTGAAGACAGCAGAGAAATGGATTTAACCGCCATCGTAAGTCCGCCTACAGTTAATTTCTCTCCTTTCGGCTTTTTAAAGACATGCAAATACAAGGTGCTGTTTCTTTTTGTGATCACTCCCCATTGTTGACGCGGTAAGGACGAAGGCGTCACATCGATGACACTTTCCTTATTCTTTGCCATCCATGTGGCTATTCCTTCCAAAATAATCGCATCAGCTGCATCAATACTACCATCGCCTTTCGGGCCAATATTCATTAAGATATTTCCACCCATAGCAGTCGCTTTGGCCAACAATTGGATAAAATGTGCTGTAGGTTTGTGATTTTTATCCGTCGAGGAATAGCCGTATGAATCATTCGTTGTGGGAATAGCCTCCCAATAAGCTCCTGCAGGGACGGGATAAAACTCTTCCGGTCGGTCAGCAGTATTCAAATAATCACCGTAATTCCGGTCACCTGTACGCGCTAATCGTCCATTAACAACGATAGCGGGGTCAGTATCCCGGATTGCTTGCAGAATTCTTAAATTTTCGGATAAAGGCAGCTTATGTGGTGTATCGAACCAGAGCAAATCGGGATGATACCTATGGATCAGCTCTTTTATTTGAGGAATCGCCTTTTCATCGACGTAGCGTTTTGCTTTAGGCAACCATTCCGGATGACTGTCAAACCAATTTACTCCCCCAAGCAATTTGTCCCCACCCGGGTTATTATAATCCCAGTCATTTCCCGGTGCATCGGGATGCTCCCAGTCAAATGCATGTGAATAATAAAATCCGAATAACAAACCATGTTTATGGCAAGCTTGCGCCAGTTGCATCAATGGATCCTCTTTTAATGCAGTACTCTTTATCGAATAAACACTAGCATATTGTGATGGATACATTGCGAAGCCATCATGATGTTTCGCTGTGATCATAAAATACTTCATACCGGCATTTTTCGCCAAGATTACCCATTCTTCAGCGTTAAACTTTTCGGGATTAAATCTGGCGGCAGAATCCAGGTATTCCTGACGAGGAATTTGCATGACACGCATGAGATGTTCGGCATACCCCCCTCCTTTTTTTCCCTTCCAGATATTGCCATATTGCGAATAAACACCCCAGTGGACAAACATGCCAAAGGTGGCCTTTTTCCATTTTTGAACACGCCGTTTTTGTCCTGTTGCAGCTTGCTTCCACCAGCCGGTCTCCGCAGCCGATATCGCAAGACTATCCCTTGCAGTAGGATCATTAAACATCGCTGCGGCTTCATTTCCCCTATTGGCATTTTTAACCTGCCCTACGCTCACCATAGCAGCTGCCGAAAGCATTAAAACAAGGCAATACCTAGTATTGATCATAAGTTTCGATTTATAATTGTCTCTTTAAGCCGAACGCAAGCACAGAGGTGCATATGGTTCAACTATAATAATGTATACTATTTTCAAAAATAGCTTAAAACGAAAAGAATAAGGTGTAATTTTTGTTCATTTTAGGGTAATAGCACATAAGTCAAAAAAGATAAAACCTATCCAGCCCTGCACTGTTTATCTTATATTATAAACTTAAGGACACATGAGCAATTCTTCAGATTATTGGCATGTTCAAATCGGATCGAAAGTCAACAGCAGTGAAATCTTTATCGAAGTCACCAAAGACGGTCCGTATATTTTACACGGACAAGTACCCTTTCATTTGCAATACATCATTCCGGATCGTCAGGGTGCGAAACCGTCAGAACCTTTGCCATTGTGGGCAATCGGCCAACAAACCATTTTGCGATGGTAAACATGCTTCCATGGAATTTCAGGATGGGTTCAGTAAGTACGCGCAAAAATAGCATCTTGACATTTACTGTTCCCAAGATGCCATCTCATTGGCCTATTTTTATTCCAAGGAGCTACAAGCTATCGGTATTTATATAATATTTGTTTAAAATTTATTTTAAATTCATGGAAAAGCTAACTGCAAAAGCAAGCATTCAGATTCAAAAACCCGTCCGTGAAGTTTTTGAAGCCATTGTTGACCCGAATAAGATGAATCATTATTTTATTAAGTCCGCAACTGGACGATTAGAGACGGGAAAAACCGTAGAATGGACTTTCCCCGAATTCCCTGACAGTTTTCCCGTAACCGGAAAAACAATTCACCCGGACAGTTATATTTCGTTTGACTGGAGCGGTGGGATCGCCAACCAGTTGGTTGAGATCAACCTCTCTGCCTTCGGGGAAGACGCTACCGTCGTCAGAATTACGGAACACGAAATGAACAACGATCAAGATGGCATTTTGATCATGATGCGACAAACGGAAGGATGGGCAAACTTTCTAGCTTGCATGAAGGCCTATCTCGAATATAATATCAATCTTCGAAAAGGTGCGTTTGATTTTATGTTTTAATAGCAATTAGGGAAATGGTGGTAAACAAAACTTCCTACACAGAAAAGAATGTCAATGACTTTATTCAAGAAATATCGGATGTGCAAAAAAGAGAAGATAGCTTCCAGCTTATCCATCTGATGCATTCCGTCTCAGATGAAACCCCAAAGATGTTTGGCGGATCCATCATTGGCTTTGGACAGTATCATTATATATACGCGAGCGGACACGAAGGCTATGCCCCTTTGATAGGCTTCAGCCCACGAAAAGCGGCGATCTCGCTTTATGTGTATACCGGACTCGACGAACATAGGCCATTGGTGGAAAAATTGGGTAAATTCAAACAGGGAAAAGCCTGTATTTACATTAAAAAACTAAGTGACATCAATACGGATCATCTGACCACATTAATGCAGCAGACTATCCAATTTTTATCAACAAAATACACACGGATCAAGGATAAGGAATAATCGTATGACAAGCAGCTTTTCAACAATTGACGCGTATATAAACCAATTCGAGGGAGATAAGAAAGCATATCTCATCCAAGTCTACAAACTTATAGCCGGGGTGGTCCCCACCGCGGCCACAGAAACCATTTCCTACCAGATGCCTACCTTCCGATTGAATGGCAATCTGATTCATTTTGCCATGAATAAGCAGCATCTCGGAATATACCCCGGGCCGGACGCCATTGAACATTTCGCTCCTCGGCTCAAGGCTTTCAAAACAACAAAAGGTGCCATTCAGATCCCGATAGATCAACCCATACCCGAAAAAATCATCCTGGATATTGTTGCATTCAACATCGAAAAACTCAAAGATAAACAAGGTCCCAACTGGCATAAAAACCGTGGAAATTGGCTGGAAGCTGAAGAAATGATGCAACAGATCATGTTAAAAACCACACTGAAAAAAGAATTCAAATGGGGAACTTACGTTTATACACACAAGGGAAAGAATGTTATCGGATGGGGCGGTTTCAAAAACTTTTTCTCCCTCTGGTTTTACAATGGCGTATTTTTAGAAAATAAGGAAAATGTTCTGATCAATGCTTCAGAAGGAAAAACCAAAGCACTTCGCCAATGGCGTTTTAAGGACGTGAATGAGATGGATAGTGCCAAAATTGAAGCATACATCCAAGAATCTATTCAAACTGTTGACGAAGGAAAAGAAATTAAACCAGCTAAAAAAGAAGTTATCCCCCCATCGGGTCTGTTACTGGAAGTTCTTCGTTCAGATGAGGTATTTCATGATCATTTCAATGCCTTAACTCCCGGAAAACAAAAAGAATATATCCAATATATCGACGAGGCAAAGCAGGAAAAAACTAAATTATCCCGTCTCGAAAAAATCAGACCGATGATTATCGCCAACAAAGGACTAAATGATAAATATAAATAATAAATTTCAACTCAAAAATCGACGCTCATGGAAAATTCAATTATACCCGCCATCTGGTTTGATCAAAATGCGAAAGAGGCTTTTGATCTATACTCTCAGACCTTTCCAAACAGCCGTGTAACCCGCAACTCCCCGATCGTTGTCGAGGCTCAGCTCAATGGCGTAAAATTTATCGGCATCAACGGCGGTCCGACGTTTAAACCTAACCCATCCATATCATTTATGGTGATCTGCGAATCAAAAGAAGAAGTTGATCGCATCTGGAGTGCATTTACAGCAGGTGGCAACACATTAATGCCCTTGGACAGTTATCCCTGGAGTCCATACTATGGTTGGATAGCGGATAAATATGGTGTAAACTGGCAATTATACCAAGGCAAACTCAGTGATACGAATCAGCAAGCTATTGTCCCTACCCTGATGTATTGTGGGGCCCAGCAGGGTAAATGTGAAGCCGCGTTAAAGTTTTATGAAGATATGTTCGACGACTTTCATAGCAACGGTATCATGCGTTATGCAACAGGTGACTACGAAGGTTTGGTTCAGCATACACAATTCCTTGTCAATGGATTTACACTAATGGCAATGGATAGTGGTGTCACGCAGAACTTTACTTTTAATGAAGGAATTTCTCTTTCCGTCTTATGCAAAGATCAGGCAGAAATTGACAATTACTGGAATAGCATTACCGCACGGGGACAGGAAGGCTTGTGTGGTTGGTGTAAGGACGAATTTGGAGTAAGCTGGCAAATTGTACCTGCCCAGATTGCCACATATCTTCAAAATCCCGGAGCCGGAGAAGCGCTGATGAAGATGAAAAAAATCATTATAAAAGATTTAATAGGATAAGCTTGTTAGCCGATAACCAAGCGCTTATTGCTTAAAAGATGCATAAAAAAAGGGGATAACGATCATCCCCTTTTCATTATCAGCTAAGCATTGACCTGCAATGCCAGTGCATATAATTTCATTTGTTTGATCATCGACAATAAACCGTTAGCGCGGGTCGGCGACAAATGCTCTTTTAAGCCTATTTCATCAACGAAATACAGGTCTGCATCAACAATTTCTTTTGCCGTATGTCCAGACAATACTTTGACCATCAGACTAACCAGACCTTTGGTGATAATTGCATCGCTATCAGCTGTGAAATACACTTTCCCGTCTTTAACCTCAGGATACAGCCATACCTTGGACTGGCAGCCTTTAATAATATATTCTTCTGTTTTATATTGCTCATCAATTAAAGGAACCTCTTTCCCAAGCTGAATGATGTATTCGTATTTTTCCATCCAATCGGTAAAGAAAGCAAAATCCTCAATTAATTCATTTTGTATTTCATTAATTGTCATAACCATTTTTATTACACCAACATATTGACAGCACGCTGAATGCCCGCTACCAAGATATCTATTTCTTCTTTTGTATTGTAAAGTGCCAATGAAGCCCGGATTGTGCCCGGAATACCAAAACGGTCCATCACAGGCTGTGCACAGTGGTGACCGGTTCGCACCGCTATTCCCAATTTATCCAAAATTACACCTACATCATAGGGGTGCGTACCTTCGATAATGAATGAAATGACGGAACATTTTTGGTCGGCGGTGCCAATAAATTTCATCCCGGGAATCTGGGACAATTTTTCCAAGGCATAGTCCAACAGCTCGTGCTCATAAGCTTCGATATTCTTCAAGCCGATTGAATTGATATAGTCAATAGCTTCATTTAAACAGATTCCAGCTTCGATATTAGGTGTTCCAGCTTCAAATTTAAAAGGCAATTCATTATAAGTTGTCTTTTCAAAAGTCACCTCTTTAATCATATCACCGCCACCCTGATAAGGGGGCATTGCATTCAATAACTCTTCCTTACCATACAACACACCGACACCTGTCGGCCCGTACATTTTATGTCCAGAAAATGCCAAAAAATCAACATCAAGATCCTGCACATCCACTTGAATATGCTGGACAGCTTGTGCCGCGTCAACCAGGACAACCACTCCTTTGTCATGTGCGATCGAGATCATCTCCTTCACCGGATTGATCGTTCCCAATGCATTGGAGACGTAGGTTACGGCAACTAGCTTGGTCTTTTCATTGAATAAATTTTGGTAAGCTTCCATATCAAGCTCCCCTTTGTCATTCATAGGAATAACACGGATTTTACATCCTTTTTCATCGCATAGCATCTGCCAGGGAACAATATTGGAATGGTGTTCCATCGCAGAAATGATGATCTCATCTCCCGCATGTATAAATGCCCTTCCATAACAAGTCGCTACCAGATTGATACTATCAGTCGTACCCTTGGTAATGATCACTTGTTTATCTTCGGGGGCATTGATAAAAGATTGAAGCTTTTTACGGGTAACCTCAAAAGCATCCGTTGATATCTGGCTCAGGTAGTGAACACCCCGGTGTACATTACTGTTCATATCCGTATAATAATGTGCAATGGCATTTATTACTGCCGTGGGTTTTTGTGTCGTCGCACCATTATCCAGATAAACCAAAGGTTTGCCATTCACCTCTCTTTTTAGAATAGGAAAATCTGCCCGTATTTTATCTATGCTATATGTTTCCAAAGTCGTCTCCATAATTTATACAAAGTTAATAGTATTTTATCGAATACGGGCTGAGCAATCTGTTTTTTATGTCATTATCAATTACCCAAGCTGTCTGTCTACCGCGGTATAACGTGGCTCAATCCAGTTGAAGATGCTCCTTTTATCCCCTTTTACCATTTTAAACAATTCTATCTTGCTTTTATAATTTATTGGAGCTATTTATTTACCTTTGTATTGATATGCAAGAATTACCTCTAAATTTACCAGAAGGCTCACGTAAAGAAGTGATGGCCTACTTGGAGCCTTTCATGTTAAATGAAATGAGCGAATACCTGAAGCCTGTAGAAGAAATGTGGCAACCCGCTGATTTCCTTCCAGACGCTTCAAGGGATACGTTTTTTGAGGAAATAAGAGATTTACAGGAAAGTGCCAAAGAACTTTCGTATGACTTGGTCGCTGTATTAATTGGCGATACAATCACCGAAGAAGCCCTTCCGACCTACGAATCCTGGTTGACTATGGTCGAGGATGTCGATAAAAATGAACAAGGTGGATGGATGAAATGGGTTCGCGCCTGGACTGCCGAAGAAAACCGCCACGGGGATCTATTGAATAAATATCTTTACTTATCCGGCAGAATAGATATGCGACAGTTTGAGATGTCCACACAATACCTGATACAAGATGGTTTTGATATCGGGACTGGTGCTGATCCTTACCGTAACTTTATCTATACCTCATTCCAGGAACTTGCCACCAACGTATCCCACCGTCGGGTATCGGGACTTTCCAAAAAAAGTGGTGATAAGCTTCTTGCGAAGATGTGTGGTGTCATTGCATCGGATGAAGCACGTCACGCCAAGGCCTATATGTCTTTCATATCAAAAGCCCTGACTGTGGACCCTAGCGAAGTGATGATAGCTTTTGAAGATATGATGCGTAAGAAAATCGTGATGCCGGCACAGTTTTTAAGAGAAGCAGGCGAACCTCAGGGTGACGCCTTTGCTCATTTTTCAGATGCTGCACAGCGATTAGGCGTATATACCGCTTTAGATTATGTTGATATCTTGAAAGAACTTAATAATGAATGGAAGATTGATCAAGTTTCAGGACTAAATGATCAGGGAGAAAAAGCAAGAGACTATCTCCTAAAATTGCCTGATCGTCTGGCAAGATTAGCAGATCGCATGAAGATTCCCGAAAAAGAATATAAATTCAAATGGATATACGGATAAACAGAAAAGCTTGATTAGAAATAATCAGGCTTTTCTGTTTACTACTTCCCTCCTTAATTTCTACGATAGCCTTATTCTTCTATACCTCAGGCCTTATATACGCTAAAAAAAATTAGAAATCTTAGTACAAGAATCAGTAGGCTTTCCCTAATGTCCACAATACTTTGAAATTTTCATTTGCAATTAATTTCCTGAACAGAGTCCGAGTATCGCGCATGATTCGACTATCTTTCGACTATACTTCGGGACAGGTTCGGCCCTCCTCCACCCCTGAGAGCAGGTAAGAGCGACTTGTCAATGCTGTATTTGTGTGGTGAATCCGTGTTAAACTCGGACTCACCACGGACTCACCACGCTCTCATCACTGACTCACCTCGAAGCTGATACGACTATATCCCGAAGCAGATACGAAGCAGACACGAATCACTACCGTAGGAATGGCGAACCTTATATAATCAGAAATTATTTCACATTTCCCATAAGCTTCCGCACAACAGGCGACAATGCGATGAGCACCACACCCGCAATTAAAGAATACAAACCCAATTGCTTATAACTTTCGGTGTACGTCACTAAGTTATCCGCCAGCGAACTTCCCTCTTTTGCTTCAGCCATACCCGCACCGATCAAGCCCGCCACATATTGTCCATAAGCACTCGCCAAAAACCACATTCCCATCATAATACCCTGTAATCTTGCCGGGGACAGTTTCGTCATAATGGACAGTCCAATTGGCGAGAGACAGAGCTCCCCGACGGTAATCACTAATAGAGCAAGTGTAAAGATATCCAATGAGGTCATCCCATCATGGGCAAAAAGACGCGTAGCAAAAAGCACGTAGTATCCTAGCCCTAGGAAAACAAAGCCCAATCCAAACTTGATAATGGTATTCGGTTCAAGTTTACGTTTTCCCAACCAGATCCAGAATAGTCCAAATAATGGTGCTAAGGCGATAATAAATAATGCACCTCCAGAATTATTGACACCATTTGGATCAAGTGTCACCGCCCCAAGTAAAGAGTCATTCAGATGCTCTGCAGCGAAAATACTCAGAGAGCCACCACTTTGCTCATATATCCCCCAAAAGATAATGGAAAACAAAATAAATACCAGTGCAGCAATTAATTTTTTTCGTTCCTCTCTGGTTACTTGTGACATTTCATAAAACAGATACAACAATGTCAATGGCCCGATAGTATACATAAAATAATCGGTATATTGGGTTTTCGACACCATGATCTGAATTACAGGTATAAAGATCAAGGTCAGGGCATATACCGCATATTCAACCCATTTTGGCAAGGCTTTCGTCTTTACAATAGCATCTGGGTGTCCAGGTTGCAGCCCGATAGGTCCGAGATGTCTTTTGGTAAAGTGAAAATTAATCAAACTTGCCAGCATCCCTATTGCAGCTAAACCAAAAGCAACATTCCAACGGTGAGGCTCGGAGATAACCGAACTCAACATATACCCTTTACCAATAGCGACACAAACATAGCCACCTAAAAATGCACCTAGATTGATCCCCGCATAGAAAAGCGAGAAGCCACCATCACGACGGCTATCTCCATCACGATAGAGTTCTCCCACCATCGTAGAGATATTCGGCTTAAAAAAGCCGGTACCGATAATAATAAATGAGAGACCAAAAAAGAAATATTGATGTGGATCCGCTGCCAGGAAAAGGCTTCCTGCGATCATCAATAAGCCGCCCCAAAACAATGATTTTCTAAAACCTAAAATCTTATCAGCAAAAAGACCACCGATAAATGTAAAAGCATAGACAAATGCCTGAGTAGCCCCATACTGTAAATTAGCTTCTTTCTTTGCAAAATCTAGCTCGGTGATCATAAAGAACACCAACATGCCCCGCATGCCATAAAAGCAAAACCGCTCCCACATTTCCGAAAAGAACAGGCTCCAGATTTGCCGAGGGTACTTGCCCTTAAAATTTTGAATCTCCTCTAACGACTCGCGTTTACTAGCCTCCATACTGTATTTATATTAATCAAAAAAGCTTCTTTCGTAAAAGAAGCTTATATAGTTATTATTTAATTCCGTGCATCAACCTTTTGATCAAAGGATTGAATAACATCACAAGCAATCCGGCAAAAGCTGGAATGGCTGTAAATAAAAAGAAAAAGTGACTTAATGAGTATTCTTGTTGAATTGTCTCCACCTGTCCCCCCAATACTGCTGCGACCTTTTGAGCGATCGCAATAGCAAGATACCAGATACCAAACATAAAAGCCAGCATCCGTGCCGGAACCAGCTTAGAAACATAAGACAAACCCACTGGTGAAATAAACAATTCACCCAAAGTATGGAACAGGTAAGTCAGGACAAGAAATACCATTGAGATTTTCACTCCCGGTGCTATCCCCCATGACCCCAATCCGATAATCAAGAACCCAATTGCAACCAGGATCAAACCGAATCCATATTTAAATGCTGCCGAAGGGTTATATTTCGATTCCCAGATCTTGGAAACTGTAGACGCTAATGCAATAATAAAAAAGGAGTTAAGAATTGAGAACCAGGAGACTTTGATTTCTGAAGCCTCTTTGTTAAACTCCTGATAAAGCATCCAGATCGCCGCACCCCAGATCAGTCCAAAACAGACAAATAAAACGATATTGGATATTGCGATCTTATCCCATGTCACCTTGGCCAATTTAATTAAGACCCAACTGATAATTGACAGCGGTACAATCGTTAATAAACCATTGACCACATTAAATGTCGTCAATGCAGTGCCTGTAAGCGCTCTGTCGATATTATCTCTTGCGACAATGACCAGTGAAGTTGCTCCCTGTTCAAAGCTCATGAAAAAGAAAATAAGGAAAAATGCCAAAAGCACCACGGCAAACATCCTGTCCCGAACAGTTTTGTCATAACGCAAAATCCGGGAAACAATCAAATAAATAAAAAGGATCAATGCGACGATGACCATGATATATTGTCCCCTCAGAAAAGAGGTATCCAGTCCGGCGAAAACATCAATAATACCATTTTTCGACAATGGGTCATTAAAAGCATAGACAAAACCTATAATGGATACGATAGCGATCAGCACATAATCTCTTAATGTAAACGGATTTTTGGTGTCCGTATCGCTAACCGTGACTTCTTTCTTTTCACCGGTCACAGACTTGTCCAAAATACCGAGGTTGCCCATGAGCGGTTTTGCGAAAACAAACTGAAGTGTACCTAAGAGCATAAAAATACCGGCTAATCCAAAACCCCAATGCCATCCATACGTTTCAGCGATATAACCGCAGAGCATCATCCCAAAGAAAGCGCCCGCATTAACGCCCATATAGAATATGGTGTATGCGCCATCCTTCTTTTCAGGAAGGTCTTTATACATCTCGCCAAGGATTGAAGGCATATTCGGCTTGAAAAAGCCCGTTCCGATAACCAGGCAGATCAACCCCAAGAAAAACATAATGGCGGTATCAAAAGCCATTGCCGCATGCCCTAATGTCATGATCGCCGAACCTATAATAACGGCTTTCCGGGATCCGATATATTTATCAGCAATGATTCCTCCGAGGATTGGTGTCAAATAAAGCATCATGGCATAAGTCCCATATAATGCACCTGCCTGTTGAGCAGTCCAGGCCCAGCCAGAGAATGGACTCCCATGGATAACCGCAGCAGTTAAAAATTGCATCAATAGGACCCGCATTCCATAGAACGAGAATCGTTCCCACATTTCTGTAAAGAAAAGTACAAACAGCCCTGAGCGCTGTCCTAGTACATTTGATTTAAAAAAATCATTCGACGGGCTTGTAGTGATTTCCCCGTTTAGTCTCCCCATAAGTAATCAACCTTTATTTTTATAAAATACTTACAAAGAAACAAAAACAAAATCACTTTTGACCAAAATAAAGTTGCATAAACAAAAAAAGGTAACCCTTTTGGATTACCTTTTCAGTAACAATTTTAATATGCCCTATCTTTTGTGCAATTGTTCGTAAAGATCAATGACCTTTTTTTGAAGTTCGATAACTTCGCCATCGCGTTGTTGCAACTTTTGCGTTAACGCATTGACTTCATTAACATACTCTTTATCCTCTTCTGAATCAGAAGTAGATAATAGCTGGACAACTGTCAAATTGAATAATTTTGAGATCTGATTCAGGCGAGACAGATTCACATCTGTAATTCCTGTTTCAATTTTTGAAAATGCCGGGATTGAGATATCCAATCGCTTTGCAACATCCTCTTGACTCCACCCTTTTTGGTGTCTAAGTAATCTAATTTTTTTTCCTAATGCATTCATCTGGTAGATATTTTAAACAAAAATAGCAATTAAAAATTAATTTACATTAAATTATAATTTTTTCTTTAAAAATCCCTAAAAAAACGATCAGCAAGAACGGACAGATTAACCCCGTTATAATTATTTAAACTCATAAGCAGTAAATTGTAACCCCTGGATTTTACTCCATCTAAAAAAGAATACAAGCCATCCAAACTCACAACAACCTCTAAATCAGCATTATTAAAACTCTTCTTGATATTCTCAGGAACACTTTCAATATTCTTGTTCATTTCCTTACAGGAGTTGATATTCACGTAGACAACAGAGAGATCCGACTCACGCATGGAGTCAGCATATTGTAACAAAAAGCTTGAATCCAAACTATCATACGAGTTTATTTCGATAATTGTGACCAATTTCTGATTAGGAAATTGTTCTTTTACGGCGTGAATACTTGATTTAACCTTATCTGCATTACAGGCATAATCTTGGTAAACGACAGACCCCTCAGAACTTGCTACAAATTCCAGATAACGGATGGAGGTATTGAAACTCTTTATCGCATCAAAGAACTCTTTCTTTTTAATACCAAGCCATTCACATACCGTATAAGCGCCGGCAATATTAGACAGATTATGCTTTCCGAATATTTGTAAAGGGACATCTCCATCTGCAGTATTCAGATAAGTAACCCCTTTGTTAATGGTATAATCAGGTATTTTATAACCATGCCTATTGATCTTACAGTCTTTGGTATCCTGTAAAACACCCTGAAGGACAGCGTCTTCTTTATTATAGATCAGCGTACCTTTAGGGGGTATGGTGTCAATAAAATCTTCAAACTGTTTAATATATTCCTCTTTGGATATTTTGGAATTAAATTCATTCCATACAATACCCGAAATTAAGGCGATATTGGGCTTATAATACAAAAATTTGGACTTAGGATCAATTTTGGACGAAACATATTCATCTCCCTCGATAATAATAATCTTATTATTTTTTGTAATATCTACCAACTTATCAAAGCCTCTCAGCTGGGCTCCTACTAAATAGTCAAAATCTTTACCTAAGAATCGCATCACATGCATGACCATGCTCGTGATCGTTGTCTTCCCATAGCTACCTGCGATAACTACACGGATCTTATCCTGCGAGAGTTCTTGAATAAACTCAGGAAAAGAATAGATCTTTAAACCTAGTTCCTGTGCTTTTTTTAATTCGGGATTATTTGCTTCCGCATGTGCTCCCAAAATAACAGCATCAATATCATCCGTCACCTTGCCGGAAAACCATCCCAATTGATCTGGCAATAATCCAGCTTCGATAAGATGGGAACGGGAAGGTTCCACAATCTGATCATCAGATCCAGTAATCTGATGCCCTTGCTTTGCCAATGAAATGGCAAGGTTATGCATCACACTACCACCTATCGCTATAAAATGAATACGCATCGCTCTATTACCGTTTCACAAACTTGGCTGCACACCAATTATTTAAAACTTTTTTGGAGATAAATTCAAACCCCAAAGACTCAGCGGCATCACGCAACATCGCCAAATCTTCCTGTTCATAAAATCCACTTAAGTACAACTCTCCATTTTTATTGATACTTAATGCATATTGCGGCAACTGCTCCAACAGGATATTTCGATTAATATTTGCTAATATCGTATCGAAAAGACGATCTTTTAACACCTCAAAGGATCCACATACAGCCTCGATATTGTCAACATGATTAAGCCCGCTATTTTCAGCGACACTTTCCACGCAGATTTCGTCATAGTCCACTGCCAATATGGTCTTAGCTCCTTTTTTTGATGCCAAAATCGCTAGGATACCTGTACCGCAGCCCATATCCAATACTCGCTTGCCCTCAAAATCATTTTCCAGGATATATTGAAGCATCATTGATGTAGTCTGATGGTGCCCTGTCCCAAAAGACATTTTAGGATCAATGATGATTTCATAAGGGAAATCAGGTTTTGACTCATGAAATGTAGCCCGTACATAACACTGTCCACCGACTTCTATGGGATTAAAGTTACTTTCCCAAAGTTTATTCCAGTTCTGGTTTTCTATTTCCTGAACCTTATAGTCCACTTCAAGTCCAGCATCCAGATTTAGCATTAATGTTTCTAATGCCTGCAAATCAAGATTTGCAGCCGGTATATAAGCTGCAAATCCTGATTCGGTATCTTCAAAAGTATCAAAACCAATGTCTGCCAAATCAGATACCAATAGATCCTTTTGCCATTCCTCTCCTGATAGCATTTGAAAGATAACCTCTATGTATTTCATTTCTAAAAATTAGCCGTTAAACACTTTGGCAATATCAATAAAATCTCTCGATTTCAAAGAAGCTCCTCCGATCAAACCACCGTCGATATCCGCTTGCGCAAATAAATCCTTTGCATTGCCCGGATTACAGGATCCGCCGTAAAGGATACTTGTATTATCGGCTGTTTCCTGTCCATATTTCTCTGCCACAACCTGACGGATAAATTGATGTACCTCCTGCGCTTGTTCCGGACTGGCGGTAAGTCCTGTACCAATTGCCCAAACTGGCTCATAGGCCAATACCACAGCTGCAAAAGCTTCATTGGATAGATGGAACAATCCATCAGTCAATTGTGTTTTAATTATTTCAAAGAAATCACCGGACTCACGTTCTTCTTTCGTTTCTCCAATACAAAATATCGGCGTCAAGCCATGTTTCAAAGCGATATCTACTTTAGCAGCCAACAAAGCATCTGTTTCACCAAAATAAGCACGTCTTTCAGAGTGTCCCAAAATAACATGTGAAGCACCGACCGATTTTACCTGAGCTGCTGAAATCTCACCTGTATATGCTCCAGATTCTGCCTGATGAATATTTTGTGCACCAATATTTACATTTGTCACATTCTTGGATAGTTGTCCAAGACTTGACAAATGGATAAAAGGGCTACAAACAACCAATTCTTGATTTCCGATTACCTCATCTTTGGCCATATTGATAATTTCAGAGAATAAACTTAATCCCGATTGATAGTCTAAATTCATTTTCCAATTACCAGCTACGATTTTCTTACGCATGATTTTTACGATTTAATTATATTTTTTGTTAAGTTGATTCAATTCCCTCTTGTGTCGTTCGGGCAGTTCTTGATTTTTTGACATATATAGCGTTTCCAGATACTCCATAAACTTATCAAAGTTATAGTGTTGCGTATCCCCATTAAACACCCAGGCAAACGACGGTACAAATTTAGCATAAAAACTTGTATCTGCCAGCATACTTGCAATTCCAATTACCGTTCCGGTATTTAAAGAAGAATTAATACCCGTTCGTGTATAATCTCCCATGAAAACGCCGCACTTTAATAAGCCGGTATCTCTAAACCCTTCCAGCTTATAATCATAAATTGAGACCGTTTTCAGATTATTTTTAAGATTCGAATTGGATGTTCCTGCACCGAGGTTACACCAATCGCCGATAACCGAGCAGCCCAGATAGCCGTGATGACCTTTTGCCGAAAAATCACCGATAACCGCATTGCCGACCTCGCCGCCTACGACACTCTTCCGGCCAACCGATACATTGCCGTAGATGGTTGCCCCCATTTTTACGACAGCCCCTTTTCCTAAGTATAAAGGCCCGCGTAAATGCGCTCCCTCCATGATGGTGGCGCCTTCATCAATGTAAATAGGTCCGCAGGTCGAATTGAGCGTGGCGCATTCCATCGTGACCTCTTTCGCAATATAAAACGCCGTCCCTAACAGCTGATTTGTCGGGGAAACATTGGCAATAGATGTCTTAGTTGCCAAAAGCTTGAAATCACGCTCAATTTCAGCCCCTGTCAATAAAAATAAATCCTCCACCCCTTTCAACAGCGCAATTTCTTCGGTTATATCCTTCAATTTAAGCGCACAGCTTCTGTTATACCGCAAGGCAATGATCCTACCGCCGCACCGCAAGACATCTCCTTCCTCCATGGCCAAAACAGCCCGTAAAAGCACCTCAGAAGGAACAACATGTTTGGTCACCCAAACGGCTCCGTCCTCCAGCACTTCGCCTTCAGCAAGTTCCAAATCGAATACTGAGGCCAACCTAAGCCATTTCTCCCTTAGCGTCAGGATACCGACACGTAAGTCAAGACAGGATTTAATAAAGGTAAAAGGATATAAGCTCTTTTTATCAAAAGAAGTCAGCGGGAAAGTAAGCTTATCCAACGGTCGGACAGCATCAAAACAATCTACAAAAAAGATTTTCACAAAATAAAAATAACAAAAAAAACCCGACAAATAACATTTATCGAGTTCTTAATATTGTAATATACAGATCTGCTACAATTATTTTTTGTTGTAACGGCTACGGAATTTGTCGATACGTCCAGCAGTATCAACCAATTTCATTTTACCTGTATAGAAAGGGTGTGATGTATGAGAAATCTCTAATTTTACAACTGGATACTCATTACCATCTTCCCACTGAATAGTCTCTTTCGTGTCAACACAAGATTTAGTAATAAAAGCATAGTCGTTTGACATATCTTTAAATACAACTAATCTGTAATTTGAAGGATGCAAATCTTTTTTCATTATTATATATGATTACGTATATTCAATTATTGAGGTGCAAAGATAATTTATAAAAATGTAATTTGCAACAATTACGGAGAATAATTCTCTGAATTTTTCCACACTTTCAGTTACCGGCACTTAAACAATTGCAAATGTAACAATCTTTATTTACCTCCCAAGAATTATTTTGTATTCCAACTTTTTTCTCTTAACTTAACTTACTACAATTAAATCATTTACGTAATTATGAGCAAATTAGATGAAAAAATTGCTGCATATACTGCAGAATCAAAAAAATTAGGTCTGTCACTAGATGATGCATTTATTGCCAAAGTGACCAAAGGAATGGGCCCCTCCATTTACAATCCAGATTCAGAAACTATTGCAGCATCAGATCCCGAGGAGCTTAAACGTGTCAAGCAAAATTTCCTGATCAAAAAATTAGGTCTTAAAGATGGTCCTGATTTAGACAAGGCATTAGAAGAAGTCATTACCACGATTGGTAAATCCAATAAAAATAAATACCGCGTTTTGGTATATGCTTTATTGGCAAAAAAATTCAAAAAAGAATCCGTTTACCAATAAGCAACAACATTTTATAATCCAACTTCTACCCAAAGACTAATTCTCCAAAGAATTGAGGCAAATGGAAATTAGGAGTTGGATTATCTATTTTATTCCATGACAGAAAATGCGGATTTTTCAGGTTGTCTCCACACTTGTAGAAGTTTCCGTGTATTGTTTTCCCCTTCAGATCACTTGTATCATCAAATTTAAATACAGCTAGCGGAATAACCTGGATCATGCTCCAACGCTTGTCAGTGCCGCTATGGCGCTCAATCATGGAAAATGCCTGTACCGTCTCTATTTCAGCTGCACTAAGTCTGTTTCTCGTTGATTTATCAGGAGATCCATAACCGATCAAACCGGTTCCTATTAAATTAAATTCGATGTTATAATAATGTTTACGATCGTCAAACGAAATAAAAAATTCCACACAACTATCCTCCCAAACATTTTGATTGACATCCGAGTAATTTCCGCGCAATTGCTCCTCTGCGACATCAAACCGCAACAAGAGTTCATTTTTTGTATAACCGATCTTAAATTTCACCTGTGGCTTATAAGGATACGACTCACTCCAATTACTATGGTCTAACGTATGCCATTCGAAATCGCCGACAAGGTCCGAAAGCTGATTAAAATTGAGACTGCCTGTCAAATTTGATGCGATGGGCAGCATGGTTAGTTTCTTCATATGCAATAAAGTTAAGAAAAAGAAGCTTCATCATCCGATGGAAGCTTCTCAAAATATTAAAGGTATAAAATCGTTAAATACAATCAAAAATTACCTTTCTCATAAATTCCTCATTCTTCTCCATCTCCTCCACCAATTTCAACTGTGTATTTGTGCGCACCAAATTATGATCGTCATATTTGGTCTTATAATAATGGTCACCTTCGATATAATCGGTCAGGAAACGTACACCTTGCATATAGGGTAATAAAAAGGCACCGTCGACCAAGGTTTCTTTTTCCAAGGTCGTGAGAAATTCGTTTGCCTCTTCCAAATAGCCCTCTGCATAGGCTTTATACAACGAAAGGTTCAGCACGATCTTCGACACATCTTTCTCATCTTCGGCAACAGGGTTAATAATGGTACGGATAGCATCCCCAAAATCATAGGCAACGTATCCAGGCATTACTGTATCAAGATCGATCACACATTGCATTTTATCATGGACATCCAGCAGTACATTATTAAATTTTGTATCGTTATGGGTAATACGTAAGGGCAATGCGCCTTTATTCCCTAATTCCAGAATCGTCTTCATACGATCTTCACGGCTAAATATAAAATCCAGCTTATCTTTCACCAGACCAACACGTTGGCAAACGTCCAGTGCGATAGCTTTCCTGAGGTTATCAAGCCGGAATTCTATATTATGAAAATTAGGAAGTACTTCAACAATACGGGAAGCATCGAGGTCAGAAAGCTGCTTCTGAAACAGTCCAAAGGCACGTCCACCTTCGGCTGCCTGCACCTCCGTCTCCACGATATCATAGCTCTTTGTATCCTCAATCAGGATAAACATGCGCCAGTAATTCCCCTGACTGTCCTTCGTATATAACTTACCCCCCAGTGTAGGAATGATCGTCAGGACATGATCACTGACCCGTTTTCCTTCAGCAACTTTTACTTTCTTACTAAGATGTTTTGTTACAATTTCTATATTATGCATTAAACCGTCCACATTTGGGAAAACGTGATGGTTAATGCGTTGCAATAAATGCGATATCCCACTATTTATGGAAGTAATTACACGGTAAGTATCATTGATATGACCAGAACCAAAAGGCTGCACTGAAATGATATCTCCTTCTAATGTGAATTGTTTTGCTGCGTTCTCTACTACTAATTGGTTAAAATCAGACATTAAACTATGTTTTTTAAATCATCAATGTGCTTGCAATATCACAAATTGAATTAATAAATGAGAATTTTTATTTCAATCAAACGATTGCATGAAATTTAATAAATTTAAACAATCGTTTGCACTTTCATTTATAGCAAATGAAATAATATATTTGTTGATAAGAGCCAGTCTCATAGATGGTTCTTATCAAGAAGGAATAACTAATATACAAACTCCTCATATCTCAAAACAATGGATAGAAGAAATTTCATTAAATCAACTGCCATCACTACCGCTGGAATAGGCGTTCTTTCAAGCACAGACTTATTCGCCCAAACAAATGGGAAAATAAAAATCGGCTTTATCGGAGTCGGCCTACGCGGCCGTAACCATGTTCAGATTGCCTTAAACAGAGACGATTTAGAAATTGTTGCTGTATGTGATACACAAGAAGAATCTCTTGCACAATGCCGCAAACAGTTCAATGCCAAAGGCACCAAACTTCCAAAAGAGTATACAGGAGGAGTAGATGCTTACAAAAAAATGCTGAGCAGTGAAAAATTAGATGCCGTAATCATCGCAACACCTTGGCAGTTTCACAAAGACCAGGCTATTGATGCCATGAAAGCTGGTTTATATGTAGGCTGTGAGGTTATCGCCGGTCTAACCGTACAAGACCACTGGGATGTCGTAAAAGCATCTGAAGAAACTGGCAAGCCTTACATGACATTAGAAAATGTTGCTTTCCGTCGCGATGTACTTGCTGTTTTAAATATGCACAGACAGGGCTTATTCGGTGAATTGTTACACCTTGAAGGGGGATATCAACATGATTTACGTGAAGTTCTTTTCAATGACGGAAAAAATTATTACGGACACGGTGTTGAGTACGGAACGAAGGCAATTTCGGAAGCTCAATGGCGTACGCAATTCAATATAGACCAAGATGGTGACCTATACCCGACACACGGTTTAGGCCCGATCATGCAATTTGTTGACATCAACAAAGGCAATAGATTTACTCACATTACATCTTACTCAAGCAAAGCGCGTGGCCTGGCAGCGTATGTCAATAAAGTATCACCGGGACATCCAAATAGTAAACTAAACTATAAAAACGGAGATATTACACAAACCATGTTGCAATGTGCAAATGGGGAAACGATGTTATTGACACACGATACGCACTTACCAAGACCTTATTCCATCGGCTTCCGTGTACAGGGTACAGACGGTATCTGGATGGATGTCGCTAAAGGTATCCATATCGAAGGTAAATCCAAACCGCATACTTGGGATCCGGCAGACGAATGGGTTAAAAAATATGACCACCCGATCTGGAAAAAATATGAAGAATTAGCAACTGGTTCAGGTCATGGGGGTATGGACTGGTTTGTGTTCAACGCGTTTATCCAAGCAGTGAAACAAAAAGTTCAAACGCCGATCGACGTTTATGATTCGGTGACCATGAGTGCGGTATTCCCACTTTCTACAGAATCTATCAAAAAAGGAAATAAAACGTTAGCGTTCCCAGATTTCACAAAAGGAAAATGGAGAACAAAGAAAAATACCTTTATGCTTGATGATAGCGGTATGTAAGACCAAAAAAAATAATATAAACGAAAGAAGCTGTATCCCGAAAAGATACAGCTTCTTTCGTTGTACCATTTAATATAATCCCGATAGTTTTACCATTTAGCCTTCCTTTTTCTTAAATTAGCCTTCACAAACAATTTTTCGATAACATTATGCTCACCGAAGCAATTATAATCTTAGTACTAATCATCTTAAATGGAATCCTGTCTGCCTCTGAGATTTCAATCGTATCCAGCAGAAAAGCGCGTTTACAGGCGGAGAGCGACAAGGATAATCCTGCCGCCAAGATTGCACTGCATCTCAAGGAATCTCCCAATAGTTTCCTTTCAACAGTGCAGATTGGGATCACCTTGATCGGTATCTTAACAGGTTTCTTTTCTGGAGGCAGCATCTCTGCGTACCTGATCGAAGTTTTTAATAAATCGAGCCTACTCGCTCCCTACAGTCAACAGCTGGCGGTTATTCTAGTGGTGCTGATCATTACCTATTTTTCATTGGTTCTTGGTGAACTGGTGCCAAAGCGTATCGGGATGGCTATTCCTGAAAAATATGCCATGCTCATTGCCTACCCCATGAATTTGCTCAGCAAGATTGTAAAGCCTTTTGTCTGGTTATTGAGTGCCTCTACTGAATTTATTGTCAAGATCCTCAATATCAAGAGTACGGGAAACAGTGTCACCGAAGAAGAGATCAAAGCAATGGTGGATGAGGGGGTCGATAGTGGCGTGATTGAAGGTATTGAGCATGATATTGTGGATCGTCTCCTAAGTTTAGGCGACAAAAAGGCCATCAATCTGATGACTCACCGTAAAAACATTGTATTTTTGGATCTGGAAGACAGCTTCGAGGAAAATAGACAGATTATCCTTGATAATGACCATTCTATCTATCCCGTCTGCGAAGGTGGGCTTGACAATATTAAAGGGGTGGTCCATGTCAAATCCCTGCTTAGGCAATGTTTTCAGAATAAGCCTTTTAATCTCCGGGAGCTCCTGCTTCCGATCAAATTTGTCAATGAATTCAGCTCTTCCTACAGCATCATGAATACCTTACGAACATCTCGGGTACACCAGGCTGTTGTGATTGACGAATACGGTTCGCTACAGGGTATCATAACGTTACGTGATATCGTAGGCGATCTCGTTGGCAACATCACCGAAAGCGATATCAGTGTACGCCCGACCATCCGTCAACTGGACAGCGGGGATTATGTCGTGGACGGGCAATATCAGATTGAGGACCTCCTGGATGAATTTGAAATAGGACTTTCCGAAGAAGATGAAGATGACATTAATAACGTCACTACAGTCGGCGGATTGGTTTTCCTGCTGTTGGATCACGTACCAGAAGAAGGCGAACGCGTACGTTTCAAAAATATGATTTTTGAAGTATTGGATATGGATGGCAACCGAATAGATAAGCTATTATTAAAAATTGAGGAGTAACAAGGAATCTATCCATTCCATTAATACATAAGGGCCGATCATAAATGATCGGCCCTCTGTCGTTACTATAATATTATGACGGACATCTTAGTTAATGCCGTGCATCATCTTTTTCAAGATCGGATTCAACACGATCAAAATCAATGCAGCAATACAGGGTACAATCGTAAAAATCCCGAAGAAATAAGACATTGAATGAGTCTCCGTAATATTGTCTATATATGCACCTAGAAACCCACCGATAAGATTTGCGATGGCAGATGCACAGAACCAGAAGCCAAATAGCAGTCCCAAAAACTTTTTCGGAGATAATTTACTCACATAAGAAAGTCCCACAGGCGACAGGCACAATTCGCCGCTGGTATGGAAGAAATAAGCCAATATCAACCAGATCATACTTACAGAAGCTGTCTTAGCTCCCTGGGGAATGGAGAGACTCCCGTAAGATAATGCAGCAAAACCAATACCGACCAAGATCAGTCCCAAGGCAAATTTAATCGGTCCCGATGGGTTCCAGACTTTCTCCCAGAACTTACTAAAGCTTGATGCAAGTGTAATGATAAAGAAGGAATTTAAAATTTGGAACCAAGATACTGTTACCTCAGTATTCACTGCTGTAAATTCACGATGTACTTTCCAGATACATAGAATCCAAATGATAGCAAATGAAATTCCCGTAAATATGATCGTCAAAGGATACTTTGAATAAATCTTTTTTGCCAACGAAACAAGCACTCCTGTAATCACCACAATAGGAAATATCGTCAGTGCGGCATCCAGCCAGCGAAAACCTGAAGCCATACTACCACTCAACAGCCGTTGCGTATAATCCTTGGCAAATATTGTCATGGATCCTCCCGCCTGTTCAAAAGCCAGGAAAAATACGATACTCGCGATCATTAAAACAGCAACGACGATCAGACGGTCGCGCACGATATGTGCGGGCGTTTCTTCCTCCTCGTCTTCGTGAGCATTCACTTTTTTGTCGTGATCAGCTTGAATTACTTTAGGTGTCTCACCTATAATTCCGAAAATACGCTGACCAAAGTAGAACTGAACCATTCCGAAGAACATAAATACACCTGCTAATCCAAAGCCATAATGCCAACCGATTTTCTCACCGATATAACCGCAAAGGAGCATCCCCAGAAATGCACCACCATTGATCCCCATGTAAAAGATCGTATAGCCTGCATCTTTTTTCGGACTTGTATCCGGGTATAGTTTACCTACCATCGATGATATATTCGGTTTAAACATACCGTTGCCTAAGATCATCAAAATAAGACCAAGAAAAAAGAAACCCTTCGAAGCGCCTTCCAGCGCCATGGATGCATGCCCGAGGGTCATGATCAAAGCGCCTATTAAAATCGCTTTCTTATATCCTGTCAACCGGTCGGCAATCATTCCGCCAAAAAGCGGTGTGAGATAAACAGCAAATGTATACAATCCGTATAGTTTCATCGCCTCTGCATTCGTCCATTGCCATCCATGTTGCGCAATGGTCGAGATGAGAAAATTAACCAACAGCGCACGCATGCCATAATAGCTAAAACGCTCCCACATCTCGGTAAAGAATAGCACAAATAGTCCGGCAGGATGCCCATTTACCATCTTGTCATCTATCCCCTGCTTGGCCAGATGTGCTACAAGAACTTGATCTTTTTCTTGATTCATATAATTTCAATAATTGTTTTATAACTCAGGTTTTGTTTTTAATTTGATAAAAATCGCATGAAGATACACTATTTTTCTATGAATTAGTCAATTCCATGCATCATCTTTTTTATTTTTTTATTACCAAGCAGCAGAAATACAGCCGCTATCATGGGTATCACGGTAAACACCGCAAAGAAAAATGACATGGAATGTGATTCGGTTATCTTATCAATGTAAGAACCAATAAATCCACCGATAAAATTAGCGATGGCATTGGCGCAAAACCAGAAGCCAAATAGCAGTCCCAAGAATTTCTTTGGCGACAATTTACTTACATAAGACAAGCCCACGGGGCCAATGCACAGCTCACCAACTGTATGGAAAAAATAGGCCAACACCAACCAGATCATACTGACCGAAGCCGTCTTCGCTCCCGTTGGAATCTCGGCACTCCCTATGGAAAGGGCAGCAAATCCAACCCCCACCAAGGTCAAGCCCATGGCAAACTTAATTGGCCCCGACGGGTTCCAGACGCGCTCCCAGATCTTGCTAAAAGAAGTGGCCAGTGTAATAATAAAGAAAGAATTGAGCATGGGGAACCAAGAAACTGTCACTTCTGAATTCATACCATGGTATTCGCGATAGACCTTCCATAGGCACAAAGACCAGATAATCACAAATGAAATACTGGAGAAAAGAATAATTAAGGGATATTTACGAATTATCTTTTTCGCCAAGACAAACAATACAGCAGTAATCACGACAATGGGCACAATCGTTAATGCAAAATCCGCCCATTTAAAAATGGTAGCAGCCTCTCCGCTCAATACACGCTGGGTGTAATTTTTGGCGAATATGGTCATTGAGCCTCCGGCCTGTTCAAAAGCCAAGTGGAATACAATACTTGAAAACATGAAAATCGCAATGACCAACAACCGGTCACGTACAATATGTTTCGGATGTTCATCATCGGGATTCAGTTCCTCCGAAACAGTGTTTTCTTTTTCTGGCGTATCTCCTATTTTTCCAAAAATGCGCTGTGCAAAGTAAAACTGCAACATGCCCAGAAACATAAATATCCCAGCAAGTCCAAAACCATAATGCCAGCCTATTTTCTCCCCAATATAACCGCACAACATCATTCCCAGGAAAGCACCACCGTTGATCCCCATGTAGAAGATCGTATATCCGGCATCTTTTTTCCCGCCCCTATCGGGATAAAGTTTACCCACCATCGAAGAAATATTGGGTTTGAACAGACCATTTCCCAGAACGATAAGTACCAATCCCGCGAGAAAGAAATTTTTGTTGAATCCCTCCATGGCCATCGAAATATGACCGAGGGTCATGATGATCGCGCCTACCATAATGGATTTTTTATAGCCAGTCAGCCGATCTGCTATAATTCCACCAAACAAGGGCGTTAAAAACACCATCCCTGTATATAGACCATACAGTTTCATTGCTTCCGAATTTGTCCAGCCCCAGCCATGTTGAGCAATGGTGGAAACCAAAAAGTTTACCAATAGCGCTCGCATGCCATAGTAGCTGAAACGTTCCCACATCTCCGTAAAAAACAAGACAAATAATCCTGCAGGATGTCCTTTCACCAACACTTGTTCAGCGCCCACTTTATTTAAATGAGATTCCAGAACAGCATCTTTTTCAAAATTCATGTTTTCTAATCGTTATTTTTCAATTTCAGGTAGTGCGATTTCAGCTTATCCATTTTTAGCCAGCCAAATTACGCTATGTTAAGTTAAGAGGGCTGTTACAACACATCCGGCAACCGAATCAGTTTACAAGTTAAATATGGACAAAAATCTAGATTTAATTTAAAAGGGTCTATCCGTTCAAGGAAAAGACTCTTTTTAAAAGCAAAGTTCTTTTCAAATGCATGAAAAGAACTTTGTGTTTTTATATTAGATCAATGGACGCAAGCGCTCCAATAATTTTTTAGTTGCGAAGATTCCTTCTTCTTCACTTAATTTACTTCCTTCATATTCAATGCCCACATATCCTTTGAATTTTGCTTTTTTCACGATCTTTAGCATGCGTTCATAGTCGATCTGGGTTTCATTACCATTAGCATCAAAATCATGTGTTTTGGCACTGACCCCATGCGCATAAGGCATCAAGTCAGTTACCCCCTGGTAACGGTCGTATTCATAGAAATTACCAAAATCAGGTAAGCTTCCACAATATTTGCTTCCTACAGCTTTTAAAGTTTTGGCCAACCAGTCGCCATGTGAAGAAATACCGCCGTGATTTTCCACGATGATACTAATACCTGCTTTTTTTCCGATATCAGACAAGGTTGTCAGACTCTCCACCACACGCTTGCTAACCTCATCGGGAGTTCCCTTGCCGGCAGCATTTACACGGATGGCATGACAGCCCAAAAAGTTCGCTGCAGAAATCCATTTATAGTGATTTTGTACAGCCTGCTTTCTTTTGGTTTCATCTTCATCACCTAGATTTCCCTCACCATCAATCATAATCAAGACATTTCTTACACCATTATCTTTTGCGCGCATGTTGAGTTCAGTCAGATAATTGTTGTCATTAGCCTTGTCTTTAAAGAACTGATTGACATACTCTACACCATAAATACCATATTTTTTAGCCGCTACGACCGGAAAGTCCAAATTGTTCAAATCACCCTTAAACAATGTTTTATGCAATGACCATTCTGCTAAGGAAATGTCAAACCAATCTTTCTTTGCTGCGGCAAAACTCTCCAGCGATGGAGCCAATGCTATACCGGCAGAGGCTAATGCAAGGTTTTTAAGAAAATCTCTTCTAGAATTCATGTGTTTAGATTTAAAGTGTGTTATTTATATATTTCCCCAGCCAGTGGTCAGTACATCCACAAGGTGCATGGTCTGGATAGGTAATTTATGTTTATCAATATAAGCTTGCAGCTGCAACAAGCAGGACGAATCCGTCGAAATAATATAGTCTGCATTCAATGCCATGGCATTTCTGACTTTTTGTTCTGCCATGGCGGCCGATATCCCTTCAAACTTAACGGCAAAACTTCCACCAAAACCACAACAGGTTTCACTGTCCTTTACTTCCAGCATTTCCAATCCCAGCACCTTGCTCAGCAACTTCCGGGGTTCATCCTTGATCTTGCATTCACGCAGGGCCGAACAAGAGTCATGATATACCCCAACACCCTCCAACTCAGCTCCGAAATAATCCTTTTTCAGCACATTGACCAAAAAATCGGAAATCTCCATGACCTGCTGTTGTATTTTATGGCATTGGTGAGAATCGGCCGAATTCGCGAACAGGTCGCTATAACTATTTCTGACCATACCGGTACAGGAAGCCGAAGGAGAAATAATGACATGATCGCCCGAAAAATCTTCTAGAAACTTCTTTCCTACCTGCTTTGCATCATCCCAAAAACCAGCATTATATGCAGGCTGTCCACAACAGGTCTGATCGGGGTTATAAAGCACTTCACAACCTACTTTTTCCAATAAACGAATCGTATTAAAAGCGGTCTCCGGATAAAGCTGATCTATAAAACAAGGAACAAAAAGTTCTACCTTCATATTTAATTCAATCAATAAAATTAAGATTTATTGGATATTAATATCCGTACCAAAAGTAACAATCCAATTACAAAAAATAAAGAAAGTACCAGTGCAGAATAACGAATATTGTGTGTGATCTGTTCAATCAGGCCAAAGGAGAACAGACCGATGACGATTGCCACTTTTTCTGTAACATCATAAAAAGAGAAAAAGGCCGTCGTATCCTTGATATCCGTTGGGATCAGTTTAGAGTACGTTGATCTCGACAAGGACTGTATTCCCCCCATGACCAGACCGACCAATGCGGCAATAATATAAAATTGCATCGGAGTGGACAGATAAAATGCGGCAATACAAATTGAGATCCAAATCATCACAACGACGATCAACACTTTAATATTTCCAAAAAGCTTTGATAAATAGGACATCAAAAAAGCTCCTAAAATTGCGACAAGCTGGATTAAAAGAATGGTTGCAATGAGTCGTTCGGCACCAAGATGAAGAATTTTTTCACCAAATGATGAGGCGACAATCATCAGTGTCTGCACCCCGATCGCATAAAAGAAAAAAGCGGGCAAAAACTGTTTAATCTCAGGGATGCCTTTGATTTCATGGATCACGTGGTTAAATTCGTCCCGCACATTCTGTACAAAACTTTTCCCTAAATTATTGCCCGTGGGTTCAATTTTAGGTAAATGCTTAAATGGGATCATGGAGAATCCCAACCACCACAACCCTACCATCAGAAAAGATATCCGCGCTGGCAGCGATGGATCGGTAATTCCAAACCATTCCGGCTTCAGGACCACGATAAAACAAAGAATCTGTAAAGTTACACAACCGATATAGCCAAAAGCAAAGCCCTGTGCGCTCACACGGTCCTGCTGATCTACCGTCGCTAACAGGGGCAGGTATGAATTATTGAACAACACACCGCCAATATAGCCCATTGCAGCCAAAGCAAAACAGACAATACCAATCTCCAACGTTTCGAGCTTAAAGAAAAACAGACACATACATGCGATTGCACCAACATAGGTAAAGAGTTTCATGATCTGTTTCTTTAAACCCTTCGCATCTGCATAGGATGATATAAAAGGCAAAGAAAATGACATCAATAGATAGGCTGCAGCCAGTGAAAAATTGGAAAGCGCTGTATTGACAATCTCGAAACCAAAGAAATTAACCACATCCCCATGCTCTTTTGTCGTCGTTATTGCGGTATAGTATACCGGAAAAATAGTGGAGGTAATAACAAGGTTGTAAGCGGAATTGGCCCAATCAAACATCGCCCAGGAACGAATCAGTTTTTTATTGTTTTTTGCAATTGCTTCCATTTAAATTGGCTTAATAAGTTTGACGAATATAAGTAATTATTTTAGCCATTTCTTTACGAATTGCAGCTGCTCGATCATCAATATAATTATTATTCATAAAAGAGAAAGCAAGCCGGCGCCCAGATCTTGTGATCAGATAACCACTTTGATTATACACTGACGTGATTGTTCCGGTTTTTGCGAATACAAAAGGTACGCCTTGGTCTTTACTGTAGGTTCGTTTCAATGTACCATCCACTCCACCTGCGGGAAAAATTCGAAAACGCAGCTGCTCATCAGGTATCTTATTCTTCAAAAGAACCAGAAGATCAATATTATTCTGTGGCGTGACTTTGTTATACGAAGATAATCCCGACCCATCGAAAATCGCGACTTCATCCGAAAAAAAGGTGTAGACCTTATTTTTCATCCAATCCCGAACCAGATAGGTATCGAACTGGCCAAATTGTTTCCACGAGCACATGATCAAAAATTGCTCAGCAATAAAATTATCACTAGGCAGCATCATTTCCCGGATAAGATTTCTGGTCTCTCCAGAGTACACTATTTTTGTATCATTCGGCTTTTTATAAGCTATTAGATTTACTTCCCTCCCCAATGTATCCGACAGTAATTTCACAAATAAACTATCGGAATAGATAAAAGGCACCTCATTGACGTAATCATTTGGAACAGGGCGTTTTGACATCCAGAAAGTATTGCTCCGAAACGAGCGTGAAAGTTCAAAGTCACCCGATTTAGGTTCCGGTAAAAAATCCAGATCCTTTTGAAAAACCATCGGAGACGTGTTTAAATGGTTGTATCCCTTTTGACGAAAAGTAACCACATTTCCATAGATCGGGAAGGTACTTATTTCAGGCTGATAGTATGCCTCAAAATCTTCCATAGCCCAACCATGGGCATAGAACTTATTTTTCATCGTCCCCGGCACCACGTAGATGGTCTTATTCGTTTTTTTCAAAAAATTATAGACCACCCGTGTATCCAGCCGATTATGCAAAAAAGTTGGATCCCCAGTACCCCAGATCAATAAAGAATCCCCGCGTTCGACGTACTCCAACCCGGGTATGGAATCTCCCAAAAGCTCCAGTGCGGCATAAGTCGTGTACATTTTAGTATTCGAAGCTGGTGTAAAATGTTTATTGCCATTGACATCCATGACAAACTTATTTGCCGTTAAATCATATAATGAAAATCCATAAAAATGGTCATTCAATATTTTGGATTCCTGAAGCATCCGGTAGACGTCTTCAAAATCTTGTGACTTTACTATGCGGGTAGAAAATAGGACAAGCCAAAGCAGTAATATCGCGCGCAGAAATTTTTTCATTGGTTCAAACATACAAAAAAGAGCAGCAACTCCTTTTCTCCTATTGCCAAAATTCAGATACAAATTGCTAAAAACGGCAAAAGGAGGAATTAATTCCTCCTTTTGCATTATTTAATCAACTATTAGTAGCCCGGGTTTTGTTTTAAGGCGCCACCACTTCGATCAATTTGAGCTTGTGGAATTGGCAGATATTCATTTTGAGGCTTAAAGTTTAAACCTTTATACCGCGCCATAAAACCTCCCTCAAAATCAGCGTAACTTTCCAAAACAGTTTTTGCTTGGCCCCATCTTACTAAATCATAGAATCGGTGCCCCTCCATCGCTAGTTCAAGACGACGTTCAAAACGCACAGCCTTACGTGCAAAATTTTGATCTGGAAAAGACGGATAAGGTTTTACGTCATAAACGGCTGCAGGAACATTGTCACCTGTCAGTTTTGGAGGCAACTTGGACGCCCTTTCACGAATGGCGTTTACAGATTTTAAAGCACCATCTAAATCCCCAAGTTCAACCTCACATTCTGCGGCCATAAGAATAACATCAGCTAAGCGGATAATATTTACATCCAAGTCAGTTATATATGCCGCTCCTGCCGCTGTATGGCCGCTGTGTAGGCTTTTTGGGATCATCGTTTTTATTCCTACAAAAGGTCCGGCTGAACCTACTTCACGGATCCAGGCATCTCCGGGCATTACACCATAATCATAGAAATGTACACCTCTACGACCTACCGTATAATCCAAACGAGGATCAAAATGCAAAGTCACATCTAATTTATATTTTTCTTTATCTGCAGCAGACAAACCAAAGTCAGACTTATAGGGATTATTGCGATAGGTATCTAACAACGGTAAACCTTTTGCGTCTACTTTATAAGCGTTCACCAAATCAATCGTTGGTTGATAAAATCCGCAACAGCCTACTGGATTATTTCCGTTCAATCCCGACAACATATCCCCAACATTGGCATTGTCACCGCTTCCATCCGGATTAATAACATGCTTTGATACTAAAAGTGCTTCTGGGCCGTCTTTTGTAAGTACATCGAAGTTATTTTGATAAGGCATGGTACGAATATCCTTACTTCCGATGACAGCTTTAAATAATACTAATGCATCAGCATACTTTTTTTGGTATAGGTACACTTTACCCAGGTAAGCCTGCGCGATGCCTTTATCCATGCGTCCTGATTGTTTATTTATTTTTTCCGCTGGCAGGTTATCAATTCCAAATTTCAGGTCATCGATAATTTTGGGCATTACATCGTCTGTGTTTGGCTTTGTTTTCGCCTCATCAAGTGGAGTATTTTCGTCGACATAAGCCAGATTTTTAAACACTCGCCACAGAAAGAAGTAATAATGTGCGCGTAACACTTTTGCCTCGGCTTCTATTTCTTTGGCTCGCGAGGCAGTAACCGTTTTTCCACTAGCCTGATCCATTTTCAGAATGCGCAACGTATTATTGGCACGTAATACCCCTTCGTAATAAACTTCCCACATTTGGCTCAGATTATCATTAGAGCTATTTGGCGTATGAAATTCGATCATATTCATATTAGGCTGATCGGTCGCTTCAGAGCCTTTATGTGCATTATCTGCAGCTACTTCACCAAACAGCCATTGACTCGGAGCTGAAGAATAGTTTCCCCAAGTACCATTCACATTGCCATTCAGGATTCCATAAGCACCTATCAAAGACGCTTCGACCCCTTTTGCATTGATGATCTGTGACTCAGGCAACTCGGCCTGGGGGTCCCTTTCTAGAAAAGACTTACCACATGAGCTCAATAACATCAATGATATACCTAGAACTGTAATTATATTTCTTTTTTTCATTTCAATCAAATTTTATCTTAATCGTTCCATTTCTAAAATCCAAGACTCACACCTAGCATGTACTGACGCGCCTGAGGATATACGCCAAAGTCAACACCCAATGCGGAATACGTTGATGGCGTAGCACTCACTTCAGGATCTAGACCTTGATATTTCGTAATGGTGAATAAATTCGTAACTCCTATATAAGCTCTCAATTTCGATATACTTGTATTATTGCCAAAAACCTTATTTGTATTAAAATTATACCCGACTTGAAGGTTTTTTAACTTTAAGAAACTTGCGTCCTGAACATAATAACTTGAAGAAGCATATTCATAAGCTGAGGCATTGTTTACCTGAGAAGGTATCATACTTGAAGGATTTGTCTTTTGGTCCCATGCATCCAATACGCGTTCACTTTTCTGTCCTCTAAACACGCCAAAATCAGTGAAATATCTTGTAGCTTCATAGTTTTGGTTTCCTTTTGAACCATAGAAATAAGCCATAAAATCAAAATTCTTATAACCTGCATTGATGTTGAATGAATAGACAAAATCAGGATGAGGACTTCCAATTATCGTACGGTCTGCAGCATCTATTTTACCATCACCATTAACATCCTCAAATTTAAGCGCTCCGGCCCTTGACTTCCCATCTTCGTACTTAGCAACAGCTGTATTGGCCATATCCGCTTCAGAATAGATTCCGATTACCTTATAACCGTAGAATGCACCTATAGCTTCGCCTGGTTTAAGTATGGAAGTTTCCATACTTCTAAAGCTTCCGTACACCTGTTGACTTACGGACGGTGCCAATGATACGATCTTATTCACATTGCGTGAAATAGTACCAGAAACATCCAAAGTAAATGCACTCTGCTGACGTCTACCATAATGGTAATTTAAGGATAATTCTATCCCCTTATTTTGCATATCTCCAATATTGACATATGGTGACCCGGCGCGTCCAGCGGCAACCGCTGGTAAAGGAAGCAGATACAACATATCTTTCGTCTTTTTATTGTACCAATCAAAGGATCCATCGAAATCACCTTGCAATAAGGTAAAATCTAAACCAAGGTTCAACGCAGACACCTGTTCCCATTTTACATCCGGATTGCTATAGGCATTATGCCACATTCCTGATGTCAGGCTTCCGTCTATTGGGTAGGATGACGAATTGACCGCAACCTGATAACGATCTAAATATTGATTGGCAGGGATACGTTGATTACCCGTAACCCCGTAACCAGCCCTGATTTTCAGATCAGAAAGCCATGATATATTTTTCATGAATTCCTCTTGTGACAAGCGCCAAGCCGCACTGGCGCCAGGGAAAGTTCCGTACTTATTGTTCGGACCAAAATTAGACGATCCATCCCGGCGTACAGTAGCGCTTAAGATATACCTGTCTTTGAACGAATAGTCAACTTTTCCAAAAATAGAGAATAATGAACCTACAGATCCACCACCTTCACTCACACGACCCGTTGATGCTGCATCCAAATAAAGGTAATCAAGGGTTGACATCGTAAAGAACCCATTTCCTTTACCCCTGATCTGTCTATTTCTATTTTGGATTGCCTCTGTACCAGCTAAAATAGCTAAAGTGTGATCTTCAAATGTTGCCTTATAATTTAATGTATTGGTCCAGGTCCATTCTTTATTTAAGCCAAAGAATTCATTAATTCCATTATTGAAACTTCCTTCCGTAAATTCAGGGTTCGGGTAAGTATATGAAATACCGTTATAGTTTTCATACTTCATACCAAAACTACTACGAAAAGTTAGTCCAGAGAAAATATCATACTCACCAAATACGTTTCCGAAAAACATATTGCTTTTGTTCTTGTTGTCTTTTGCACGATATGCAATAGCAACAGGGTTTTCTCCGTTACCAAATTGCCCCCCAACAGAGCCAGCAAAATTTCCGCCCATATCATATACTGGGATAATATTATGGATACGATAAGCAAAACCAAGTGCACTTCCTTCGCCAATGTAGTCACCCGCTGTATTGGTATTTACCCCTACCCCAAAACCTTCCGTAAAACTATATTGCATGTTTTCTCCGAAACGCAACTTATTATTGAAGGCGGAAAACCGTGTATTTGAGCGAAGATTATATTTTTCAAAGCCCGTATGGATAATAGTACCTTTCTGCTTAAGATAACCTCCAGAAATCGCATATGAAGCATTCTCACCTCCACCAAGCACACTTAATTGATGTGATTGTGTCGGCGCGTTTTGGGACAATGCGTCAAACCAATTGGTACCCGCTTTATTTGCTTTTGTTATCTGGAAAAAATCAGCGCGACTACTTGCGTCATACTTATACTTTGACATGTCGATATCAGCATCAGTAATCTGGTCTTTCCCCCCTACTTTAGGACCGTTTATCAGATAATCCGGTAATTTTTTATTTTCACCGTTCAGTCTATTTTCGATATCCAACGTTTGTTGTGGAGACAACATTTTTGGAAAGCGTGAGCTATTAGGTACTTGTACACCATAATATGAATCAAGGTTAAATTGAGGTTTTCCTTCCTTTCCGATCTTTGTGGTAATGATAACAACACCGTTATTCGCCCGTGAACCATAAATAGAAGCTGCGGAAGCATCTTTCAGCACCTGCATGGATTCTATATCACTTTGATTAAGCCAGCTTAACTTTCCTTCATAAGGAACACCATCGATAATATAAAGCGGTTCATTGTTGTTAATTGTACTATAACCCCGAATCTTAATTTGTGGAGTTGATCCTGGCGCGCCATCCACGACAATCTGAACCCCTGTCGCTCGTCCTTGTAATGATTCAACAGCACTGGCAGCAGGTGTAGTTTTAAGCTCTTTAACGTTAACAACAGCAACAGCACCAGTCAAATCTTTCTTTCGTTGAGCGGAGTAACCCGTTACAACAACTTCTTCGAGAGCATCTTCTGCAGAATTTAACGAAATCGTCAAATCAGCCTTTCCCGTGACCGTAACTTCGGAGCTTGTGTAACCGATGTAGCTCACAACCAATACATCACCGACCTTCCCCTGGATCGTAAATGCGCCGTCCGCATCTGTTGATGTACCTTTGCTGGTTCCCTTGATCTTAACGGAGACACCCGTGATGGCCTGGCCGGTAGTGGCGTCCTTCACCACACCTTTAATGGGTATTTCTTGTAACCCTTTGGATTTCGTTAACGAAACGACTTCAATTCTGCCATGGGCAACTACTCCATTGGCTGACACTTGAGCGGTCATTCCTCCTGCAATGAGAAGAGAACTCATAAGCAGAAAACTCTTATTGAACTTTTGGCCCAATATGAGATCAAAACAGCGTTTTTGGTCCGTTTTTTTCATCATAATTTTATAAATAGGTGGTTTAAAAAAATTTATGTTTATTTCTCTGTTTGTTTTTAATTTGATATTGGTTGTTAAGTTATTGGTCATTCTGCTCTAGCGGAAACAATATGCATTGTTTCAGGCAGCGAGCCCTTTGGTTATCATTTTTTCCTTTAGTTTGGTTATTCGTAGAAATGTTAAAATCTGTTAAATAAATGTAAAGAATAATAAATGTAAAAAAAAAGAAAAATCTTAATTAAATTACAAACCACTATAAATCAAGTTATTGTAATTAATACACTAAGTCTTACCGCTATACTTTTGTTACAAAAGAGGACTCATGGGTTTTCTTTGATCCGGTTTCTCCTTATATCAAGCCTGAATGTCAAATATTCGCCAAATACATTTAAATACGCTAAAAGGTACTTATATTTGTTCTGATGAATGTAAGTAGTTTATTAGAACGGGCGCTCCGATTTGAGTTCCTTTCCAAGGAAGAAGGTGTTTTTTTATATCAAAATGCACCGACAGCTGATTTGACTTTCGTAGCCAATGAATTGCGTAAGATACAAGTACCACACGGCAAGGTAACCTGGCAGATCGACAGGAATGTCAATACGACCAACGTCTGTGTTGCAAATTGCAAATTTTGCAATTTCTTCCGTCGTCCGGGTCACGAAGACAGTTACATCACCGATATTGAGAGCTACAAACAGAAGATTGAAGAGACCTTTAAATATGGCGGAGATCAACTCCTGTTACAAGGCGGCCACCATCCTGATTTGGGTATTGAATTTTACAAAAATTTATATAGGCAATTAAAGGAGCTTTACCCTAACTTAAAACTACATTCACTCGGTCCGCCCGAAATCGCACATATTTCCAAGTTAGAGCATATGAGTCATATCGACGTATTGACGCAGCTGAAAGAGGCGGGGTTAGATTCGTTGCCCGGAGCCGGAGCAGAAATCCTCAATGACCGCGTCCGCCGTTTGATATCCAAAGGAAAATGTGGTGGCAAAGAATGGCTTGATGTGATGCGTGCCGCGCATAAGATCAATTTGCCTACTTCTGCCACCATGATGTTTGGCCATATCGAAACCATCGAAGAACGATTCGAGCATTTGGTCTGGATCAGAGAAGTACAAGATGAAAAACCACAGGATTCGTATGGCTTTATTGCTTTTATTCCATGGCCTTTCCAAGATGACGGTACGTTACTGAAAAGATTACGCGGCATTACCAATGATGTGACGGGAGAAGAGTATATCCGTATGATTGCCTTGAGCAGAATTATGCTGCCCAATATTAAAAATATTCAAGCATCTTGGCTTACAGTTGGAAAACGTACAGCGCAGTTGTGCCTGCATGCCGGAGCCAACGATTTTGGATCCATCATGATTGAAGAAAATGTTGTTTCGGCAGCCGGTGCTCCCCATCGATTCACTTCTAAATCTATACAGGAAGCGATTTTGGAAGCAGGCTTTGCCCCACAGCTGAGAACACAAAAATATGATTTTAGAGAACTGCCTGCTCACATGGTCGAGCAAGTCATTAACTATTAATACCCGACATTGAAAGACGTTATCAGAAATATTGAAGCAATTATTTTTGCTTCTGCGGAAGGAATAGATCTTGCGGATATCAAACAGATCTTGCAGGAGGCACTTGCCATTGAAGTATCCAGAGAGGAACTGCGTGAATTGATTAAAAAGATCGAAGATAAATATCGGGATGAAGAGCATGTTCTGGAATTACGGTATATCAATAATGCTTATCAGTTTTTGACCAAAGCAGTTTATCATGAGGCAATACAGCAATTGCAAAATCACAACAACAAACGTAAGCTCAGTCAGTCGGCACTTGAAACACTTGCCATCATCGCCTACAGACAGCCGATTACAAAGCTTGAGATCGAACAGATCAGAGGGGTCAGCTGCGACTATTCTATCCAGAGACTTTTAGAAAAGAAACTGATCAAAATAGCCGGAAAAGCCGATACAATTGGTAAACCATTGCTGTATGCGACCAGCCAACAGTTTATGGATCATTTCGGAATCAATGGCGTTCGCGATCTTCCGCAGCTAAAAGATATCGTCACAGAAGACAACGCAATTGGCGAAACAAATGAGTAAATAAAATAAAATAAATTTTTATTTTCAAAAAACAATCCAACATACTGATTAACAGAAAAATAAATACCAATATTTTTTTTAAAAAAAGTTTTAAAAAATAGTTTTCTTCTCTAATTTTACAACATTGAATAAGAAACAATAAAGTATTATTTTATGAACACGGCAATATTAGCTACCGAAGATCTTGAAGAAGTAAAATTCGCATCTTTCAATGGACCTGATGACGATGAAGATGATTTCGATAACGATGATTTCGAAATCCCTGAAATTGAAGGATTGGATGACTTCGATGATGATGATGAATTTTAATATTTAGTGCGATATAACACTACCTATTAAAATCAGAGAATCATTTAAAAAAAATAAGGCGTTCAATTTGATTGAACGCCTTATTTTTTTAGCCCACCGATTTACTTCGCTTGGTCTATCAGCTTATGCAATTCCATTTTTGGGATCATCCCGCTTTGGCGCCACACTTGTTGACCATTTTTAAATAAGATAAATGTAGGCACACCACTTACTTTATAAATGGAAGCGATTTTCGGATTTTTATCCACATCAATCTTTATGATGGAAAGATCTTCCTGATAAAATTCCTTCACATCCTGTAATACCGGCGCCATCGTCTGGCATGGACCGCACCATGTCGCAAAAAAATCCACTAAAACCAGCGAATTTGATTGAATAATCTGGTCAAAAGTTGCCATTATTAATTCTCCTTTATTTCATCTTTCAATGCCTTATATCCACCCTGAATATTGCACACATTTTTAAATCCCTTTGCACGCAAGATAGACACGGCGACCGCACTGCGATAGCCTGACTGACAATGCACATACAACTGTGTGCCATCTTTTTTCAGCGTGTTACCAAAATTAGCGAAATCCGACAACGGAATGTTCATTGCATTGTCAATATGTCCTTTATCAAATTCTTTCTCCGTCCGTACGTCAACAATATGACCTGGATCTGATCTTTCTCCAAATTTCTGTGCTGTCAGGTTAACAACCGAATCTACCGTTTCTCGCTCTTTCCAGCGCTCCATGCCACCGTCCAATACACCAATCGCCGCAGTATACCCTAATTGCACCAGACGTTCCCCCACTGCCATATGATCCTCCTGCTCAATCACAAGCAAAAGCTTCTGATTTCTATTCGGAATGACTTCTGCCAAAAAGGTATCAAAAGGACCTTTAAAACCAATGTTGATCGCTCCCGGAATAAATCCTTTTAAGAACTCATCAGCAGATCGCGTGTCCAATACAACCACATCACCCTGAGCACGTAATTTTTTAAATTGCTTCAGGGAAAGTACGGGTAAGCCTGTTACAGTAGATTGGGGCACTTCCTGTCCCAGATGTGATTTTGTTTGAGCGGGCAGGACGCTACTGCATGTCAAGATACCCCATATAATCGTGGTTATTAAAACTTTGTTCATCTTATTTACTATTTAAAGGGAATAAGCAATTTTTCCAATTCCGTTATTTTTCCGTTGTAAATATTCAGATCGACATTTCCACGGATACCGGTTACTGTTCCTTTTTCCGAAAATTGCCAAAATGCCCAATGCTCTTTTGGGTTTTCGATCCAAAAATTATAGTTCGCGATCCATAGGGTATAGTTCGCGAATTCTTTCTCTAAAAAATCACTATAGAATTTATCTCCGGAATACAGGATGGGCTTGACTTTATAATGCACTTCCACCTCTTCGAGCCAACGTTTCAATCCTACTTTAAGGCTATCCATGGACTGTCGCTTCGGATGCTCCTCGATATCCAGTACCGGCGGAAGGTCCCCCGGATGAAGCTGTACCTTACGGATGAAATTTTTGGCTTGTTTAACCGAATTTTCATTTGGTCGAAAGTAATGATATGCTCCCCTTAGGATTGCACGATTTTGTATTTTGGACCAATTCCGGCTAAATTTATCGTCTATCCCCTTCTCCCCCATTGTCGCACGGATAAATACGAAATCTATTGGAAATTGATCGTTGATCGTATTCACTTTCTGCCAATCTATATCTTCCTGATAAGTCGAAACATCAATACCAAACACTTTATCATCATGCTTACTCATGATTTCGATATTACGGATCTCATATTTAGCATCCTTCGTTAACGCTTTATTTTTTGATGTCGCCACGCGGAAATAATACATGATTCCAGCTTTATAGTGCCATGCAACAAGACATAAGAGAAACATAAGCATCCCTGCCATCACCCAGATCCATCTGGTCTCTCGAGACTGCTGCTGCTTCCTCCCAGTTTTTGTTCGTTTTGTTTGCTGTTGCGCCATACGATGATGAAGTTACGGGAATCACAATTAACTCGCAAAATTTTCGTAACAATTTATATTTTTGTATATGATCGTATACAATCCTAAAGACTGGCTGTCAGCAACTTTCAAATTGCATAAATCAGACACCTTCAAAAAGCTGTTTCCCTTTCTTATTTTTATCGCTATCTATTCTTGGGGTATTGCTTACCTCGAATTGGAATACCTCAAATTGAGCGAAAGGAGCTGGGTCAAGAATATCACTATCGTCCATAATCTTTTAGGTTTCGTTATCTCCTTATTGTTGGTCTTTAGGACCAACTCGGCTTATGACCGTTGGTGGGAGGCGCGCAAACAATGGGGTACATTAACCAATGTCAGCCGGGCTTTTGCCTATAAGCTTAACGCGATTCTTGATGAAGAAGACAAGGTCAATCGCAGCTTCTTCCGAAAAAGTATCCCGCTTTTTGCTGAGACCCTATATGACTTTTTACGGTCTGACTATACCAAGTTTATGCTGGATGAAAATGAACATCCTGAGCTTAAATCATTGGATAGCAAAAAGCATGGTCCAAATCAGGTTTCCAATATGATTTTTCAGAAGATAAACCAGCTCTATAAGGAGCGTATAGTCAGCGGAGACCAATTGATTATACTCAACGAGGAAATTGTGTCGATGACCAACGTCTGTGGCGCATGTGAGCGGATTAAAAATACACCGATTCCCTTAGCCTACAGTGCATTTATCAAGAAGTTCATTATCTTCTATACGATGACATTACCTGTAGGCTACGTTTTCTCGATCGGATACTTTGTCGTTGTTGCCGTTCCGTTCATCCTATATGTACTCGCTTCACTGGAATTAATCGGGGAGTCCATCGAGGAGCCTTTTGGTATAGACCAGGACGACCTACCGATTGACAAAATCGCGGCTAATATTAAAAAACACTGCCACGAGATTATTCTGGCGTAGCGTTTTGAAAATAAATCAGCTCATTTTCAAACCATAAGACATCATTACAAAAATAAGTTTTGCAAATCTATACAGAATTTCTACTTTTGTCGCGGAGAGTTGG